>CAYXUK010000036.1:14278-15692 GCA_964468295.1 uncultured bacterium | reverse complement strand
GTTTCAGAAAACGTCACGGCAATAGTAGAGTTATCTGAGGCCAATGCTACCGATGTTATTACGGGAATAACCTTATCATACAATGTAACTGTATTATTACTCTGGGATGTACTGGCTTCATTACCAACCGCATCAAAAATGGAGTTATATACCGGGTTAACCACAAATACTTCATCCCCATCCACTGAACCAGAAATGCTGATTCCCAGTGTATACGCATTACCACTAATGGATATGCTGCTGGGAGTCGTACTTGTAAGCGTTGCTGTGCCACCAGCAATAGAAAAGACGAAATCGCTGGTCTGTAGTGCACTACTGCCACCATTGGCATTAAATACCGCCTCACTAAAATTAACTTTTATCGTACTATTGTCAGCTGCAAGAAAAATAGATGTAATTGTGGGTACCAATTTGTCATTCAATGTCTTTGCTCCGGTAGTCTGGGATGATACCATGGCATTGCCAACTTTATCATAAATGCTGGAAGCATCTACCGGTTTAATAGTGATCGTTTCTACACCACTGGGTGTACCGGTAATACTCAAAAATACCCGAATGACCGTTTCTCCTCCAGCTAAAGCACCGGCACTACTCTCTGCAGTATGATTGTTTTTCCTTACGCTGCTGATGCTGACGGCCGTGGCACTGCCGCTGTTTTGTGCAAAAGTTAATGCAAAGTCATCGACTTCCAATGCGCCGCTGCCAGAATTGGCATTGTATGCCGCCTCACTTAAGGTAATATCAATATAACTGTTATTGGCAGCTAAGGCGGCAGAGGATATGGTGGGAGCAGTTTTGTCATTTAAAGTTGCTGTGTTATTACTTTGAGATGGTACAGCTTCATTGCCCGCTGCATCGTAAACAGCGTCATCCAACAAGTTGACTGTTAATACCTCAGCGCCATTCGGTGTCCCAGATAAACCGATACCTAAAGTAAAAATAGTATTTTGATTTGAAGATATGCTAGTTGGTTTCGTTTCCGAAGGGGTTGCTGTGCCCCCACTAATAGAAAAAGAAAAATCGCTGGCTTCCAAAGCACCACTGCCGCCATTGGTGTTATGAACCACTTCACTAAAAGTAACTGCAATGGTCGCGTTATCTGAGGCCAGGGATACCGAAGAAATTATGGGAAGGACTTTTTCATTTAATGCTCTGGTATTATTACTCTGGGATGTGCTGGTTTCATTGCCCGCTCCATCATAAACACCGTTATCCACCGGATTCACTGTCAGGGTCTCAGATCCGTTAGGCGTACCGGAAAGGCCAATACCTAAAGTATACACATTACCACTAGCCGATATACTGGTGGGCGTCGCACTGGAAAGGCTCGCCGTACCTCCACTGATGGAAAAAGCAAAGTCCGCTGCTTCTAAAGCGCCACTGCCGCCATTGGTGTCAAATACACCTTCAGAAA
>CAYXUK010000036.1:0-14178 GCA_964468295.1 uncultured bacterium | reverse complement strand
ACGTCACGGCGATAGTCGCGTTACTTGAGGCCAGGGATACAGATGTGATCGTTGGTGCCAATTTATCATTCAATGTTCTGGTATTATTGCTCTGAGACGTGCTGGCTTCGTTGCCCGCTCCATCATAAATACCATTATCTACCGGATTCACTGTCAACGTCTCAGATCCATTAGGCGTACCGGAAAGGCCAATACCTAAAGTATACACATTACCACTAGCAGATATACTGGTGGGAGTCGCACTGGAAAGACTTGCCGTACCTCCACTAATAGAAAAAGCAAAATCGCTGGCTTCCAAAGCCCCACTGCCACCATTGGTGTTAAATACACCTTCAGAAAACGTCACGGCGATAGTCGCGTTACTTGAGGCCAGGGATACAGATGTGATCGTTGGCGCCAATTTATCATTCAATGTTTTCGCGCCTGTAGTCTGGGATGATGCCATGGCCAAGCCGGTTGCATTATAAATACTAGACCCATTTGCCGGTGTAATCGTGATTGTTTCCACACCGCTGGGTGTACCACTAATGCTCAGGAAAACCCGAATCACTGTTTCTCCACCGCTTAAGGCAGTGGCACTTCCTTCCGCAGTATTATCGTTTTTCTTCACACTGCTGATGCTGACACCTGTGGCGCTACCGCTGTTTTGTGCAAAAGTTAAGGTAAAATCAGTCGCTTCCAAGGCACCACTGCCGCCAGTTGCGTTATAAACCGCTGCGTCCATGGTAACATCAATATAGGTATTATCGCTAGCTAAGGCACTGGATGATATGGTAGGTGCTGGAGAAGTTTCCGCAAGGGCTACGAGATTCTCTAAAAATTTTTCATTGTCATAGCCATTTCTATTATAATATTCACTTTCAGAAAATATGTTTACGCCCAATACCACAATAATTTTCCCAGGGTATGAAGCACTCAGATCAGAGTCATACCACACAGCAGATAAGGGATTGTTACCTGATACGTTTTTAGTGATGGCAGTACCATTGCCAAGATCAGTAAAATAACCACCTCCCGGTTCATATACGTTTGTAATATTATTAGGAGTACGAAAAGCGCTCTCTACAAATTGATCGTTATCTCCAGAGTAAGTAGCAATTGTTACATTACCACCACCTACCTCTTGTATAAAGGATGCAATGGAATTATTCCTAGTCATAAAACTACTATTTTCACCCCCTAAATAGACTGTTCCACCATTTTCCAAAACGGTCTTTAACTTCGTTATCTCCGAAGAAGTCAAAGCAGGATTATAATGCAAGTCCCATAACTGATCATAAGAGCTTACATCACTTGGATAGCTGTCTCCTGATGTTACAGTGTGACCTGCAGCTTCTGCTTTGGATGTTACATTAGTTGTATTATCATTATTCGAATAACCACTATTGCGAAGAAAAATTTGGTTTGACCAGGCTGGTAAAATTTTTAAAGGGCTTAAACCGATTTTTGCTGCTTTTTCAACAGGTTTATAAGGAATTTTAACATATGGCAGGTTAGTAGTTCGATCAATACCTGTCTCAGGATCTACCCAATCAGGGAATTCAACCTGGTCTTTCTGAAATTGTTGATCATTCTTTTCAAGCTCCTTTGAATCCTGCACCTGAGAAAAAACCAAAGTCAATGAGCTGAATAGTAAGAAAATAAAGTACTTACTTCGCACCCACTACTCCCTGACCCAGGCCATTGATTTGTATGGGATTGGCATCCTTATCCAAAAGGACACTCGTATCACTAATAGTAAGAGTTGTCTTGCCTCGAATATTTGCCAAAAATGCAATCGTGGCAATATTTCCTGTACCGGAAACCGTAGCACCTTCAGGACCCATATAAGTCACGTAAATAACGAGTTTACCATTATTATTTTCAGATACAAAGATTGGATCATTGCCACCTTGGAAAAAATTGCCTTTACTAACTGCAGAAACCGATAAACTCGAAGCATTATAATTGATCTCTATTTGTGCACCTCCCACACTGTCCAACTCGAGTGCATATACATCCAACAAAAAATACTCCCCTAATTTCGTTTCAATCTTATCAGGAAAAAATACAATGGCAGGAGGCTTAATGCCTTTTTCAGCATTAGCCTCAATATCCAAGGGATTTGTAAATGTCTCTTCAGGTATATCACAAGACAATAATAGAGCACTTATCAATAAAACGTTTGTTAGTAAAACGTAATACTGAATTTTCTGGTAAAACGGGATAATTGTTTTAATCCAGGGCAATGGAAAACCTCAATTTTGGCTGTTTTAAAAGGGGATCATAAACAAGATCGACTGATTTTTTATTTTTTAATTCAGCGGATTGCACCGGTACAGTCAACACTGCATGCAACATATTTGCAACCCATATTCCTCCAACAGCATAAAGCATATTTTTCATCTGGTCATCTGCATATACCATATCATTATGGCTATTTTCTGCTTTTCCTCTTAAATCGGCAATTATATCCGTGTTCGTCGAAGCCATGTACTGACTCTGGTATTTATGATAGTCATCAAAGGCTATTTTGTAGTCATTATATTGCGTATAAGCTAGGGCCCCTACCGCTACTCCACTACTCAACCAAACCCATCCCCATGAGTTGCGTTCGGAATAAAACTGACCGAGCCCCGGAAAAAGAGTAGATCGAATTAGAGCACCGAAACGGGTTTTCTGCGATGTAATAACTATTTCAGGCTCTTCATCTTTTTTCATTACAATCGCTTCAGGGGGCGCCAATCCCATTATATCCCATGCCAAAATCTTAATCTCGGTAATCAGACCATCTACATTTCCAGTATAGGTGATATTTTTCGACTGCTTAGCCTTCATACTGGATTCTTTAAACTTCTTGCGGATGACCACTTGACCATCTACCAGACTAGTTACCACTGATGGTGTCATCGCAGCGGCTACTTCAAATGTTTTTACATTTATAGTGTAGTTATCGCGTTTTTTTTCAATAACACCGCTCATTATTAACTGAGCTCCAAGTAACGCACCTATTTCTGATATACATTCTGAAGATGTGCATTCTGAAGATTCAATACCCTTATCAACTAAAATCTCATTTATGACCTGGTGATCAACTATTATGGCTTTGCCTGTATTGCTGATCTCTGCAGCAAATTGTTGAGTGAGGGTTTGTGATTCTAACGCACTGAGTCCTATTGGATTAAAGTCAAGCACTGCAATGGTTGGGACACCGGAGGTTTGCTGCGCAGTTATATTAAATAGTGTGGAAAATAGGAGATACTTTAACTGTTTTTTCATTTGCGTGAAAATAATAAGCTAATGTATTTAATCTATTATTTTTTCCTCCTCAATATTCGTTAACTAAAGAAGAATAACGCTGAAAGATTTAGGGTCTATACCGTTTTTGGGCCTTCAAAAGATAAAGGTCCGCTTTTTCCGTATTCTCATCCTGGGCCAAAGAAACGATCCGTACTGCCTCCAGCAACGGAATGGCCGTATTATCATAATTGGAATAAAAGGCATCCATGGCCTCCGCCACTAAATTAATCTGATAACCAGCCTTTTTTGATCGGTGTTCATCCACAATTTCATAAAAGCGTTCGATATAATAAGGCTCAACCCAGTTCGGATCCTGGTTATACTGCTTTTTCACTTCCTGCCTGTGATGGAATTTTAGTTTGGCGCCTGCGGCATAAACCCCATTAATAAATGCGACTTTTTCTTTCATTTCCAGTGATTCCCAGTACATCGCCGGTGTACGTTTTTGCCCCAATGAAAAGGAAACCAGTAAACTTAAGATCAGGATGTATTTAATCATGGTTTAGTTCGTCAAATTGATTCACAATCGGCACCCTCCGACCGATGCCAAATGCTTTAGAAGTTACCCGCAAACCGGGCGCCGCCTGGCGTCTTTTATATTCATTGATACGGATTCGCCGAGAAATATCTTTAATGAGTTCCGGATCTGCCCCCTCCGCAATCAATTCAGTAGGAGATTTTTCATCTTCAATGAGGGCTGACACGAGAGGACTGACCACGTCATAATCAAAAGGGTCTACCTGGTCGGGCCGCAATTCAGCTGAGGGTGGTTTTTCAATGCAATTGATAGGAATCCGTTCCGAACCTGCTTCTTTATTTACCCAGCGCGACAAAGCATAAACATCTGTTTTGGATAAATCTGAAATCACGGACAACCCACCATTCATATCGCCATAAAGAGTGCAATACCCCATAGCCAATTCTGTCTTATTCCCTGTAGATAATACAAGCCAATTAAATTTATTGGAAAGGGCCATCAAAAGGCTTCCCCGTACCCTAGCCTGAATATTTTCTTCTGCAACGCTCGGTTCGCGCCCGTTAAAACTTTCTTGTAAGGAGGTATCAAATTCTCCAATAATCGATTCAATGGAGATAGTGCGATAGTCAATACCAAGGTTTTGAGCCAGCGATTTAGCATCATCCCTGCTATGATCGCTGGAATACCGGGATGGCATTGAGACACCATGCACATTATTTGGCCCTAATGCATCCACTGCGATACAACCAGTGATGCTGGAGTCAATTCCTCCACTTAAACCCAAAACTGCCTTTTTATACCCTGTTTTGCGGAAATAATCCCGAACACCCAAAACAAGGGCATGGTAAATCTTTTGTTCCCGCCCCGCAGTCTTCAGCTGAATAGGTGCCGGATTTTCCAGATCAACCAATACAATATCTTCTTCAAATGCGGGACCTTGCCCTATTAGGTTTCCCTTTCCATCATACGCCAAGGATTGCCCGTCAAAGATCAATTCATCCTGGGCACCGACAATATTACAGTAAAAAAACGGCAGGGCTGTTTCAGTAACTTTTCTTGCTATCAGCTTACTGCGATCTGCCAGCCTCCCTACACGATAAGGAGATGCGGAAATGTTAACGATGCATTCCGCCCCTTTTTCTTTCAGTGATTTCGATAGATTACAGGCATAGTCTTCATCCCAAAGGTCTTCACAAATCTGCATACCGATTTTAACCGAATTGCCATTGAACCCAACTTCAATTACTTCTGAAGATTCTCCACTATTGAAATAACGGTCTTCATCAAATACATCATATGTAGGTAAAAGTCTTTTTTTATAATGGCCAGTTATTTCACCATCTCCACAGACAAAAGCACAATTATAGAGTTCCCCGTTTTCTCGCAATGTGTTACCAATGATCATGGGAACAGTTGTTTTTTCTGCAATCGATTTTAAGGCTATTTCGGCCTTATCTAAAAAGCGCCTACGCAGCAACAAGTCCTGGGGTGGATAGCCAACCAGCGCCAATTCAGGAAAAACGGTTAGTTCTGCACCAGCTGCCACCGCCTTTTGGTACCATTTCATAATCAGGTCCATATTCTTATCAATGGCACCCACAGTTGGATTAATCTGGCAAAGAGAAATTTTCATTTAATACCTGATCTCAAAATCAGTGAAATTTTCAGTGGCATCAAGCCAGGAGATTTCTACATCGTCCACCTGAGACAAAGCGGGTCCTTGTTTTACTTGTTCGATAAGGGAATCACAGTCAGCCTTTCTACCTACAGCTTGCACCTCAACCGTACCATCAGCCCGATTCTTGGCGTATCCATTTAGACCCAATTCTTTGCCGGACCTGACAGTAAACCAACGGAAACTAACTCCCTGAACTTTGCCTTTAACGATCAACGAAATAGAGGAATTATCTTCCATTTAATAATTCTTTAACTTTATCTATTACTGTTGATATAGTTTTTTCTTTATGTACTCCTTTTATATCCCATGTTCCATATCCTACCACTGGTTTATCCAGTTGTAGTGCGTAAGCAATTTCACTCAGAGTACCGTATTGTCCGGATATTGCCACAGCCACATCACAGTTGTAAGCCAGGATCGCATTGCGACCAATTCCAATACCGGTTGAAATGGGAATTTCAATATATTCATTGGCCTCGGATTTGTCCATACCTTTCAAAATACCGATACAGGTTCCACCAGCGGATTTTACCCCTTTTGCCACTGCCTCCATGACCCCTTCTCCGCCCCCGCAGAAAACCAAATAATTTTCTGCTGCAAGAAGTTTGCCGATCTCAACTGCGTCGGCATAAGTTTGTTCATCAATATCCCGGCCGCCAAAAACGGATATCCTGGCCGTATAATTCATCAAGGCTCGATGCGGTAAATAGTTCGTGGATATGGTATGGTCTCACGGATGTGTTTTGTGCCGCAGATCCAACCCACTGTACGCTCTAATCCCAAGCCAAATCCAGAATGTGGAACAGAGCCATATTTGCGAAGGTCCAGATACCATTGGAAAGGTTCAACAGGCAAGTCATGCTCATTGATACGTTTTAATAAGATATCATGGTCATCCTCTCGCTGACCGCCACCAATAATCTCCCCAAATCCTTCCGGGGCAATCATATCCACACCCAGAGCCAATTTGTCATTTTCAGGATCCCGTTTCATATAAAAAGCCTTGATTCCTGCTGGCCAGCGATGAATCATCACCGGACGGTCAAATTGTTCCGATATGATCGTTTCATCTTTACCGCCAAAGTCGCTTCCATATTTGAAATTAACACCCTTATTTGAAAGGATTTCGACAGCTTCATCATAAGTAATTCGTGGGAACGGAGGTACCACTTTCTTCAAACTAGCTGTATCCCGTTCCAGCACATTCAATTCTTCCTGGCAATGTTCAAGGCACCACTGCACCACATAACTGACATATTTTTCTGCCCATTCCATATTTTCATTCAAATCACAGTAGGCCATTTCAGGTTCAACCATCCAGAATTCAGTTAAATGCCTGCGGGTTTTGGATTTTTCCGCTCTGAATGTGGGTCCAAATACATAGATTTTTCCGAATGCCATTGCACTGGCTTCCCCATAGAGCTGCCCGCTTTGAGTTAAGAATGCAGACCGCTCAAAATAATCCAATTCAAAAAGTGTACTGGTACCTTCCACCGAATTTGCCGTCAAAATCGGAGAATCCATCAATGTAAAACCATTGTCATCAAAAAAGTCTCTTGTAGCCTTGACTACCTGGTGACGTACGCGCAGGATCGCATTCTGAGATTTGGATCGCAACCACAAGTGCCTATTGCTCATCAGAAAGTCGGTGCCATGCTCTTTTTTAGAGATTGGATACTCATCAGCAATCTGGTGGACATCAATGTGCTTGACACCCAACTCAAATCCACCCACCGAGCGCGGTTCTTTCCTAACGGTACCCGTTACGGTTACTGAAGATTCTTGCGTTAATTCGCTTTCTAATTTAAAAATGGTATCATCCGTTTCCGCTTTAACCACCACGCATTGCAAAAGCCCAGTACCGTCACGAAGAATTAAAAACCATATTTTTCCGATAGAACGAGTATTGTAAACCCAGCCATTCAAGGTTACTTCTTTCCCCTCAAAATCTTTTAATTGTTGAATTGTTGTGGTCATATCACTCACATTTTAAATTAAATAAGATTAGAAATTACCACGATGTCATAATCTCGTTCAAAACATCTTCCGCAATTTTTATTACGGCCACTGAGGTTGCGAATTCACGGGGATCACCAAATTCATCATTATCATCGCCATCAATCAAGCCATCCCCATCATTATCAATACCATCAGTACTAATATCACCAGATAATCCATAAGCACCCCAACCGGAAAAATTCTTTTTCATCAATACCTTATCATCTCTTACATCATACCATTCTACATCCATATGGACAGTAAAGCGATATTCAGTTACTGCTTCTTGCTTGGTAAAGGTATAAGGCGCATCGCTCACACGGGTAATGATACCACGGAGCACCGACGTAGCCTGTTCTTCATCGGTAACACGGAGGATATTCTCTTCATTGAATTTAGAAAGTAAATTTTCCGTAACCGATTCACTCATTCCAAATTCAGCCGTTTGATTTTCCACGATAGGAATAGCAATAGAATTGATATGGGATGGTATACTCCCAGCCATTGAGTAATACATGCAACCGGTGTAGGTAAACAAAAAATACCAAAAGAAAAAAGATCGGGGTTTTTTGTAATCAATCATTATCTAACTTTAATTTTGCGTTCTAATCCGTACTGGTCAATTTTACGATATAACGTTCTTTCACTCATCCCTAAAGATTTAGCTGTAGCTCTGCGGTTATTTTTAAAGAGCTTTAATGTTCGTTCGATTGCTTCCCGCTCTAAATCATCCATGTTCATATCACCTATGGAACTATTTTTAATAAATAGTGCCGATTCTTCATCGATATGGAGACTAGGGGTAATCTGTTTACCGCTATGGTCCATAATAGGCATGCCAATTTGATCAGACACCATTGGCCCCTGTGTTGCCAGTTGCTTCAAAAATTCTACATCCTGACGCAATAAAAACAATTGACGCAGTATGAGTTCCCGTTCTGCAGCTTCTGGCGGCTGCTGCATTACAACTGGCAAAGCCAAGTTATCCCTAGTTTCATTAGGATTAACACCCATTTGCTTTTCCACCATTTCCACTGTGATACGCTCTCCTTTTTCAAGAACAATAATGCTATCAACAAAATTCTTTAATTCCCGTACATTTCCTTTCCAAGGATGATTTTTCATCGCACGGATCGCTTCCGGCATGAAACCGCGGTAAACCATATCATTGGATCGTGTAAATTCTAATGCAAAACGCTCTACCAGTAAACTTATGTCTTCAACACGTTCACGTAGGGCCGGCACATGAATTGTCACTGTTTTTAAACGATAATATAAATCCTGCCTAAATTGATCTTTTTCAACAAGATCAGCCAAATTCTTATTCGTGGCAGCAATTACACGTACATCCGTCTTTTTTGTCTTTGAGGCTCCCACTGGCATGAATTCTCCGGTTTCGAGAACACGAAGTAGTTTTACCTGGGTTTCCAGAGGCGTTTCAGCGATTTCATCGAGAAAAATAATCCCCTTGTGTGCCGTTTCAAAATATCCTTTACGATCCGCCCGCGCATCCGTATAGGCACCTTTTTTATGGCCAAATAACTCACTTTCGATAATTCCTTGTGGGATTGCACCGCAATTCACAGTAACCAATTGTTCCTGTGACCGCTTACTGGACTGATGGAGTGCTTTGGTTACCATTTCTTTACCTGTCCCGGATTCACCTGTAATCAGTACCGAAATATCCACTGGTGCCACTTGGGCAACCATCTCCAATACTTGTTGAATAGCATCAGATCTTCCAACGATACCAGATTTTTTTTGGATTTGTTCAATATTCATGATTGAATTCCTGTCAAAGTTCCTAAATGTTATTTAAAAGGCCTTTTCTAACTCTTTTTCCATTTTAGTGATTTCATCCCGTAATTGGGCAGCTCGTTCAAAATCGAGATTTTCAGCCGCCTCAAACATTTCCTGCCGCATCATATCCACAGCCAAACGTTGATCCATTTTACTGAAATCATCCCCTTTCCGGCTCACATAAGAATCACTTCCCACTTCATGAATGGAATCGGCAACAGTTGTTGAACCCATGATTTGATCGGTCGATTTATATACTGATTTCGGTATCATACCATGTTTTTTATTAAATTTTTCCTGTATTTTTCTGCGCCGGGTTGATTCTTTAATCAAGTAATCCATCGCGTCTGAAATGCGATCGCCATATAATATGACCTGCCCATTAATATGACGCGCTGCCCGACCGGCAACCTGCATTAAGGCACTCCTCGATCGAAGAAACCCTTCCTTATCTGCATCAATCACTGCCACTAATGAAACCTCCGGCAAATCTAATCCTTCCCGCAAAAGGTTAATTCCCACAAGTACATCAAATTCACCCAATCGAAGGTCTCTTAGGATTTGCACACGCTCTAAGGTATTAATTTCGCTATGAAGATACCGGACACGAAGATTGACCCCACGAAGGAATTCACTTAAATCTTCAGCCATACGCTTGGTGAGGGTAGTTACCAAGGTACGTTCATTCCGTTCTGCGCGGGTTCGTATTTCAACGATCAGATCATCAATTTGGCCATGAGTGCCCCGAACCTCTACCAGTGGGTCCAATAAACCCGTAGGACGGATAACCTGCTCTACAACTACTCCCTTAGCTATTTCCATCTCACGATGAGCAGGTGTAGCCGATACATAAATCACTTGATTCTGCTTATCGTGAAATTCTTTAATTTTCATTGGTCGGTTATCCAGTGCGCTAGGTAATCGAAATCCATGCTCCACCAAGACTTCTTTACGGGAACGATCACCATTGTACATCGCTTGAATCTGCGGAAGCGAAACATGTGATTCATCGATAATGGTCATAAAATCATCAGGGAAAAAATCAATCAATGTGAATGGACGTTCGCCTGGTTTTCTCCCAGAAAAATAACGAGAATAATTCTCGATTCCAGAACAATAACCCACCTCCATCATCATTTCTAGATCAAAATTGGTACGTTGTTCCAACCTTTGGGCCTCCAATAATTTATCCATAGATCGAAGTTCCTCCAGGCGATGGATAAGTTCAAGCCTAATATCGCCAATGATACGATTGATCGTTTCCTGATCGGTGACAAAATGTTTTCCGGGGTAAATAAACTCCGAATCCATCTCTTTCTGCACTTCACCTGTTAAAGGGTGAAAGCGTGTAATTTGATCTATTTTAGTACCGAATAATTCAATCCGAATACCTATATCTTCATAGGCCAGGTAAATCTCAATAACATCTCCACGAACACGAAAAGTACTGCGTTCAAAAACAGTATCATTTCTGAGATAATGTATATCAACCAGACTTTTTAATAACTGCTTGCGATTGAGTTGATTGCCTCGCTTTAAGCGTATGACCTTGTTTTTATATTCATCAGGAGATCCAATGCCAAAAATACACGAGACTGAACTGACCACAATGACATCTCGGCGTTCAAGTAAGGAACTAGTGGCCTTTAGACGCAAGATGTCAATTTCCTCATTGATGGACATATCTTTCTCTATAAAAGTGTCCGTTACAGGTAAGTAAGCTTCCGGCTGATAATAATCGTAGTAACTGATAAAGTACTCAACAGCATTATTAGGAAACAGCTGTTTGAATTCTCCGTATAGCTGGGCTGCCAGCGTCTTGTTGTGGGAAATGATCAAAGTCGGCCTCTGCACCTTTTCGATTACATTAGCCATAGTAAAGGTTTTTCCTGAACCGGTAATTCCCAACAGGACCTGGTGCTTATCCGAGTTTTCTATCCCTTGAACCAAGCTTTTAATTGCCTGCGGTTGATCTCCTTGAGGTTGGAAATCAGAATGAATTTTAAACTCTGTCATATCGGCAAATTTACCTCGGTTAAATCATACGATACAATGGCAGAGATTACTTTTTATCCATTCAAATATTGCATTGGAATCCTGATTTATCCTTAGCGTAAATTAATGCAAATGAATATGCAAATTAAATTCCTTCAAAAAAGTATCTCATGGACCAATTCATAAACGGAGTATATTTATTAACCTCACCTTGATGAATTTGTAATTTAATGGATTAAATGCGATCTTTAAGTATACTTTCAATCTGTTTATGTTTTCATATTGCCTGTACCAATGAACCAGATTCCGATCTAATAATCTGGCAAACCAACTGGAATAAATGGCAATCCATGGATATGACAAAGTATTCATTTGGTTTTCGTGCCAGTTGCTATTGCATTGATGAATGGGTTCGAGAAGTCAATGTATCAGTCTCAAATGATACCATTACCTCTGTTTTTTTTATCAATGACAGTCTTCCACCAAACAAGTTGCAGTTTGATCAATGGCACACAATCAATGCTTTATTCGATTTTTCAAAAAGTTTTATTGAACAAGCTTATCAATATGATATTCAATATGATAATACCTATGGCAATCCAACATTAATGTCAGTTGATTGGGATAGTAACATTGCCGATGATGAGGTAACCTTTTTTGTGAATAATGTAATAAAATTTTGATAAGACCATAACGGAAGGCAAACAATGAAAAATATCCTTATAATAATATTTATATCAGTAGGAATAGGCCAAAATATTAGAGCTACTGATGCAGTTGAAAATGTATTAGATAACCTTCATTTATATGCTTCAGAAGCAAATGGAGAAAAATATTTTGATTTATTTGCTAACAACGCTGTTTTCTTTGGTACGGATATAAGTGAGCGATGGGACAAGGAAGCATTTCAGGAATATGGTATGGCGCGTTTCGCAAGTGGAACAGGATGGACCTATTTCATGAAGGAGCGTAATGTATACTTTTCCGATGATGGAAAGACAGCCTGGTTTGATGAAATATTGATTAGCAAAAAGTACGGTGAATTTCGCGGGACTGGTGTATTAAAAATAGTAAGCACCAAATGGAAGATCACGCAATATAACCTCCTCCTGCCTATTCCTAATGATCTCATGAAAAAATATGCAGATGAGATTAAAGATTATTACAAACAAAAATGAATTGGGTTAAAGATATGGAGTATCAATTATGAAAAAGCTTATCTATTTGTCTTGCCTTTTCTTATGTACATGCTCAACAAAAATTCATCAAAACAAACCTAACATTATTGTTATCATGGCTGATGATCTAGGCTACGGCGATGTGGGCGTCTATGGTGCGAAACCAGAAAATGTAAAAACGCCTAATATTGATAAACTTGCCAAAGGCGGATTAAAATTTACCAGTGGATATTGTTCCGCCTCCACCTGCACCCCAACACGATATTCATTCCTCACCGGATCCTATGCATTTCGGAAAAAGAATACAGGCATCGCACCACCCAATAGTCCTGCTATTATCCAACCTGGAACCGAAACTATTGCTTCCCTTTTAAAAAAGGCCGGATATAAAACTGCCGTTGTAGGAAAATGGCATTTGGGATTGGGAGGACCTGAAGGACCCGATTGGAATGGAGAACTAAAACCGGGGCCACAGGAGATCGGGTTTGATTATAATTTTCTACTTCCAACCACAAACGATCGAGTACCACAAGTTTATGTTGAGAATCATCGGGTTCGTGATCTGGATCCGAATGACCCATTATGGGTAGGTCAGAAGAAACCAAGCCCAGATCACCCTACTGGTATCACGCACCGAAACACTTTAAGAATGAACTGGAACGATGGTCATAACAATACAATCCACAATGGGATTGGGCGAATCGGTTTCTATACAGGTGGTCATTCGGCTCGCTTTCGTGATGAAGACCTAGCCGATGCATGGACAAAACAATCCAATAAATGGATTGAAGAAAATAAAGATGAACCTTTTTTCCTATTTTTCTCTTCTCATGATATTCATGTGCCCCGTATGCCCCATGAGCGTTTCCAAGGAAAATCCGGTATGAGTTTCCGGGGTGATGCTATTGCGCAACTGGATTGGAATGTGGGGGAGATTATGAAAACATTAGATCGCCTTGACTTGACGGAAGAAACGCTTGTTATTTTTTGCTCAGATAATGGCCCTGTTTTGGATGACGGCTATGATGATGAAGCCAATGAGGCTCTTGGAGATCACAATCCGGGGGGACCATACAGCGGCGGGAAATACACAGTTCGTGAAGGTGGTACTCGAACACCATTCATCACCTATTGGAAAGGTAAAATCGCTCCAGGAACTTCTAATGAAATGGTCTCCACAATTGACCTGGCCGCCAGCCTTGCCGCTTTAACAGGAGTTAATTTACCTGAACAAGGAATGCTAGACAGTTTTAATGTTCTAAATGCTTTACTTGGGGAAAAGACCGCTAAAGGTCGGGATCACATTGTTTCTCAAGATAATGGTCTGCGCGGTAATTACGGATTGCGCGTTGGAGACTGGAAACTCCAACGACATGATTCGGAAAGAATGTATAACGGCAACCTTCAAATGGAAGCATGGACTGTACCCCAATACACTCTTTTCAACCTTACAGAAGATATAAAGGAAATGAATGATGTATATGAAAAATTCCCTAAAGTGGCCAAACGAATGAAAACTCAACTTCAATCAATTATAGATAAAGGATATACACGCGAAAAAACTTTAGGTAATAAAGGATCATAAAAAATCGATTCGTATTATTGATAGCTTCCGCTTTTTTTATACCTGTTATATACATTAAACAGGGTTGCCAATCAGTTCAAATTCATTGGACGATTCAATTTTTACATCTATGAATTCTCCTTTTTCTACCGGTGATTTAATATGGACAATATTATCTATTTCAGGAGAGTCAAATTCTGTTCGCCCT
>CAYXUK010000035.1:0-16208 GCA_964468295.1 uncultured bacterium | reverse complement strand
GCCTGTTTCTCCTGGAATAACCTAGCAATGTTTTTTATTGAAGCTACCGGAGCCAATGCTTATACAATCGGCGACACAACATACCGTAAACTTGGGATTAGTGATGATTGGACTCTGGGCGCTTCCGCCGCAGATATGAATGGTGACGGCAAGGATGAAGTTTACGTTTCCGGATACTATGATGGCAGCCTATTCGCTATTACGGATGCGGATGGTGATGCAACGAGCCTTGACACAACAGGCGGCTCAGGTGACTGGACCGGTAATACGGAAATTGCCATCATCCACGAATTTGGTGCCAATGGCGGTCTTGGTGTCGATGCAGCCAGTGGATTTGGTATTGTACAAGGCGGGGCAGCTGGTGTCAGTGATGTTAACTTGTTTGAGCTTGCGGCAGGAGGCGACCCCTTAGTTGCAGGGAATTGGACACATAGAATCTTCGCATTGGATGACGCCACAACCGCTGCAGTTCTAAAAACCAATTTGGCCGATTTCGATAATGACGGAAATTGGGAAATGGCCCTCCCCTACAAGGGTGTCAACGATACTACGTCTACCGGTGAGCTTGATCCAGCTGGAAACCGCGTTTTTCGTTTAGCCGAGTGGGATGGTACAATGGTGTCCATCAGAGACATTACCCTGATTACACCCGACGACTATAAGCTGGCGCAAAACTATCCCAATCCGTTTAACCCATCAACACGGATTGAATACTCCTTACCAGTGAACAACACTATTTCACTTACAGTCTATAACATGCTCGGGCAGGAAATTGTGAAACTGGTGAACAATGAATACACAGCGGCTGGTTCACACTATGTTGTTTGGTATGGTACCGATAAGAATGGAATGCAAGTTGGAAGTGGGACCTATATCTATGAGCTTAGATACGGTAACGTTTCCAAGACCAGACAAATGTCATTTATGAAATAGACAAAAAAGTCAGAAAAAAGCCCTCCTTACCGAGGGCTTTTTTTTTATGAATATTTTTGTGATTGGTGAAAACAATTCTATAATATTTAGAGTATCCGGTGAAGGGGTCTTACAATCATGATCCATCAATAATCGTAAAATAAATTATCGTGAATGCGATAAAAAAACGTCTCGTGGTAATGGGATTAATATCGAAAAAATTATGCAAAAAATGAGAATCCACCTATGAAGTATCCCATCAAAAGTTACAGACCTAATAAATTTATATTTCTTATCCTATCCACATTCATTTATTCCCAGAATGGAGTCTTTCCCGAACAATCATTCTCCATCCAGGAATCCGCAACCTTCTTACCCATCAATAATTCCATCAAGCTTTCCTATGATCACACGATTCTTTACAAAGGAGGAGACGCTATCTACACCATATCTTCCGGGAGGATATCAAGAGTCATTCCTTCTCCCGATTCCGATGAAGTGTTTGTCATATCAATTACTGTTCACAAGGCAAAAGAACCGGCAATCCTAAATTTTCAAGCCATTTCGGGAATGGAAAAAACCAAACCGTCCTGGCAGGTAAAAGTCCCCTATGATATGAGGTTTCCGGATATTGTAATTCATGATGACCATGTATTTTTTCTATGGTCCGGAGCGCAAACGTATTCAGTCTTTAACATGACCGGAGAATTGGTTGGACAATACAGCCTTTTCGATGAAAGTCCTTGGAATATGGAAAAGGTTATTCTTGGTATGATTCACAACGATCAGCTCTTTTTTCTGGGAATGCAGACTGCAAGGCTCAATAGCAGTCATAACGTAACACTGTTCCAACTTGAACCGTCCCTTGAATCCAATCCTTTGACTACCTTCGATTTGGTCCAACCTTATTTTGCATCATTTTCACGAAATAATATCCTGACCGTTGTTGGGAGCGGCAGTCTAAACGGAAGTGTCGACCCTGTCCCCTATTTGATTTTTTATGATCTTAATAAATCGGAAAAAGTATTCACAACACCATTGGAAAAAATGCCCAAGAAAATCATTTGGGTACATAACCAACTAACCCTGGCGTTTAAGGATAGGGTGACAATATATGATCCTGCCGACCTGGAGAACCCTTTGTCCATTAATTATGGCCGGGAAGTCCATCCCATTGACTATGTGGAAGTGGAAAATTCATTATTTATCCTTGCGGCAAAATCAATATTGCCATCTCCCAAAACAATAAAATACGGCACAATAATCCTAATACGTTTGGACCTTCCTAAAAAAACTGTATCCACCTATGACGTCTCTAGTGGATCATTCAATAAAGTCAAATTATCTCATCCGGATCATTCCAATGCCTATTTCATCCAATTGGATGACATTGTAAACCAATACGATTTGGAACAATAATCCATGCCGGGCCGGCTAATCATCAACAGTTTGATCTGGATCGTTACTTCTGTTTCCTCTCAATCCTACAATTGGCCCTGCCAGCCCTTTGACCAGCAACACTGGATCAATGGCACTTTCTGTGAATGCAGGGCAGGGTCCGCGGGAGAGATCGATCACTTCCATGATGGCGTTGATATCCATCTCTCTCAGGGGAATGCCGTTTATTCGGTCATTAGCGGCACGGTGACTAGTATTGGAACCGCCAATGATTACGGAATCAACTCCTGGGTCCGAGTCGGCAGATATTGCTCTGTTCATATCGATCCAAATCCCGCTCTAAGTATAGGGGATTACGTTACCGCCTACGAAACCGTATTGGGATGGACCAATTCCTGGAATCACATTCATTTCAAGGATGGGTATCCCGGATCCGAAATTAACGCTATTCGGTTGAATGGCGGATTAACGCCACTTGTGGACAACCATGAACCCCAGACGGATTGGGTAAAATTTTTTCCAGATAATTCCACACAACAATTTGCGAATAACCGTGTATTTGGAGCTGTAGATATCATTTGTAAATCCACAGACCGAACCGACGAAGGCCCTATTGGCGACAATAACGGAATCTATAAAATTGGATATGAAATTTATAATAGTGGTGGCGAATCCGTATTTGGTCCTCATTTGCCTTTCGAATTTGATGATATTCCCGTTTCGGACAACTATATAACCAACGTGTATTTCACCGGCTCAAGCACGAGTACCTATCTTTATATAGTTTCCAATAATCTTTACAGTAATTCTTCCTTAAACGTTACAGAATGGGATTTGGGCGAATACACCGCACGAATCTATGTGTATGACCAATATCTGAATGCGGATACCTCGGATATCAGCTTCGAAGTCGTTGAAACGGATACGGAACCTCCAGCTCCTCCAAGATTGCTTTCCATATTGTCGGATGGAAATGGGTTCATAATCAACTGGCTTCCAAACACGGAAGATGACTTGGAAGGATACAGGCTGTATTTCAGCTACGATATGGAAACCTGGTACAGCAACCACGACGAATCTTACATAACATCGGATATGACACAATTCCAGGCTGAATCATTTTCCAACAGCACCGGATATTTTAAATTGACCGCGGTTGATAATGCCCCGTTTCCCAATGAAAGTGATCCATCGAACGTTTTTGTTTTTCGGCGTGATCAGTCCAACCAAGGTTTACTTGTTATCAATGCCTATGCCGATCAAAACGGATTATCCCAGCACCCATTTGCTGGAAACGTTGGTCTCCTGGCCGACAGCCATGAACTGGGCATTGAAACCATCAGTGATACGTTGTTTACTTTAGAACCGACTTTTGGAATTTCAAATGATTACGTGCCAGTCGTTCTTTCGGGGAATCGTGTTAAATCATGGCCAAACGAATTGATTGAGATTCTGGTAAATTCCACTTATTGGATTATGGGATCCAATGCGCTGGAATCCATCAGTTCCACGAACGCTGGTTATGCATTTCTTAATAATACCCTTGGAATTGCATTTACGGGTACCATCCCCACACCACCTGAAATTGTAGGCCTGGATCATCCATTCAGCAACTTTTCGGTGAATAACATAATGACGGATATTGGACTCGATAGCATAAATACCATGGATATACCTCAGGAAAATGAGAATGCTCTGGCTGTACTCGCTGATACTATGGGACACATTCTTGCAATGGCGACTCTGGAGCATCCAACCCTGATAACGAATATTTCAATGGAAGTACTGCCGGAAGAAAGCAGAATCGATTATTTTGATCGATCGATCGAATTTTTATTAGGATCCACAACGAGTATCACTTACGAAAATGATTTACTCCCGTCCAGTCCATCCATTTCATTTTATCCGAACCCATTCAATGCTCAAGGAATTATCAGGATAAGTGCCAGACCCGGTACATATCAACTCTATCTGTACAATTTATCAGGTGCCAGAGTCTGGGAAAAAAAGATTCATCTATCCCAACCAGATGGGCTGTCAGTCCGCCTGCCGAAATTTCTATCCAAGCGTATGTCGTCTGGACCTTATTTTATCTTGCTGAAAGGACAAAGCGCCATGTTTGTTAGTGAAAAAATTCTCTATATTAAATAAGGTAAACATGCTACTTTTTCTCCTTTAGATTTGGAATAATCATATATTTTCCAATATGAAAAATCAACACTTGATGGTTATTGACCCCGCGGTAATAAAACCTGCAATTGAGTCCTACAATCGGATTGCCCTCGCAGCACCATTCCCCGTAACGTATCATCTGCCCGCACTGCATGGATTAACCAGCATTGAACAAATGCGTGGGAATATCTCTGGCATTATTGTCATGGGCAGCGCAGCGTCAGTACATGATGGACATACCTGGCAGGATGCTATTACAGAATTAATCTTGGATGCTTTTGAGAACAATATTCCTGTGATGGGTATCTGCTATGGACACCAACTTTTAGCTCACATTTTTGGAGGTACAGTGGATTTTTTATGGAATGGGGAAAAAAAACAAGGTGAAAGAAACGTAAACCTTAAGGAAAATTTTCTTTGGGGAGCACCTATAACCGGTCCAATGATTTTTTCCCATCAAGAAGGCGTAACCAAATGCCCAGATGATTTTGAAATCACAGCCGTAAGCGAGTTGGTAGCCATAGATGGTTTTGCAAGTAAAACAAAACCCATCTGGGGATTCCAGACCCACATTGAAGCGACACAGGCATTTGTTGATGACCACAATATTCCAGTTGATAATGCGGTTGAATCGTTCAGATTTGGTCACACTATCCTTGATAAATTTATTATGTCTTTGAAATGACAAACACTCTAAGATCATTGAAAAAGAAACATTTCTTCATTGCTATATTCATAGTGTATCAGTCTTGTGCACCTCCTAGATCACTTCTCTATCTTGAAGGAAATCCAAGATTAAAAAATAAAATTAATAATCTAATCGAATCATCAGAAATTGATTTAAATATGGGTATAAAAATAGTCTCTCTTCGCGATAATAAAACACTATATGCCTACAATAGCCAAAAACTATTAATGCCTGCCAGTACAAATAAGCTATATACCTGTGCAGCTGCGTTACACTACCTAGGTAATGATTACACGTTCAAAACCAGAGTATTAAAAAACAATAATAATATAGTTTTGAAAGGTGGTGGTGACCCAGATTTGAAGATAGAAGAGCTTGACTCTCTAGCAAAAATCATCTCAAAATATGTTAAAAAAGTTGATACACTCTATGTAGATGATACTTTTCTAGATTCGTTAAACTATGGCGAAGGTTGGATGTGGGATGAAGGCCCCTGGTGGTATGCAGCCCCGATTAGTGCATTATCAGTGAATGATAATTGTATAGATTTTTACATTGAACCTGGTAAAATTGGTGAACCCGCTAGAATAGATTACTTTCCAGAAACATCGTACATAACATTTAAAAATAATTCTATAACGGTAGCTGATACGTTAAACTTTCAAAAAATTGAAATCGATCGAGACTGGGTCTCAAATAAAAATAACTTTAATGTAACAGGTGAAATACTTAACACCACAAAAAAAGATACAATAATTAGGAATATTTATGACCCTTCGTTATTTACTGGAAGAATTTTTAAAGAATTATTAAAAAAGCATGGAACAAAAGTCAATCAGCTATTGAAAAAACCTAAAGATCTATCAAATTATAATGAAATAGCTAACCATAAATCAGATTCACTAATAGTCTCAGCAAAAAACTTGATGAACTCAAGCGATAACCTGACCGCAGAACTTTTTATGAAATCGATTGGTGCTCTGGACTCTATTCCAGGAACATGGAAAACTGGGCTTGATAGTGTAAAATCTTTTTTAGCTGGACAAGTAAAAATAGACACATCACAAATAAGACTGGCTGATGGTTCTGGTGTTTCTAGGTACACCCTAACTAGCTCCGACCAACTCATATCCCTTTTAACATGGATATATAACAGCAAATACAAAGATGATTTTATATCTACTCTTCCTGGTGGTGGATGGCCAAATAGTACTCTTGAAAAAAGATTAATCAATGAAGGGGGCAAGGTTAGAGCAAAGACTGGTGGACTATCGGGAGTACGCAATTTAGCTGGTTATATTGAATCCCAAAAATATGGCACTGTGGCATTTTCAATATTGATGAATGGTTATATCGGCTCTTCATCAAAACATAAATATGTTCAAAATCAAATTATTAAAACAATCATCTATGATTAAACCAACTGCTCTAAAACCAAATGCCACCATTGGCATTTTGAGTCCATCTTCATGGATGAATGAATCAGATTTGAAATTGGCCATAGCAGTATTTGAAGAAAAAGGCTACCATCTTGTTTTGGGCGAAAGTGTATTTTTGAAAGATCATACATTTGCCGGCACGCCAGAACAAAGAGCCAATGATATTAATAACATGTTTGCCAATCCGGACATTGATGCTATTATTTGTGCTCGTGGTGGTTACGGCGCCAATCGTGTTTTACCTCTTTTGGATTATAATCTTATACAGGCAAACCCAAAAATATTCATGGGGTATAGCGACATAACTGCTTTTCTCACATCCATAACCCAAAAAACAGGGCTTATTACTTTTCATGGTCCCATGCTCTCCACCTTTAAAAAAGAGATGGTCAATTATAATTTTGATCTCATGGAAAATATCCTGGCTGGAAGTGAATCTATTACCATCCAATCGCCACCAGGATTACCAGCATGTATTTTAAAACCTGGAAAAGCAAAGGGCATCCTTTGGGGTGGAAATATGTGCCTATTGGTGAATCGGTTGGGCACACCCGATCAATTAAATACAGCTGGTGCAATTCTATTTATTGAAGATATTGATGAATATTTATACGCATTCGACCGTATGTTGATACACATGAAAAAAGCGGGTATGTTTGAAAACATTAAAGGTCTCATTATAGGTGAACTGGTTGAGATGAAAGATTATGATGATCCATTTGGGAAATCTACAGATGAAATAGTCATGGATGTATGTGGCGATCTAGATATTCCCATCATTTCGAATTTCCCCTGCGGACATGGAATATATCAAGCGACACTTCCCATTTCAATTCCGGTGCAATTAGATGCAAAATCTGATTCACCCTCATTAAGTTTTTTAGAATCTCCCGTTAAATAAGGAAAAATAAATGCTGAATTACATTTGGTTTGGGATGATGTTTATCGGCGTGGTGATTGGTGCATTGACTGGTAACATTGATGCGGTAACAAAAGCAGCCATCGATATGGCTAAAGTGGCCGTGAATCTCGCCATCGGGTTAATTGGTATTATGGCGTTGTGGCTAGGCGTAATGAAAATTGCTGAAGAATCAGGACTCATTCGCATCATTGCCAGAGGATTGCGCCCCATTACCATTCGATTGTTTCCGGATGTACCAGAAGACCATCCTGCAATTGGATCCATCGTATTAAATATGTCAGCCAATATATTAGGGTTGGGAAATGCGGCCACGCCGCTTGGACTTAAAGCTATGGAAGAACTCCAAGAATTAAATCCGAATAAAGAAACAGCCACCAATGCCATGTGTACCTTTTTGGCAATCAATACATCCAGCGTACAGTTAATTCTTCCAGCCACTGTGGTAGCACTCATGGGCACCCATTCCAGTCAGATATTTATTACAACCATTGTGGCAACCGGAATGTCCACGATTGCTGCAGTCATTGCAGTTAAATTTTTTGAAAAACAAAAACAATTTGCAATTGGTGAAGGGAATAAATCATGATAGACTCTTTCGTCGGTGTGATAAACGAATTATCTAAATATATTATCCCATTCCTTTTGGTGGGCATCCCATTTTATGGATTGGTTTTCAAAAAAGTAAAAGTATATGAAACTTTCGTAGAAGGTGCAAAGGATGGTTTTACTATTGCAGTCAGGATTATTCCATATCTTGTGGCAATTCTCGTTGCTATCGGCATGTTTCGCGCTTCTGGGGCATTAGATTTATTGCTCAATTTCCTTTCACCTGTTTTAACTCTAATCAAATTTCCGCCAGAGAATCTCCCTTTAGCACTTATGCGGCCTTTATCCGGTAGCGGGTCTTTGGGATTATTAACCGATTTGGTCAATGTCCATGGTCCTGATTCTCTCATTGCTAAAATTGGTGCCACCATGTTTGGATCCACAGAAACTACATTTTATGTATTGGCTGTTTATTTTGGATCGGTAGGAATTCGCAAAACACGTCATGCTTTGGTAGCGGGATTATTTGCTGATACTGTAGGTGTCTTGAGTGCCGTTTACGTATGTCAATTCTTTTTTGGCTAAAAAAATAACCACCAAGGGCGCTAAGAATCACAAAGATAACATATATGGTTAAAGTTATAAATTTCTTTGTCATCATCTCTTTTTGGGGGTGTGGCAATTCTGGTTCAATCATTTCAAAAGAAACAATCTCTAAACATGATTTAGTGGATATACAAGAATTGGATCCAACTCTTTTGGTAGAACTAAAATATTCTACGATTGATAATTTTATGGAAACGGATGTCTATGGTGATTTAGAAACATGTTACATGCAAAGAGTTTCTGCTGAAATGCTTGGGAAGGCTCATTCCATTTTAAAAGAGACCCATCCTGATCTTCGATTGTTAGTTTATGATGGACTTCGCCCCCGTTCGATCCAATGGGTCCTTTGGAATACTTTAAGCAATATTCCGGAATCAGAAAGGTCTAACTTCGTGGCGAATCCCAGGTCAGGATCGATTCATAATTTTGGTGCTGCGGTGGATCTTACAGTTGCTCATAAAAATGGTACACCGCTAGATATGGGAACTCACTACGACTATTTCGGTGATTTGGCATTCCCAAAGCTGGAAGATTCTTTGATGGTGGTTGGAACTTTAACACTAGAACAGGTTAATAACCGTCTTATTTTAAGAAATGCCATGACCCAAGCTGGGTTTAGTCCTATCACAACAGAATGGTGGCACTTTGATTCATTCCCCTATAAAGACACGAAACAGAAATTCACAATCATAGAATAAATGAAGAATCGTCATTATAATAAATTGAATCCTGTTCTAGCAACTTCTCCAAAGGCTTAGAAGACCCTATTAAATAGTTCATAATGACCGAATATAAAAGAGATCTTGGGCTAAAAGAGTCTGTAGCTATTGTTATCAGTCGGATCATAGGTTCGGGTATTTTCCGCACACCTGCTCCCATTATGGCTTTGGTCGGCTGCACTTCCTTATTTGGACTCGTTTGGATTATTGGCGGGATTATTACCATTTTTGGCGCGGTTATTTATGCGGAACTCACAGCTATGCTTCCCAAATCTGGAGGTCCGTATGTTTTCCTGAAAGAAGCCTATGGTCCGTACATTGCATTTATTCGAGGCTGGGCAATGTTTTTTGTATCTGAGACTGCATCCATAGTGGCAGTTGCATTAGTATTTACTGAATACTTGAATGCTATTTGGGAAATTACCATGGGAGCACAATTTAATCTTCCTGTTACTTTTGCCATTTCATTTATTACAATCTGGGGATTAACAACCATTAATCTGTTTGGAGTTAATCTCAGTGGAAAATTTCAGGTCGTTTTCAGCATGGTAAAGGTCGGAGCTGTGGGGGCAATAATCGGAATGACTCTTACTTCTTTTTCTACAGGGGATGTTGGGAATTTTACTAATCCACTTTGGCCAGAAACATTTGGATGGGAAACTGTATTAGCAGTGGGTGCTGCTCTTAGATATTCTTTTTTTGCTTTCAGTGGATGGGAAGGCGCCACCTATATGGCTGAAGAAGTAAAAGACCCGCAAAGGACACTTCCCTTATCTCTCTTCTTTGGAATTGGGGGTGTTGCCTTACTATATATCGGAACCAACCTTGGATATTTATACCAGTTAAATGTACAGGAAATCATTGAGAATAAGTGGGTTGCAACCGCTGCTATGAAAGTCGTTCTCGGTGCTACTGGTGGTGTACTTATTTCTGTAGCTGTTGCTATTAATGCATTTGGAAATATTAGCACCCAAATTTTATGCAAAGGACGAACCTGGCATGCCATGGCGCGGGATGGCCTCTTTTTCGATAAATTTAGAGTATTGCACCCGGTTTTTAAATCGCCTAATAATGCTCTAATTGGTCAAGGTATTTGGGCAACCATATTGCTAATATTTTCTGTCGTAGCAACCTATTTACAATCGGGTGTCAGTGGTTCTAATGCCTATGAGATTATGATTGATTTCTTTTCAGCAACCAGCACAATTTTCAATTTATTAACTTTTGGAGCAATTTACGTTTTACGGAAAAAATGGCCACATAAAAATCGTCCGTATAAAGCACTCTTTTATCCATGGAGTATGTATATTGTTTTAACTTTATATTGTTCGTTTTTAATCATTACATTGATCACTGCATTTATCCCATCTATGGTTGGATTAACACTTACCTTCAGTGGAACATTTTACTATTTATATAAAATGAAAAATATCCCCTTAAAATAATTTTATCCAAATCAATCCATAGTTTTCCATGTTCTTTAAATTCCATTTTCTTTATTTATTTTTCTGTTTGACACTTTCTACTTCTTTCTCACAAAACGAAGAGTTTCGGGCCACATGGGTAATCACGTGGGATCATATTAACCGATATGAAACACCGTGGCAAAACTTGGAACGTGTGGCCAAAATCATGGATGACCACGCAGACGCAAATATGAATGCAGTTATTTTTCAGGTTCGACAAAGCGGTACCGCTTATTACCAATCATCTTATGAACCATGGGGATATTATTCCGGTTATCAATATCCAGGTTATGATCCTTTAGAAGTTGCAATTCAAGAAGCACATGCTCGTGGCATGGAACTGCATGCCTGGTTTAATGTGTTCCAAACATCCAGCATCCATAATGGAACGCCAGCGGCTGAACACCCGGAGTGGATCTGTCGTGATCAAAATGGAAGTTCAATGACATCCTACAGGGCTGTGTCTCCAGGACTAGAAGAAGTGAGGAACTATACGGTGAATGTTGCCATGGAAATAGTCCAAAATTATGATATTGATGGACTACACCTAGACTATGTACGATGGAATGAGCATACAAATTCTCAACGCAACTCTCCTACTCTTCAAGAAGAATTGAAACGGCTTGATGGAACTATAACAGAAAATGAAATCAATGAGTTAACCTCGAATCCAGCAGGACGATTTTTATACGATTATGAGCACCCTTATTCCGCCGGTGTCCCAAATGGATTCAGTTCATGGGAAGAATGGTGGCGATGGAGCGTATCTGAGTTTGTATCCACCTTACATGATTCTATCCAGGCAGTAAAACCACACGTGAAGTTAAGCGCTGCCGTTTTGGGGAAATATAATTGGTCTGGATGGCAAGGGTTTGGTACCGTTTACCAGGACGGAGCACTTTGGTATAATGAAGGGTATTTAGATCATATTATGCCCATGAGTTACCATTGGACAAGCCCCGAAGGATTTTTGGGCATGCTTTCAGCCGATTGTCCGGATTGCTGGGAATTATTTATTCAACCTGGAATAGAGTCTGGAAGACCTTTCACAGTGGGCCCTGGTTCCTATATTCTAGATGATAATAACGTCTGGAACAATCATAGCGAAATAGTGAATGCCTGCCGAAGTTTAAGCTGGGTTGATGGTTTTCAATTCTTCAGTTACGGCACATGGCGCGATAAAAACTATTTTGATGAAGCAGGTGAAACATTCTTTTTTGAAAAATCCAAAATACAGCAGAATTTTTTGGGGAGTCCACCCAAATTAAATCCACCCGTTATAGTCCTTTCATCAACTGAAGATGGGAACTTTGATTTAGATATTTATCCAAAAGAAATTGATAAACCAAACTGGATCATTACCTATAAATCCACCAATCCAACTGCTTCAACAGAGACTGCTGATATTATAGATATACAATTCACCAAGGACTCAGTGATGGTTCCTATTGAAAGGGCAACTTATGACACATCTCAAACACAATTCTTTTTTTCCACTACAGCTGACCGATTCTGGCAAGAATCTGCCAAGTCTAACCTTGTTTTGATTTCTGGACCCAGTGATCAACTAACTAAGTCCTTTGATCTATTTCAGAACTATCCAAACCCATTTACAAAAAAAACAACAGTATTACTTGCTACATCCTACAAGAGAGATGTGGACTTGGTCATTTGGTCATTGGATGGAAAAAAAGTTAAAATACTTCTGGATGACCAATTATATCCAGGTTATTATTCCTATGATTGGACTGGATTGAATGATGCCGGGCAACAGATTGCATCAGGGATTTATTTCTGTACACTTGGGTGGAATGATAAAATAATAGATTCTAAAAAATTGATCTATGTTAAATAAGTCATTCTACTTTATAATCCGGATCACTCGATCTGAGACTATGGTAATTCCCACATTTACAGCAAATGAAACCAAAATAAACCAAGTCCAAGCCAAGCCAATATGTTTTAAATAAAACACAATTAAACAACTGGAGATCAGTCCAATTATTAAACTGGTTGGTTGAAACGATTGATTAAGTTTACTTAACAGAAATAATCCCAAAAGTCCTCCATAAGTAAAGGATGCAATCGTAAGTCCCATAATCACAATAGCAGAATCTCCTTCATCAAAAATAAGTGCAATCCCGATGAGAACAATCGCCCACACGAAACTGACAATCCGCGATTTTTTCAAATCCGCTTCACCTTTGAACCAATCGATGATTGTAGAAGAAGCCAATGAATTGATAGATGAACTCAATGTTGACATGGCTGCTGATAGAATTCCAGCCAACAGCAACCCTTTTACACCAATGGGTAAATGTTCAATAATAAAAGTTGAAAATTCCCGATCTTTATCTATCTCCGTCCCTCCAAGGTAAATGTAAATCAAGGATCCGGCTAATAAGAAAATCCCGAATTGCAGAAAAACAAAAAATCCACTGCCAATCATAGCTTTCCTTCCTGATTCTAGATCCTTAGTTCCCAAAACGCGTTGAACCATCATATAATCAGCACCATGAGAAGAAAAAGATAATAGCATACCACCTATGACTGCACTTATGAACGAGTATGGATTATGTAGAAAATCTCCACTAAAATTTAGTATCTGTAATTTTCCTGCTTCACTCAATAGAGTCAAAGCATCACCTGTTGATAAATCCATATTTAGCAGGATATAAAATATGGAAATCAATCCTCCGGCTAAATAAAGTACAAATTGAAAACTATCAATCCAAACGATGGTTCGGATGCCTCCGAGAAGTGAATAAATAAGGGTTACAATCCCGATCACCAACACGGCAACAGGCAATGACCATCCAGTTACTACCTGAACAATAACTGCTGTAGCAAGGTATCGAATCCCATCAGCGAGAATCCGGGTAATGAGAAAAACTCCTGATGCAACTTTTTGGATCTCCGGGCCAAATTTCTTTCCTAAAATCTCATATATGGATGTGACTCCCGATTTGAAATATTGCGGTAATAAAAATAAGCTCACAAGAATTCTTCCCAGAATATATCCAATGGCTAATTGCAGAAATAACCAATTCCCACGATAAGCAATTCCCGGAATGCTGATAAATGTTAAAACGGACGTTTCTGTGGCAACGATGGAAAACATGGCTACAGGCCATGGTAAATTTTTTCCGGCGAGAAAATAATCAGATGTAGACTTATTCAATCTGCTTTGCCACCAGCCAAAACCCATGAGCCCAGCTAAAAATAGAAAAATTATTGACGTGTCTATCCAGTGTAGCATATTACAATTCTTGTAATAATTTTATTCACTTTTCAAGGAGAGACAACCCATCGCTGTTTGATTTTCAGATTTGGATTCTGTTCTTTGAATCCTAGGGTTTCATAAACGGCAGAATGTATTCGTTGTCGCCAGTCAAAATATTTTGGTTTTTTCCAAGAGCGATTAGGGTGAACCGCATTTGTTAACAAAATAACTGTGATCTGATTCTCTGGATCAATCCATAAGGAGGTTCCTGTAAATCCAGTGTGTCCAAAACTTTTATCGCTTAAATATACTCCACCAGATGCTTCACCATCTGGGCTGTCCCAGCCCAAACAACGGGAACTTCCCTCCACAATATTTGCCCGTTGTGTAAATAGGTCTACCGTTTCGGCTTTGAATATTCGAGTCCAGCCATATATACCTCCATTTAGCATCATTTGAGAAAAACGCGCCAAATCTCGGGCAGTAGAAAAAAGGCCAGCATGCCCTGCCACACCACCAATGCTATGGGCATTTTCATCGTGGACTTCTCCATGTATCAACCCAATTCTATATTGGTCAGAAATTTCTGTAGGAACAATTCGGTGTAATTTTTCTTTTGGCGGATTATAAAGGGTAGAATTCATACCCATGGGTTGAAAAATAAGTGAGTCGACATATTTATCTAAAGAAACACCACTAACATTCTCTACTAATTTCCCTAGCATAATAAGACCGATATCAGAATAAACTCCTTTCTCACCGATCTTTGTTTCCGGCCCACTATTATACAAACTATCTAACCGACCTTCTATACTTGAATCCATTAAATAAAATTGTTTAAATGGGGCCAGTCCAGAAGTGTGTGTCATTAAGTTACGGATAGTGATTTTTGACTTTTGATCAAAATACTTAACCTGCTTCCCCTTGAATTCAGGTAAATATTTTACCACTGGATCATCCAATTGAATCTTTCCTTCTTCATATAATTTCATTATGGCTGATGTTGTAACAATTACTTTTGTAATGGATGCTAAATCAAAAATATCACTGGTGCGTGTTTCTCTTAATTTTTTATAAGTGTGGTAGCCGAACGCTTCTTTTGCAAATATTTTTCCATCCTTTGCGGCAAGTAAAACACCACCGGGCCAAGCCTTGTCTTGAACTGATTCTTCCAAAAGTTGATTTAATTTCTTGTTACTTATACCAATTTCACCCGGCATGACCTGAATGATTTTGGTTCCTGGTAGGTTTCCATTCTTTTGTATTTGTATTTCTTGTTTCTCTACCACTAAACCATCTCCAAACGTTGCCACCCCTGGAATTGAAATAGGAAGTTTGCCAGATATTTTATTCTTCCCCAGCAGGGCATTCACTAGCGCAGTCTGCATAACCGAATTACTTTTGTAGGCACAAAGATAAACTGGGATGCCCGAAAATTCTTGAATCAAATAAGGTGTCCCGAGACTCGTAAGAATGATACGGTCTGTTTTATTCATTAAATTGTGAAGGAATTCTGTCTCATTCTCTGGAAGAAATATCCTATCTTTATTTGCTTTTGGATTGGCAAAAGCATTTACCAACACCAAGGCATTATCAGGGATTTCATTTAGCATAGCATTTAAAACAACTTTTGAATCAGATTCGTCAATTTGAAGCGGTTTTATTTTTAGCCCTGACTTTTTAAGCCCTTTTGTTACACTAGACATTTTATGATTATTTTTGGAATCATAAATATCAAGAACGAAAAGTGTCTCCGGATTTTTTGTATTAAATGGAAATATATTCGAATCGTATTTCACACATGTTATTGCTTCTTGGGCGATTTTTTTGACAATTTGTTTATGCTCTTTTTTATTATAACTATTATAAAAACTATCTAATGATATTTTAGCGGATTTTTCAAGCCCAAGCTTTTCTTTCATTTTTAGTATTCTTAATACCGATTCATTGATTCGATGAATTGAAATTTCTCCATCATTAACAGCTTTTTCAATGGTATCTATAGAGCCTTTTAAATTATAGTTTTGAATAATGACGTCACTTCCCGATTTAATCGTTTCTATCAAAGCAAATGCATCAGAATAATTTTTTGATATACCCCCCATACTCATTGCATC
>CAYXUK010000034.1:9357-16231 GCA_964468295.1 uncultured bacterium | reverse complement strand
TCAATATATTTCACATGGGTGCGGTTTACACCAATTGGGATATCATGTTCGCTTTTACATGCAACGGTGCAGGCATGGCATCCAATACACATTCTATTATCTATGACAAAACCGTAATTCATTTATCTTTTTTCAAAAAAATTTTGCTGATTATTCTACTTAAATTGAGAAGCATATCTTCCTATTCAAAGCAATCCTTATATTTACGAAGGACAATATTAAATAAATCTTGATATGAATCATTCTAGAAAAATTCCAATTTCAGCATTCATTCTAATTGGTGGAAAAAGTGAACGATTTGGATCTGAAAAATGGCGTGCGAATATCAATGGCAAATCAGTTTTGGACCGCATTTGGGATGCATGCATGCATTTCGAAGAGCGGGTAGTCATTGGAAAAGAAAAACCCAAAAATTTTAAAAAGCCATTCATTTGTGATCAACTTGCAATTCAAGCACCAATTAATGGTTTATATACAGCGATCCAACATACAGAGCACGACTGGATTCAACTGGTTTCCTGTGACATACCATTAATTGAGGCAGATGTATTTCAAATGTTGTGGAATAGTAACGCCCAAGAATCCGATATAGTGATACCTTTTAGTAATAATCGGTATCAAGTTACCTGCGCACTATATCATAAACGTACATTGAATTATCTTGAATCAGCAATTAATGAAAATGATTTTAGTTTATTGTCGCTGATAAAAAATTTAAAAATAACTAAAGTTAATTTTAATTCTGATAAACGATTTTGGAATATGAATACGAAAAAAAATCTTGGTGAAATATCAAACTATTTAGCTAATAAATTATAGTTTTATATTATAAATCAAGTTTATCAATCCTTCTTTGGTGCCGCCCTCCTGCAAAAGGTTCGTTCAGCCACGATTTAATTACAGACAAAATTTCGCCTTCATCCATAAAGCGAGCGCCAAGAGATAAAACATTGGCATTATTGTGTTCCCTAGATAGTTTTACAATTTCATTGGGACCATTATAATAAACAGCAGCTCGAATTCCCTTTACCCGATTAGCTGCCATGGCTTCTCCCTGGCCGGATCCACCTAAAATTATTCCGCGGCTTTCCGTGTCATCTGCAACAGCATGGGCGCAGGGAAAAATAAAATCGGGATAATCATCTAAAGCATCATATTCATGGGCACCATGATCGGTCACATTGTAACCTTCGTTGATCAAATGTTCTTTAATGATATTCTTTAGTTCCAATCCTGCATGATCTGTTGCGATATGTATTTTCATTGGATTATAAAAGGGCCTTTAAATGATCACGGATTTTTACTTCAACTTGATCAGCAGTAAAACCGAATTCTTTCGCCAGATTTTTTCCGGGTGCTGATGCACCAAAATGATTAATGCCAATGGATAATCCATTAGGCCCAATATATTTTTCCCATCCATCTATGATCCCTGCTTCCATGGAAATTTTCATAGCTCCTCGATCCGGGATTAAAGATGTTTTGTATTCATCGGATTGCTTTTCAAAAATCTCCCAGCATGGCATACTTACGATACGAATACGTTTATCATTCATGGATTTTGCTACATCGATAGCCAAAGAGACCTCTGAACCAGTAGCTAAAAAAACGAGCTCAGGATTATCACAATCCATCACTGAATAAGCCCCTTTGGAAACTCCATCCACAATTGAATCCATTTCATGGTCTAAGACTTTTACGCCCTGCCTTGTAAGTAATAATGCATTTGGTGTTTCTTTCTGATCTATGGCCAATCTGAAACATGCGGAAGTTTCCTTCGCATCTGCAGGCCTAAACACATTAAAATTTGGAATCGCCCTCAGCGCCATCACATGCTCGATTGGCTGGTGGGTGGGGCCGTCTTCTCCTACGTAAAATGAATCATGAGTAAATTCATGAATCACACTGCAATGTTGAATCGCCCCTAAGCGCAAGGCTGGCCGTTCATAATCAGCAAATACAAGGAAAGTCCCGCCAAAAGGGATTACGCCTCCATGTAGTGCCATTCCGTTCAAAGCTGCTGCCATGGGAAATTCTCTTACACCAAATGCTAAATTACGCCCTGTCCGGTTTTCCCGGCTAAAATCACCATATTTTTTGGCAAAATTTCCTGTATAATTCGAAGGCTCCAAATCTGCAGATCCACCTATAATTGAGGGAACCTGCTCTGCAAATTTGTCCAAGGTGGCTCCAAATGCCTTCCGAGTTGCCAGGGATGATCCAGACTCAAATTCAGGGTAAGAAATCTCAGGTAATATTTCATTAATAGTTATGTTCCACAAAGCTTCTAAATCAGCATTTTCTTTAGCTGCTTTTGAATCTTCATCCCATTTTGAAATTAATTCTCTCAATTCCGTAAATCGGGATTGAAAATAGTCTACTACTACTTTGGGTAAATAAAATTTTTCTTCTGGTAACCCCAGTTCTTTTTTAGTGGCATCGATTTCTTCCTGCGGTAAAGGTGCGCCGTGTGTTTCATGGTCTCCCTCCATGGTAGCACTACCTTGCGCCATAAGAGTCGTACCAATAATCAGGCTTGGCCGATCTACCACCTGTGCTTTTTCAATTGCTTCACGTATCTGGTCATGATTATGCCCATCAATTTCCTGAACATGCCAGCCAAATCCCTCAAATACCAACGCATAGTTGGTAGAATCGGAACGATCGACTTTTCCTGAAATCTGCGCATTATTAGAATCATAATATACAATGAGACGCGAAAGACCCCAGTGACCGGCCATGGATCCTGCGCCTAGGGTGATGGGTTCTTGGAAATCTCCATCACTTGCCAATACATAGGTATAATGCCCTACAAGTGCATTAGCATTATCTGCCAATTCTGTAAACTGGCCGCGAAGTATTGATTCAGCCGTGGCCATACCAACTGCCATCCCAAAACCTTGTCCCAGTGGTCCCGTGGTAGCTTCCACGCCAGGAATCTCAACTTCAGGATGACCAGGTGTACGACTGTGAAGTTGGCGGAAACTCTGAATATCCTTCATATTTAGCCAACCAATTTGAATCAGCATAGCATACAAAAGTGCCGATTCGTGCCCGGCAGATAAAACAAATCGGTCACGATTAAACCATTCAGGGTCATCTGGATTAAAATTCAAATATTCAGTAAATAGTATATGAGCAAAGTCGGCTGAGGACATGGGCCCGCCGCTGTGACCTGAGTTGGCTTTTCGCACCATATCCATTACCAGTCCTTTGGTAACTGCTAATGCAAATTGCTTTTGTTCTTCTTTAGTCCATTCTGAAAAAAGATCAATATCCTCGTAGGTTCTCATTTCTATTTATCGCAATTAAAAATAATTATCTCAAAATATTTAGTGAGTGCCTAAAAGATAAAAATCTTTCATAGTCTGAACAGGGTCGTTTGCACCAAATATGGCTGATCCAGCCACCAATACATCGGCTCCAGCATTAACCACTTCCTCTGCATTATGCAGTTTAATACCTCCATCTACTTCAATTAATACTCGATCCTCTAGACACTTTTCAATCAACATTTGTTTGACTTTTTCAACTCGTTCCGTTGATCCATCAAGATACCCCTGGCCACCAAATCCCGGATCAACGCTCATTACTAATACTAAATCAATTTGGTCATAATAGGGCTCAATCTCGGCTAAAGGTGTAGCTGGTTTAATTGAAATTCCAACTTTTGCTCCGGTTGCTTTGATAAGATCAATTACTGACTGAGGATCATCTGTTGCTTCAATATGGAAGGTAATTGAATCAGCACCTGCTCTTGCAAAAGGTTCCACCAGTTTCTCAGGATCAATAACCATCATGTGTACATCCAAAAACTTTTTAGTATTCGGTCGCAGGGATTTCACTACAGGTGGGCCAATGGTTAAATTAGGTACAAATTGGTTATCCATTACATCCACATGGATCCAATGGGCACCCCCTTCATCACATTGGGATAGGGCTAATTGCAGATTTGCAAAATCAGCGGATAATATCGATGGTGCTAACTTGAATTCCGAGGCCATTTGCGAGGGTAAAACTTAACTTTACCCTGTTGGTTTTTCAACTGAGAATCTTACTAATGCGGATAGTGGAAAGTAATATCTTCTTCTAAATTTTCATTTAAGCTATTCCCAACAGGACAGGTGTGGGCTGTTCGCTCAAGTAATTCCCGCTCTTTTTCAGAATAGTTTTGGGGAAAATATATATTAATGCGAATTGCATTTATATGCCTTGGATTAACTCCCATTTCTTTCACTACATCGGCCTTTGTACCGTTTATGTCAATCCCATGATGCCTAGCTTTAATTCCCATAACGCTGATCATGCAACTGGCCAGCGATGTAGCCACCAAATCCGTGGGAGAGAAAGCTTCACCTTTTCCTTCATTATCTTTAGGGGCATCTGTAAGAATTCGATCTCCTGATTGAAGATGAACCGCTTCTGTTCTAAGGTCGCCTAAATATTCAACTGTTGATATATTACCCATGATTAGCCCTCAGGTTTTATCTTTACTTTTTTAAACCAAATACGATACCCAAAAATACCTATAATTAACCCTGCTATAGAATCAGCAATAAAATGCTGCTTAGTAAAAAATGTGGCAAGGAATACCAGGAAGATCCCAATCCAAAACAACCACTTTAGTTCAGGTATTTGTTTTGCAAAAATAAGACCAATAAATGTACTTATTACGACATGAACAGATGGAAACGCATTTTGTTGTAACCAGGAAAATGTAACAAAGCCATATAGCACCGACAAGGGGTTGGGTTGAATACTCATCAGAACTGGCGCACATGAAATTGGCCAGATGATAAATATGCTATATGATCCAAGAAGTAGAATCATTGCAATATTTACGAGAGACTTTAACATGTTTAAATCAGATATCATGAGCGGTAAGAATAAGCTTATATAATAAAAATAGTATGGAATAATCATCCACCAGATAAATGGAATAGCGCTATCAATATCGATAAAGAATTGAGGTGCTGGAATAGGACTCCGCAATAGGGGTATTAATAAATAACAGGATGAGAGGATCCAAAATGGAGATAAAACTGTAAGTCGATTAATAAATTTCATCAGTTGATAATGGCGTTGCCCCAATTAAACCAAAAACTTTCCTACGATAATTCAAAACTCTTTTTATCACATAACAAAATACAAAGTTATGAGCCGGTGCGGGAATTATCTTATTTAATTACCAAATGATCGATAATGGAATCTGTAGATATGTGATTTCAATTTTCATTACTTTTTTATGTGTAAGTTCTAGTTACTTTAACTCATACAGTGTGGCGCAGCTTCTAAAACTCAATTATTAAGGATAATTATGAAAAACCTGACAATTATTTTACTGTGGATTTTTTCTTTCATTTCAGCCCAGGTCGGACCAGCAAAAGAACTCCACAGAAATCCACCCAGAGCATGGGCCCTAACGAATGCTACCATCCATGCTTCACCAGGAAAAACAATTGCAAATGGGACCGTAGTAATGCGTGATGGCATGATTACATCTGTCGGCTCAGACATAAAAATCCCAAAGCAGGCAACCATCAGGGATATGGAAGGGAAACACATTTATGCCGGTTTCATTGAAAGTTGGCTGGATGTAAAAACAATTAAAAAAGATACTTCGTTGCAAGCTCATTGGAATTCCAACATGCGCGCTTATCTAAAAGCTGCCGATTTATTTCATCCCAAGGATAAAGAACTCAAAGATTTAAGAGCATTGGGTTTTACAACCGCTCATATCACTCCAAAGGGAGGAATCTTTCAAGGCCAATCTGCCTTGGTGCAATTAGGTGAAACACCAAAAGTATTATCAGAGAATATTGCACAGGTAATTGAATTTGCATCCAGTGGATGGGGAAGTTGGGAATATCCCACCTCACTTTTGGGAGTTATTGCATTTATCCGACAGGGTTTTTATGATGCAAGTTGGTATGATAAGACAGGGGATATTTTAGCTAAATATCCTGATGGAAACGAACCAATTCAAAAAGACCGTTCCCTTGAATCCTTATCAAGCGGAATAGGTAATAAACAACCATTTGTTTTTCGTACTAATAATGAACTTTACATTGACCGTTCAGAAAATATCGCTGATGAGTTTGAGTTGAATTTTTGGATTAGGGGAAATGGCTATGAATATCGCCGTATTGATCAAATGCCCGCCTCATTTATGATTGTACCTTTGAATTTCCCTGGTAAACCGGAAGTAGTTGATCCCTATCAAGCGCTGCAATACACAACTGAACAATTAAAACACTGGGATATGGCACCTGATAATGTTGCAAAACTTGTTGCAGCTGGTTTTCAAGTAGCCCTTACGGGTTCTGATTTAAAAAATAAAAAAGATTTTCAAAAAAACCTTTCTCGCAGTATAAGCCGAGGCCTTAATGAATCAGATGCTCTGGCTGCTCTGACCACTAATCCAGCTCGAGAATTTGGCCAATCAAAACGGTTAGGTAAAGTGGCCCCAGGATATATCGCTAATCTGGTCATTACCGATGATAATTATTTTAGTGGTGAATCAACTGTCAATGCCGTTTGGATTGACGGCAATGAATATGAGATAACACCGGATCCTTTTGTTTCTATTGCTGGAACCTGGTCATTAAAGGAAAGGAATAATGTTTGGTCTTTGGTTCTTAATAAATCAGCGAAAGGATTTAGCGGAGAGATAACAACTGAAAATAAATCCCTAAAACTGAATAATGTAAAAGTGGAGCAGGATCGTATTGGATTTTCAGTAAAAACTGATACCCTTTTACAAAAAGGTGTTACGCGGTTTCAAGGTACTTTTACAGATAAAAAGGCTATGGGACAATCCTTTTATGCTGATGGAACAAGTGATAACTGGTCTGCGGTACTAGAGAGTCAAAAA
>CAYXUK010000034.1:0-9257 GCA_964468295.1 uncultured bacterium | reverse complement strand
CTTTTATGCTGATGGAACAAGTGATAACTGGTCTGCGGTACTAGAGAGTCAAAAAACCCCAAAGAAAAAGAAACAAAAAAAAGAAAGACCTAGTAAGCTTGATTTAGTTTTTCCTGAAGGCGCCTATGGATTAGATGAAGATGTGCCTAATCCAAAAACAATATTGATTAATGACGCAACAGTTTGGACATCCGGCCCTAAGGGCATACTAAAAGAATTTGATATTCTAATCCAAGATGGAAAAATAAAAAAGATCGCCAGAAATATCACCCTTCCCCGAGGAAACGCTCTAGTGATTGATGGTGCTGGAAAACATGTAACACCAGGACTAATTGACGCCCATAGCCACATGGCAGGAGAATCAATCAATGAAGGATTTCAAAATGTAACTGCTGAAGTTAGAATGCGGGATGTGATTGATGCCAATGATGTGGCTTTATATCGCGCCCTAGCCGGCGGACTGACTACGATAAACTTGCTCCATGGGTCCGCTAATCCTATCGGTGGACAGAATGTAGTGATGAAAATCCGCTGGGGCAGTTTTTCTGATGACCTGATATTCAAAGAAGCACCCCAAGGGATTAAATTCGCTTTGGGTGAAAATGTAAAACGAGAACGCCCCTATGGTCGTTATCCAGAATCACGGATGGGTGTTGAACAGGTTATTCGTGACGCCTTTTCCTCAGCAACTGATTATAAACAATCAATGGACACCTATAATAAAGATGTCAGACTTCAACGGTCTACTATTCCTCCGCGTCGCGATTTGGAACTGGATGCTCTTGTCGAAATTATGGAGGGTGAACGCATTGTTCATTCCCATTCTTACCGGCAAGATGAAATACTAATGCTTACTCGTATTGCAGAAGATTTTGGTTTTACTATTGGCACATTTCAACATGTGTTAGAAGGCTATAAAGTAGCAGAGCGATTAGCTGAACATGGTGCTGGTGCATCTACTTTTTCCGATTGGTGGGCCTATAAATATGAAGTGGTGGACGCCATTCCGTATAATGGAACGTTAATGGCTAATGCTGGCGTAACTGTTTCTTTTAATTCTGATAGTGATGAACTGGCACGGCGCATGAATCTTGAAGCAGCCAAAGCGGTAAAATATGGCGACCTTGATGAAGCGGAAGCACTCAAATTGGTTACTATCAATCCTGCCAAACAGTTGCGTATCGATAAATATGTAGGTTCACTGGAAATTGGTAAAGATGCGGATTTTGTTATCTGGTCCGGCCACCCTTTATCAACATATTCCGTTTGTGAACAAACTTGGCTTGATGGAAAACAGTATTTTTCTCTAGAACAAGATCAATATTACCGTCAGCGGGATGCAAAAGTAAGAAACTCCATAATACAAAAAATACTCGACTCTCCTGAAGATGGAGAAAAGGCTATGAAACCAAAAGGACGGCGTGGAAATCGCTTTCATTCATGTGATGCGTTAGAGGCTTATTTGATGGAAGGAGAAGAATAATGAAACAGACAATTATAGCAATTTTTCTATCAACTTTTTTGTTTGCTAATGAACAAATACCTGCTGCACCGCAGAAACAACCTATTTTGTTGAAAAACGGATTTATTCATACTATTTCAAATGGTGTAATCAATGGTTCAATATTATTTGATAAGGGAAAAATAACCCACATTGGTGAGTTTATTGCACCTCCAGATGGGGCAGAGGTTATCGATCTTGAAGGTAAGCATGTTTATCCCGGTTTTATTGCCGCCGTTTCCCGTATGGGCTTAGTGGAAATCGGTGCCGTCGATGTTACCAATGATCATTCGGAAAGAGGTGATTTTAATCCAAACGTCAGAGCAAATGTAGCTTATAACCCCGATTCAGAAATTATACCAACCACACGTTCCAATGGAGTGCTTATTGCGAATGTAGTGCCGGCCTCCGGCCTTGTATCCGGCCAGGCCTCTATCATGATGATGGATGGATGGACTTGGGAAAATGCAACCTTTTCTCATCCCAGTGGATTGCATATCAATTGGCCTCAAATGGGTATCAGATCAGGGGGACGTCGTTTTCGTATGTCGGCAGAAAGACAAAATGAACGGCGAGAAAAGGCTTTGAAAACATTGGATGAGATAATGAAACAATCTCACGCTTATGCACGTTTGCGCCAAACCGAATCTCGAACAGCAGAAGATTACCACAAGGAAGATTTACGTTTAGAGAGCATGATTCCTTATGTGAAAGGTAATCTTCCAATTTACATCCATGCCAATGAGGTACGACAGATTGAAGCAGCTGTTCACTGGGCTAATCGCCATGATGTGAAAATCATTTTGGTTGGCGGCAAAGACGCCTGGCGCACGACTGATTTACTCAAAAAATATAAGATTCCTGTCATTTATGAAGGTGTGACAGCCTTACCATCAAGACGATATGAAGATTATGATCAGGCATATAAAGGTGCGGCGCTGCTCCATGAGGCCGGTATACAATTCTGCATCGCTAGTTCCAGTGGCGATGCCTCCAATGTGAGAAACCTGCCAAACCATGCTGCCATGGCAGCATCATATGGACTCCCAAAAGATCAAGCATTGAGATCAATAACGCTCTCAGCTGCTGAAATTTTAGGGATTGATTCAAAAGTTGGTTCCTTAGAATCAGGTAAAGATGCAACATTATTTATCGCTAATGGTGATCCGCTTGAAATCAGGACTAACGTGCTTCAAGCATACATTCAGGGCCGGAAAATTGATATGGGTGATCGGCACAAAATGCTGTACAATAAATATCAAGAAAAATATCGACAACTGGGTATCTTAAAGCAATAGTCAAATCATCCTGATTAAGTGAAATAAAAAAATATCGCTTAAAATCCTGATTGCCGAAAATATGTTCTATTATAATAATAAACTATTGACTATCTAGCCCTCCATATCGAAATAGAACAACTCCTCCACTGTATTCGTCAAAATAGACTTTAAATACTTTATGAGAGATGGTATCATAAATGATATAATTATCATTGGAAGTACTGACTTTGTGAGTAACCATATCATAAGTTAATACTGCATTGCTTCCACCGTATTGCATTCTTCCGCCCTCAGGAGCAAATGCACTGGATGCCGGAGATGTTGTAATTGCATCAAATTTCTTAGAATTTTCTATCGCTAACATCAATGTGCTATTCAATGCAAAACTTGGCATATAATTTCCACCACCTGCAGGCAAATTCTTATAAGATAGATGCCAGGTCGAACTATCTTTTTTGCCGCTCACAAAATTGAAATAGTATGGACCATCATTTACGTTATCTGTGGTTACTTCATTAACAGACATATTATCATTATCTGCTTTTTCATCTTCACATCCTACAAATAAGAATATCGCTATCAAAAAAAGCAGATTCACTGATCGTTTCATTGTTATTTCCCTTGTTCTAATTGAGTTGAAAGTTCCAAATAGGCCGCCCGACCAATAAAAGGGCCAAAACGACTATTTGTATAATTGCCGGCGTTTTCTACGCCTAAGCTAAGTTGTAAATAATCATAAATTTTTAATGTGCTACGAACTGTAATCAGGGCGTATCCTTTCAGCTTTTGTTCAGCAAAAACAAAAACGCCTTTTTGAGCATCGTATTCCTGCGGGCGATAAGGTGCAACCCATTTTGTGTTAATAGAAACATTGATAAAATTGCGCGGATTATTATAAGACCCTGTACCATTGATAGATAATGGCATTGTATTTGGAATTATTTTATTATCACCATCGCGGTTATTTATCCAGTTAATACCAAATCTACTATTCCACTGTTCTGAGATATACCATTGAGAAATTAATTCAATGCCGGAAAAGGTAGCTTTTTCAATATTTTGATAACTAAGCAACCCTGGTTTTAATGTAAAATCATTAATCAAATTTTCAAATTGAGTATGATAAAATATCAGACTCATTTGATATTTATTTGTATTGGTATACTCTGCACCTAATGTTATCCCAGTTGAACGCTCAGGTTTGAGATCTGGATTGCCGATGACTGTATAATTAAACTGTATATGATTCCAGTCAATGAAGCGCTCCATAAATGATGGCGCCCGAAATCCCTGACTCCAAGCGGTTCTAAATTTCCAGTTTTCTTTATACCTATACATTAAACCAATTCGAGGGCTCACAACAGATTTGTAATCACTATAATCGTCTAGGCGCACACCAATAATTGCATTCATTTTATCTATAATATCAATATCGTACTGTCCAAATAAACTTCGATTTATTATATCCTGTTTGCCAGATTTAATACGATCACTTTGATAATTGGCACGATAAATTTCTAGTCCTGTGCTGATTACATTAGTACCAATCTTTTTATTATATAAAACTTCATATTCTAGAAATTTCTCAGATGTCAGATCGTCTTTTTCTAACTTACCCAAAGGTCTTTTTTGAACATAATTACGTGAATAATTATTTGAAGTTAGTGTTTGTTCAAAATTCCATACTTTGTGAGACAAAGAAAAATTGTTCCGCGTGATATTGGTATGAGTATTCATCAATTTTGACTCACCTTTTTCAGCCTGGCCGTAGGATTGCATATTAAAATTGACATTTTGATGCTCACTCAGATTCCAAATAATAAAACTACCAATGGACTTTTTATCAATTTGATCTATTTCAATTAGCTCAATAGACTGGTCATTTACAATCACATTTTGATTATAATTGAGCCCTAGTATTGTATTTCTTAAGGGTTGTACTACACTAATGCTAATATTATTAGAACCATTTCCAATTCCATTATTACGAATTTTATTTTCTGTATCACTATAACGTGCAGAGAGATTAATGGACTGTGAATATTTATCATTATATGTGATAATGTTGATCACCCCTCCCATTGCTTCACTACCATACAAAGATGAACTAGGACCTTTTACAATTTCTATTTTTTTCACTCGATCAGTTATGATTTGATCAAGTGAGACTCGATTATTAAATCTTCCGGTAATAGGTTGACCATCAATCAGTATTAAGATATATCTTGAATCCATTCCAAGAATATTTAAAACTGAACCACCTTCAACAGATGTTTGCAAACTCACCCCAGATCTTTGGGATAATAAATCTGCAATATTTCGTGCTCCAGAATTTTCTATATCTTTTCGATCAATAACTTCTGTAGCAATCGGTACATCGCTAAGGAGTTTTTTTGTCCGAGTTGCAGTAACCACCACTTCTTCCATTTCTAACGATTGAGGATGAAGCTGGATGAAAATTTCACTATTAATTGATTTTTTAATTAATTCAATATGCGTTTTATAACCTATATGAGAGATTTCTAACTTTAATGGATATTTAAATGGCCCGTTTAAAGTAAACTGTCCATCTATATTTGTGATTGTACCAATTTCAGCATCAATAATTTTCACATTAGCCTCAGATAGCAATTCACCTGTTTCAACATCAACAACAATTCCTTTGATCTTATCAAAATTATTTAGTGCGAATAGAACTGCAAAACAATTCATTACTAATACAATTAATCGACATTTTCTAATAGAGAGTCCCCCGCTCAAAATTAAATATTATTGAACACTTTTATTAAATTAATTTAATTCTATAAATTAAATTTTATACCTGCTGAAAGGGTACGAGGCAACGTTGGCCTCAAGCCTGCAGGTCTTCTAGCTACGATAGATTTTGTATCCGTTATATTTCTGATCGTTAAAAATAAATTTGATTTATTATTTAATTTATATTCACCGGTTATATCAATTTGAGTTAAATCCTCCGTTGAGTATTCATTCTCTAAAGCACCATTTCCAGCTTTTGTTCTCATTGCGCTAGTATTTTTCAACCTAAAGAAAATATTTGCATCTTGGGACAAAACTCCAAACTCAGTGAAAAGTTGATGAGTAGGTAAATAGGGCAATTCATCACCTTTTTGTACAGACCCCCAAGGTTCATATTTGCTTTCAAAATCTGATAAAAACTCAGAGTTTGTATAAGTATAACTAAATTCTAAAGGTGCTAAATAATTTCCAAATTTGAAGTTTCTTTTTACAGATAATTCAACTCCGTTAATTTTAACTTCACCAGCATTAAATTGATCATAAGTTCCTTGTCCAGTAAACTGAGTATCATCTCCAAGAAGATTGGAATAATGATTATTAAAGAAAACAGTTTTTATTTTATTTAAACCTTTATTTATTACGAGACCTGCCTCAATATTTACACTTTCTTCTGGTTTTATATCATCAGATTCATCTGAACCAGGTCCTGGAGGAGAAAATCCCTTGTGAATTCCTGCTAAGAATTCAACATCTGAATTAAACTCATAAACAAAACCAATTCCAGGGACTAAAACGTTCAGTGTTTTTGATTTTTCTGATGGAGCCAGTTGTCTATTAGGGTCATTCCAACTCAAACTATTTGACGTTACATCACCTTTCCAATCTCGACGTTTAAGTTCGATTGATTCATACCTAGCTCCAGCTGTTATTGTAAAATTTTGGATATTAAACTGGTCTTCAATAAAATATGCGGTTGAAGTCGCATCATCTACTCTATTATTTTTTGAGCCAACACCCCAAGTTCCATTTGTTGTAAGCTTAAGTACATTGTTTTGCATACCATACTTATCTACCTTTTGGTAACGATCCATCTGATCTTCATGTAGTCTTAAACCAATCATCAAATTATGTTGAAAAATAAAATTAGATTTAATATTGGAAGCTAATTGTATTCCTTGCGAATAATATTCTCTATTATTTGCTTTAATTTGGTAAGTGTTATCTCCGGCCTCTGTTACAGAAAGAAATGAATAACTTTTATGAGTGTTTCCCGCTGACAATAAAGATCCTATTGAAGTACCATTAACTTTTGAAAGCTTATACCAATTTCGCTTAAAATTATTTCGATAGAAAACTAATGATAGGTTGGAATTTTCCGATAATTGTATTGAGTTCATTAGTGAAATTTGAAAATGATCTGCATCCATTTGATCTTTCTGAGAAGATGAATATCTAGTGTATGGGTTTTTATTGTAATCTTCATCTGTAAGACCAAGATAAGTTTCATTACTTAATTCATCGGTTAAGCTAACTTTTAATTCAAATGCAGTCGGAAAGTTTATCAAATTTGTTTTATATCTAATTTTTCCCATTAAGTCAGTTTTAGCATAACCAGTGTTTCCATTGACATAGTCTAACAATTTAAATCCACTATTTTCATCATGCAGCACTTCAAATAAATATCCAAAATTTGAGTTTGATGATCCTATATCTGCTTTAAGAAAATATGAACTATGATTACCCCCGCTTATAACAAAATTAGATTTATAACTAGTTGGAATCGGTGTTGAAACATAATTTAATGCACCGCCAGTCGAATGAGGTCCATACTTTATTTGAGATGAACCTTTCCTTGCCTCAAGAGCATACATTCGCCCTGCAGTTGGAGAATAATATGCTGCAGGTGAAGCGTAAGGTGCTGGTGAGATAAGGATACCATCTTCCATTAAATTTACTTTAGAACTTCTTTCAACACCAGTACCACGCATCCCAATATTTGGACGTAAACCGAAACCATCTTCTTCTTGAACATAAACTCCTGGAATTCTACTTAATATCCTATTAACATCTGTATCATTATATCTTTTGATATCAGCCAGGCTAACTAGATCACTAGAACCTGGTGATCTAAGAAATGGATTATCTAATCTGGTAATATTCTGAATGACTACCACCGGATCTAATTCTATTATTTTTGGCTCTAATTTAAAAATAACAATATTTTTTACTTCTCCAATATCCAAGTCTTTCGATATCGAAGAAAAACCTACAGCACTTACTTCAAGCGTAAACGATGAGATTTCAGAAGGTAATTCTAATTGAAAAAAACCATTGTCATCTGTTGCGGATCCAATATTTTCATTAACAACTATTATGTTTATATCTGATAAAGGTTCTTGATTAGAATCATTAATAACCCGACCAGTTAAAACCATTTGAGCATTTATATTTGAAATGAACAAAAATAGAACTGTTATATTTAACCAATTTTTCATTATTTCCATTATCCCCTACTACTATTTATTTTATTAAGATACTTTTTTCCAAAGATATGTCAATCCAGACAATGAGAAAAGCCACGCTAATAATTCAATTAGACTTGGGTCTCCATTATATCCAAATAACCCTTTCAAGAGACTACCCAAATATCCTTTATCATGCATAAGAGGATAGGACCCATCTTCTAATTTGGGAGGGTTGATATCCCAAATTCTTCCATAATCAGGAATGACTCCAGCAGATTCCAACTCATGAATTCCATAAGCAAACATACCCGCGGCAACGAAAATCAATAGAATTGAACTGACATTAAAAAATGTTTTAAGCGGTACTTTTTTACCTTGAACAAATATGAGATAGCCCACTCCAATTCCCATCGCAGCACCCAGCAAAGAAAGACTAATTGATAATCCTCCCTGTTTCATCATAACACCATAAAGAAAAAGTATTGTCTCAATACCTTCACGAAAAACTGAGATAAAAGCTAAAAGGAAAATTCCAAGCCCTACTTTATTACTTGATAGAGCCTGCTCAGCTTTTCCCTTAAGATCTTCCGCAATATTTTTGTTTTTTGCCATCCAAACAATAACAGTGCCCAAAACACCCGCAGCAACAATCATTACAATACCTTCAAATAATTTCCCTGCTTGACCTTTAAATCCGCCAGCAAATTGTTGGAATAAATATGAGCCTACGAGACTAGCTGCCAAAGCAACCAATACACCTTGCCATAGCTTAGCAAGCGATTCATCTTGATTGGTTTGTTTTAAAAATGTATATAGAATACCAACTATTAGTGTCGCTTCTAATACTTCTCTGAAAACAATTATTAGTTCAGCCATTTTTCTATTTGAATTATTGATTTTTTATCACCTCTAAAAGCCTTTGATTCTTCTTAATAATCAATTACCAAAGGCAATTAGAGGGTATTATACGCTTTGAAATACTGTTAATGAGACTTAGTCTCAATACCAATTATAAAAACATATAATAGTTTAAAGCAATTATTTTTTTATAAAAAAATAATTCTTGTGTTATTAACCGGTAAAAACTAAACTAGACTGACCAGTCGGTTTAGTTAATGAATCAAACAAAGCAAGATTTACGAAAAGATCAGATTCTTGATGCTGCCCTCACCGTCTTAGTTCAGAATGGTTATGAAGGGTCACGGATGGATGATGTGGTCACCGAATCCCAACTTAGTAAAGGTGCAATCTATT
>CAYXUK010000033.1:13292-16686 GCA_964468295.1 uncultured bacterium | reverse complement strand
CATCAAAAACCAGGTCCAATATTATTTATGCAACAATAGAACACGCCGACTCAAGTGGCTTTTATCGCAGTAGTAACGGAGGTAGAACTTGGAAACGTGTCAATAAATTAAATCCACGCCCCATGTATTACAGCCATATCTTTGTTGATCCCAATAATGATGATATTGTATACATGCTCGCTACAGAATTTTATCGAACAAAAGATGCAGGTAAGACATTTTACCAGATGCCAACCCGTCCTACCTATGATGTGGGGGTGCATAGCGATCATCATACATTGTGGATCAACCCAAATAATTCAAATCACTTCTTTTTGGCGGGTGATGCGGGACTTCATGAAAGCTGGGATGGAGGTATAGCGTACAATCGCCTGAATAATATTCCTATTGGGCAATTCTATGGCATTGGTGTGGATATGGAAGTGCCATACAATATTTACGGAGGTATGCAGGATAACCACTCGTGGATGGGACCGAGTTCAACACGACATTGGCTCGGTATTTTAGCCGATGATTGGAAACAGGTTGGTTTTGGCGATGGCATGTATCAACAGCCGGATCCGGAGTCATCCATTCTGTATAATGCATCTCAAAATGGGAATATGATTCGTGTGGATCGTAAAACAGGAAATATGCAGGGACTAAAACCTTTTCCAAGTGATTCAAAAGAAAAATATCGTTTTGACTGGGTGACACCGCTAGCCATTTCAAAACATAGTTCTAAAAAAGTATTTTTGGGTGGAAACCGATTATTTATTAGTGATAACGGTGGTGATTCATGGGAACGGACTGAAGATCTTTCTACCAGCACTAATCGCGATTCTTTAACAATCATGGGTGTATTAGGTGCAGATATAAAGTTATCAAAAAATGATGGTACTTCATCTTATGGTGAAATTATTTCCATTTCTGAATCACCTTTATGGCATCGGGTCATATGGGTTGGTACAGATGACGGAAATATCCAAGTCTCAAGGGATGGTGGTGAAAAATGGGAAGAAGTAAGCGGAAATATCAAAGGTATTCCTGCAGGTTCTTACGTGAGTCGTGTGCTTTCATCAATAAGAGACCGTGGCTCTGCTTATGTCACGTTCGACCGTCATCGGGAAGGTGATTGGAGACCTTATGTATACCGAACAGAAGATTACGGTAAAACATGGGTACCTTTAACCAAGGGGCTTCCATCCGGTTCGGTAAATGTGATAGCTGAACACCCTGATAATCCAGATGTATTATTTCTGGGAACAGAACATGCGGTGTATCTTTCGGTAAATGCCGGGTCGGATTGGACAAAATTCAAATCGAATTTGCCAACCACACTGTATGATGATTTATTGATTCATCCGCGAGAGAAAGATTTGGTTTTAGGAACGCATGGAAGAAGTTTTTGGGTTTTGGATGATACATCTCCAATAGCAGAATGGTCTACAGTTTATAATAAACCCGTCCATGTTTTTTCCGTAAGGCCTGCAACCCTGTTTCACTATTGGAAAGACACATCCTATCGCGCTCAGGAAGAATGGGCAGGGGAGAATCCTCCCTACGGTGCAATTATCAGTTATCTTGTTAATTCAGATGTGGATTCGGTCACCATTACAGTCAAGCGTAGAAAAAATCAAATTATCCGTACTTATCGGCAACCAGTTGTGAAGGGTACTATTCAGCGGTTGGCCTGGGATTTAAAATATCCGCCACCATCATCACAACAAAATGAATCTAAAACGGAAGGTTTGCAAAAGCCTAAACCGGAAGATATTTTGCCTAAGCCTGCTCATCCTTTAAATCCACAAGGTCCTTCCGTCTCACCAGGTGTTTATACAGTCACGATTGCTGCCGGTAATGAAACCAGTACGCAGCCAATTCGTGTCAATCCAGATCCAAAATTGAATTTAAAAGTTGGTGATTATCGTCAGCAGGAAAAATTTCTGGTTAAACTTATGGTCATTTATGAAAATGCATATGCTATGAATGAAAAGTTGAAAAATAAAATTAAGGAATTAGAGGAAATACTCGATAAAGATGATGAGAAACTAATAAATGTCAAAGACCAGCAAAAACAGGTGAACACAGTCCGGACTGGAGCCACGCGCTTGGCTAGTGAATTAAAAGGTGGCGGAGTAAGGCAGGGCTCATTTTTTCCTCCAACCAAAACGCATCAGGATCGACTGCTACGTCTTCAAGCATTATGGGATAATATATCTATGGCGAACTAATTATGGAGTTGGAACACATCGTCAATTACCGCAAAGTAAGCGATACCATATCTACAGCTGGGCAGCCAACACGTTCAGAATTGGAATTATTATCTGAAAAAGGGTTTGAGACTGTGGTTAATATTGCCATGGATGATTCCGATGGCGCCATCCTGGAAGAAGAGGATATTCTAACTGGACATGGCTTGGAGTATCACCATATACCAGTTGTCTGGGAAAATCCTCAGCAATATCAATTGGATCAGTTTTTTGATTTAATGGATAGAATAAAAGGACAAAAGACATTCGTACATTGCGCAAAAAACTATCGTGTGTCCGCTTTTATGTACCTCTATTATATTCTTCGCCTTGGTTTGGATGAAAAGCATGCTAAAAGTGTCATGCTTCCAGAATGGAGTCCAGATCAGACCTGGACAGACTTTATCCAAACAGCCTTAAATCAAGCGTAAAATAAATCATCATAAAATGTATTATAATAGCCATTTCATTTGAGAAGCTATTATTAATCTGTGCATATATAGATTCAATGAAATAAACATGAAGATTGTAACTCGATTTAGATATTGGCTGTATTATTGTATTGTCCTGGTTTTTCTCATTGTTGTAGGATGTGAAGAAAATGCTGATAAACCAGATGAAAACGAGATACAGCCACCCGTTGACACAACAAAGCAAGATACATTCCCCGCTCTTGGTCATGATGGACCATATTCACTTGATTCAATATATTATGGTAGAGAAAGTTATGTGGAATACCATGCCGGTAATTTACCGATTATACTTTCAGCTCCTCATGGAGGATGGAAGGTCCCGGATGAAATTCCGGATCGTACTTATGGCACCACTGTCACGGATGCAAATACATATCAACTGACAAAAGTTTTGATGGATAGTATAACGGCTCGTTTTGGTGCCAAACCCCATGTGATTTTATGTCAATTAAAACGAACAAAACTGGACGCAAACCGGGATAGCATTGAAGCTGCCCAGGAAGATAAATATGCATTACGGGCTTGGCAGGAATATCACCATTATATTGAAACCGCAAAAAAACAAATTTCAGACAATTTTGGAAGCGGTTTATTTTTAGATATGCATGGTCATGGGCAAAATCCAGACGGTTATTATGATTTACGCATCTGGCTGGGATACCTTTTAAGTGGAAGTGAATTGGATCAGAA
>CAYXUK010000033.1:12052-13192 GCA_964468295.1 uncultured bacterium | reverse complement strand
GGAACTGTTTCCAACTCCCAGTTAAAAGTTATTTGCAATGATTCAGCCATTTTCTTGGCTGTGTTAAAAAAATTATTTCCACGCTCAAATCGGTGATATCCTTGCCGCATTGCTTCTTCCGTCTTTCTTAAGGACGAAGCATTGGGATCCGTGTCCTTTTCTCCAAGAATAACAAATAAATCCATGCTGAATTTCTCCTTTAGAATATTTATTGTCATTGGAGAATTTTGAAACCCGTAGGGAAATTTTTCATCAAAATCGATCATGTTATACCAACCGGCATTGGCAGCGATAAATACAGATGCGTGAATCGGTTGGGTATAAAGGGCAAGTCGGTGAACAAATTGGGAGCCGGCAGAGTGACCATAAATTCCGTAGCGATTGACAGTTGTTGCACCTTCCTTTTTTAAATATTCGAATATCGGTTCAATAAGAGCAAATGTCCAACGTGTGGAATCAATTAAAATATCTCCTTCGTACATTCCACCTAAATTATATCCCGCAGAGCCAGGAAACTGGTTTTCATTAATTTCCGGACAAACAACAAGAAAATTGTATTCGCGGGATGGCTCAACCCAATCAATGCAATAATTATTTGCATCACGGTTGGCTCCATGCATTACGAATAGTACATTTATATCCTTTTTTGTTGAATCTGGAAGAAAAGTATAAACGTTAATTGCTTTGTCTGAAAGATGCTCATATTCTTTAAATTCGAACTTGCTTATGCCCGGAGGAACCAGTATTGAACTATCTATATTCTCTTCTTCTAATAACTCTTCTGTATCAGAACAGCCAACCAGCAGAAATACGCTGAATATACTTATGAATCTTTGTAAATATTGAAAGTGTGAAAAATGTATCAAAATTTTAATTTAATTTCTTTTGCGGACCCTCAAAATAATCATTATTTACAGAATAAATTAAATGCAAACTAAAGAGAAAACTTGACTTGATATGAACCAGCAAAATAAAAAAATCGCAATATTGTGCCACGGTGCCTTTAATTATATCAAAAATAAAACTGGGAATATGCTTATTCGATACCGTCCAGATGAAGTCATCGCCGTAATTGACAAGAGTAAAGTAGGGAAAACGTCCGATTCAGAATTAGGGTATGGCGGTGATATTCCAGTCATT
>CAYXUK010000033.1:0-11952 GCA_964468295.1 uncultured bacterium | reverse complement strand
ACCGGTTGGGAAATGACTCAGCGTCTAAAAGCGCAAGGCTGCGATGCGCGTTTTATCGGCACAGGGCAAACTGGAATTTTGCTCAGCGGTAATGGCGTTCCAGTTGATGCTGTCGTGGCAGATTTTATGGCTGGGGAAATCGAACATGAGATTGATAATGCATCCGATGGTGCAGATATAATAATTGTTGAAGGTCAAGGCTCCCTAACCAATCAGTATTATGCAGGCGTTACATTGGGTTTAATGCATGGTGCTATGCCGGATTACATGGTAATGACACATGATCCTGCAAGGGATGAAGATGTTACGGATTATCCTATCTCAACTATGGGAGAAGTCATGCAACTTCACTTGGATTTAATGAAAAATTTTAGAAATTCAAAATTCATTGGTATCAATCTGCTTACGGTTGCATTATCAGAAACGGAGGCGATGGCCAAAATAAATGAATCCGAAGAAAAATATAAATTGGCAACTACCGATTTGGTTCGATTTGGAAATTTGGGTTTAATTGATGCCATTGAAAGGGAGTTAAACTCATGAAGCGAATTTTTATTTTTACGTTTTTATATTTTCTCGGATGTAGCAGTGTACCACAAAAGCCAGGAGGAGTCTATCCGGAATCCTCTCATAAGATTAACAGTTCTAAGGATGGTGTTGTTGTCACAGCTCACCCATTGGCAACGAAAGCAGGAGTCGAAATGCTGGCAGCGGGAGGAAACGCAATAGATGCCGCAGTTGCTGCAGCCTTTGCCCTTGCTGTAGTCGAACCCAGCATGAGTGGCATTGGAGGTCGTACACAGATTTTAATTGGCAAGCCGAACGGTGAAGTTATTGGTATCGATGGTACTACTCAGGCTCCCTCGACTTACGATTTCGAAAATGCACCCAAAAAACGCTATGGTTATCCCAGTATCGGTGTGCCTGGCGTAGTAAGGGGACATACTAAAGCATTATCTGAGCACGGTTCACTGCCTTTAAAACAGGTGATGACACCTGCCATACGATTGGCAAATAATGGTCATGAACTAATCAGAGGTGAAGCGATGAGGCAGCAATTTGTTCATGAACAGTTAAAGGAATTTGCAGGATCAAAGCAATATTTTTTAAATGAAGATGGTTCTTCAAGAAATGCAGGTGACTGGGTAGTCCAAAAAGACCTGGGCCATGTATTGCAGGCCATTGCAGATGAAGGCGCAGAAGTATTTTATAGCGGTTGGATTGCAGAAAGAATTGTTGAAGACAATCAAGCCAATGGCGGGGTGCTCACCTTGGAATCTTTGAAAAATTATAAGGCAGAAGATTCTCATATTGTAACTGGAAGCTATCGTGGATATGGCTTAAAAGGGCTCTGGATGCCGGCATACGGCGCCATTACAATTGAAGCACTTCAGATATTAGAAACAATATCGGATGACTATTCCGATAATCAACAGTGGGGTGAGGCACTTTATCATGCCATTGAAGCGGCATATCTTGATCGGAAAAAACAACATACACTGGAGGATGCGGATAGATTTACATCAAAACAGTGGGCTCAACAACGTGCATCGGAAATACATAACGATACAGCAGTGAAATTGAATTGGAAGGATATGCCTGAGTCTTGGACTTTACCAATGGGTCATACAACGCATTTAACTGTTGTAGATAGAAACGGTATGGTTGTAGCTCTTACACAAACAGTGGGGACAACTATGGGATCTAAAGTGGCCACTCCAGGACTGGGTTTTGTATATGCACAAACACTCGGGGGGTATCTTGGAGAAGTTAAGGCAGGATATCGAGCAGCATCTCATATTTCACCTATGCTGGTTACAAAAGATGATAAACCTTTTATAGCCTTGGGTGCAGCCGGGGGTTCTAGAATACCTTCATCAATTGTAGCTGTAGTCAGCCGGGTTATAGATCAGAGTAATACATTGGAAAAGGCAATGGCTCTGCCCAGAGTGCATCCAGTTGAAAACGGAATTGCTATAGAGTTTACTTCTAATGGAGGTTGGTCAATGGCTGATAGTGCATATTTTACTCAATTGGGCCATGAAGTAAGTATCCAAAGGAGGCCTGGGAGTTTCGGACGGATACATGCTGTGATCAAAAATGAGGCCAATGGAAGTTGGACAGGTGTAGCTGATCCGGACTGGGAAGGCAGTGCCGCCTCACCGAATAAATAAATATTTTAAATGGGGTAAATAAATCATGAGAAGATTATTATTATTATTTCTTGGCTCAGTCATATTAACAGGGCAACCAAAGTCACCCGAAGATATATTTGGTTTTAAAGTAGGTGCAGATTACAAGTTGGCTGATTATTCCCAAATGCTCACTTTTCACCGCCAGCTTGCCAAAAATTCAGATCGCGTTTTGTTGGAAGAAATCGGTAAATCTTCTGAAGGGCGGCCAATGATTTTACTCTATATATCTTCATCAGAAAATTTATCACAATTGGACAAATGGAAAAAAATTAGCAGTGAGTTGGCGCGTGCCAGGATCGATGATGCCACTGCCAAAAAGCATTCAAAAAGTGGAAAAGCCATTCTTTGGATTGATGGTGGTATGCATGCCACAGAGAGAGCTCATGGTCAAATGACAGCAGAATTAGCATATAAGATTGCGACTGAAGAAACAGATGAAATGCAGAAAATACGTGAAAATGTAATTGTGCTATTAATGACTGTAATCAATCCTGATGGGATGGAAATAGTTGTGGATTGGTATAGAAAAAACCTTGGTACGCCTTATGAAACGACGGGCCCGCCAGTGTTATATCAAAAATATGTAGGACATGACAACAATCGAGACTGGTTCATGAATAACATGCTTGAATCACGAGCTGTTTCTTACAAATTATATAATGAATGGCATCCACAAATTGTATACAACCATCATCAAACTGGACCTGCATGGGCCAGGATTTTTTTACCACCTTTTTCTGATCCTGTTAACCCTAACATTCATCCTGGTGTAACAACAGGTGTGAATTTAGTTGGTACAGCCATGGCTAATCGTTTTGCCATGAAAAAAATGGGGGGGGTTGTTTCAGATTTCCAGTATAGTATGTGGTGGAATGGCGGAATGCGTACTGCTCCTTACTACCATAATCAAATTGGAATACTAACGGAGACCAGTCACTCAACACCAACACCTAGATTTTATGACCCAGATTCTATACCCAAGACAATTGGAAGTCGAAGAAGCGGTATGGTCAATACTGGTACTGATATATTTTTACCGTTACCATGGGAAGCGGGCGAATCTCATTTCAGAGACGCAGTTGATTATATGTTAACCGCATCTATGGGGGTGATGAATATTGCAGCTGATCTAAGAGAAAAATGGTTATATGATATTTATCGTATGGGTAGGGATGCAATAGATGCAGGTGAAAAAGGAGGTCCATACGCATATATCATACCCAATGATCAGTGGGATGTATACGAAGCAGGAAAATTTTTAAGTGTGCTACGAAAGAGCGGCATCGAAATAAAACAGGCAAATAAAGCGTTTAATTCCGATGGCAAAAGATATGAAAAAGGAACATATATCATTTACGCATCACAGGCTTTTCGTCCGCATCTTCTTGATATGATGGAACCACAAAATTACCCAGAGCTGAAAGATGCCAGTGGTAAACCAAAAGTACCTTATGATCTAGCAGGTTGGACACTTCCGCTTCAAATGGGTATTATGGTTCATAAGGCAAGTAAACCATTTAAAGCTACTACGAATTCTGTAAAAGAATTATCCGTCAAAATGCCATCGGGAGTCGTATCAGGTAAATTAAAAAAAGGATATACATTTTCCCATAATACCAATGCAGCTTTTATTGCAGTTAACGAATTATTATCTGCAGGATCTCAAGTGTATTTAACGAAAGATGGAAACTATTTCTTAAAGGGAAATAGTCAGTCGGAAAAATCAAAATTAAAAGATTTAGCAAAATCCTATAATATATCATTTAAAACTTCTTCACAGGATCATTCAGTAAATGGAACTAAGATCAATTCTTCGAAGGTAGGCATTTACAAATCGTGGCAAGCCAATATGGATGAAGGATGGACACGCTGGGTCTTAGAACAGTATCAATTTCCTTTGGATACACTTCACAATAAAGATCTGCTTTCAAGAGACTTAGACCAATATAGTGCAATCATTTTACCATCACAGAGCGGAAATGGTATTCTAAACGGCCATATGCCCAATACTATGCCGGAAAGATATACTGGAGGAATCGGCCCTGAGGGTACGTTGATCTTGAAGCAATACGTAGAAAATGGGGGGAGGGTCATTGCGCTTGACCAGGCAAGTGATTTTCTAATTCAGCAGTTTGGACTGCCGGTTAGAAATGTTGTCGCCTCAACTCCTTCTAGTAGTTTCTTTATTCCGGGTTCTTTAGTGAGAATCAATGTAGAAACTGATAGTGAATACACTTTTGGGATGCAAAAAAATGCGGTAGCCTATTTTGTCCGTAGCCGAGCGTTTGATATAGTGAAATTGCGGGAAAAAGGTGAAGGCGGTAAGGAAAATATCAAAAGGCCGCCTGACCAGCCAGTTACTGTTTTAGCCCGTTACGCAAAAGATAATATTTTACTCAGTGGATGGGCGATGGGCGAAAAGAAGAATATTGGAGGAAAAATTGCAATGGCTGAAGTCAAAATTGGAAAAGGAAGTGTTATTTTAATTGGATTTCGACCTCAGTTTCGTGGGCAGCCAAGAAATACATTTAAACTGCTATTTAATGCGCTGTACTAAAATGCATTAATGAAACTTTCTTTTGCCACATACCGGATTCATTGTACGCACCCTTTTGGAATATCCCGTAGTACCCACACATATTATGATATTGTATATGTTTACCTTGAAGGGAAAGGTATCACCGGTCGTGGAGAAGCAGCGCCATCGGGCCGTTATGATGAATTTACTGATGATATTTTAAGTGTATTAAAGTCGGGCATTTCCCTGCCGGAAAGCATGACCGATCCGGTAGCATTTTCAGATATAGTATTTCCTCAGTGTAAAGGAATCAAAGCTTTAGAGGTGGCATTTTCCATGGCAATCCTGGATTGGTGGTGTCAAATGCAAGCAATGCCACTTTATCAATATTTGGGTGCTGATCCATCCATAGCGCCAAAAACATCTTATACGATTTCTATTGGTGATCCAGATCTAATACCAGAAAAAGTGCAGGAGAGTATGCCTTATGCTATTCTCAAGGTGAAATTAGGTATTGGATTATCTGAAGATAAAGCCATGATGAATGCCATTAGAGAACATACAGACAAATTAATTCGGGTCGATGCGAATGAGGGCTGGGATCTTTCTACTGGAATAGAAATGTGCAAATGGTTGGCAGATCAGAATGTGGAATTCGTTGAACAACCTTTTAAATCCACAAATTTAACGGATACGGCTGAGTTACGATCCAAATCGCCTCTACCTCTGATTGCAGATGAAAACAGTCTATATTCAGGCGATATTCCAGGTATTGAGGGTGTTTTTGATGGGATTAATATCAAGTTGATGAAATGCGGCAGCATATTTGAAGCACAGAAAATGATCCAAATGGCTCGACAGCGAGATATGCAGATCATGCTGGGATGTATGATTGAGTCGTCGGTTGGCATTACTGCAGCAGCCCATTTATCGCCGTTAGTGGATTATGCCGATCTTGATGGTAATCTGCTCATTAATAATGATCCTTACAGTGGAGTTTTGGTGAAGGATGGATATTTGAAATTGCCGAAAGGATCAGGGTTAGGTGTATCCTTAAATTCGGATTCAGAAAATTTGATATAAACAGGATGAAAATACTTGGAATTGAACATATTGGTCTGGCGGTAAATAGCCTGGATACGGATGCACCGTTTTGGAAGCATGTATTAAAAATTTCACATACAGGGACCGAAGCAGTTGAAGATCAGGGTGTGACCACGGATATTTACGATACCGGGCGCGGAAAAGTAGAACTTTTGGAAGCCTTGGGTGAAAATACTGCTGTTGGGAAATTTCTAAAAAATCGTGGCCCAGGCATACATCATGTATGTTTTGAAGTAGATGATATATCTAGCGCAATAAAAGAACTTAAAGAATCTAATATTCAGGTATTATCAGATAATCCCACCACTGGTGCGGAAGGATATAAAGTAGTCTTTATCCACCCCAAAAGCACTGGGGGCGTATTAGTTGAATTGGCTGAAAAGCCCTAACCTTTATCTAAGCTCTCCGCGGTATTTACAATCAGTTCCCACGATTGCTTAAGATGAGCAATTGTTGTTGTTGCTTGACCGACTGATAAACGTATCACATATTGATCGTTGAGTTTGGTGTGGGTTAAATATATTTGACCGCTGGCATTGAGTTTGCTTAACAATCGTTCGTTAAATTCATCGCCATTTTTGTGACGGAAGCAGATGAGATTTAACGGCACAGGGGCCATAACCTCAAAGCGGTCATCCTCTTCAATCCACTTTTTTAATTGCTGGGTATTTTCCACATGGCCACGCATATATTCCTGGAGACCCTCCACACCATAGTAATTGATGACATGCCACAACTTAAGCGCTCGAAAACGTCTGCCAAGAGGGATACCCCAATCACGATAGTCAAACACAGCACCAGTTTCGGTCTCCTTAGTTTTCAAGTACTCCGGTAAAATGGATAATGAATCGATAAGTATTTTTCGATCAGCGACATAAAATACACTGCAGTCAAAATTTGTGAGCATCCATTTATGAGGATTAAATGTGTAACTATCAGCGTATTCGATTCCTTCATGAATGAATCGATATTCGGGGCAAAGTGCTGCAGGCCCGGCCATAGCAGCATCCACATGGAGCCAGATATCAAATTCCTTACATATTTTTCCAATTGCTTCCAGAGGATCTAATGCAGTGCTGGAAGTCGTTCCGACAGTAGCACATACAAATGCAGGTGTCAGTCCATCCTGAATATCTTGTTCGATTTGAGACCGTAATAAATCGGTTCGCATTGCAAATGTCTCATCCGTATTGATTATGCGAAGGTTGTTTTTGCCCATTCCTGCAATCTTAACGGCCTTTTCAATAGAAGAGTGTGATTGATGTGAGGTATAGGCTGTTAAACGCCCATTTGACCCATTTTTATTTATATCTCCATTGGATGCACGCTCACGTGCAGCAATCAATGCTACAAGACTGGAACTGGAAGCTGTATCCTGTAAGACACCACCGCCTGTAGTTGTAGATTTAAATTTTTCCGGTAAATCCAACATATCTATGAGCCAATCCAAGACATGGGTTTCCACTTCAGTGCATGCAGGGCTGGTGGCCCAGATCATTCCCTGAATTCCCAGACCAGTAGAGATAAGATCTCCTAAAATGGCAGGTCCGCTGGTTGCACAAGGGAAAAAAGCATGAAAATTGGGTGATTGCCAATGTGTGATTCCCGGCATGATTTTATCCATATCTGTAAGAATTTCTTCATAAGGTTTCCCTTTTTGGGGAGCAGAGGATGGTAATGCGTTTCGAATGTCGCCCGGTTGAACCTGAGAAAGAACAGGATAGTCCTCAATGTGTTCATAGTAGTCGGCAATCCAATCAATCACTTTGTGGCCTTGATTACGGAATTCATCAGTGGTCATATGTAGTTTTGAATGTGTATCCATTTTATCCCTTTAAAGAATATGATTTTAATTCAGGTCAAATTTATATTCACCTATGGTAACACTGAAAGATATTGAAGCAGCCCATGAGCGAATCCGCCCCCATATTCATCGAACACCTGTTTTTACCAATAACAGTTTGAACGAATTAAGCGGGGCTGAGCTTTATTTTAAGTGCGATAATTTCCAAAAAGCAGGTTCGTTTAAAATCCGTGGGGCCACAAACACAGTTGAACAACTCACCATAGAAGAACTAAGCCGTGGTGTCGCGACAACGTCATCTGGAAATCATGGCGCAGCCCTTTCCATGGCTGTGACACGCCGGGGTGGAAAAACGAAGGTAGTAATGCCTAATAATACGCCGAAGATTAAAGTCAATAATGTGGAGAGGAATGGTGGAGAAGTAGTTTGGTGTGAGCCAGAACAGGAATCTCGGGAGAGTGTTTTAAAAGAATTAATTGAAGAAACAGGTGCCGTTGTGGTTCATCCGTATAATGATGAGCGGATTATGGCTGGACAGGGAACCAGCGCGAAGGAACTGCTAGAAGATCACCCAGAACTTGATATTATTGTTTCACCTGTCAGTGGCGGCGGATTATTAAGCGGTACACTATTGTCATCAAAAGCATTAAAAACTGATATTCAAGTATTTGGTGCAGAACCGGCTGAAGCAGATGATGCCTATCGATCGCTCAAACTAGGGAAAATTGTACCCAATGAAACAATCAATACAATATGCGATGGCCTGCGTGCCCAGATAGGCGGGCTGACATTTCCTGTCATTTCAGATCTGGTAGACGATATTATTACCGTAACTGAGGAAGAAATTATTGATTCCATGCGGATGATTTGGGAAAGATTAAAAATGATTGTTGAGCCTTCCAGTTCGATTACCCTTGGTGCCGTATTAAAAAATAAAGATAAATTTAATGGTAAAAAGGTTGGTTTAATTATCTCTGGGGGCAATGTAGATCTAGATCATTTACCTTGGTAGGATATAGAAATAACAATGAAAAATAAACAGTTTATTTTTGGTCTATTGCTTAATGGATTGATTGCACAGTCTGGTTCAAATCAGATTGTCGTTGAAGAAACTATGTTCATGGATGCGCCATATGTGGGTGAAATCACAACGACGAATATTAAATATGCAGCCGATGGATTATACCGGGAGGAAACCCAAATGGAGGTCGGTAGTTTTTTTATCCGAATGGCCATGGGTGGAAATCAAAAATATGGTTCAATTCTGGATGGTAAAAACGAATTGCGAACCGTCTATAATCTAAAAGAAGAAGAATATGCTCAGGAAAATTTTGAAGGTATACGAAATAATGATGGTGCTCCGACATTAAAAGGTATGGAGAATTCATTCGGTAGGGGGGGTGGCAATTCGAATCAAAATAACAATGATTCAGAAGAAGATGAATCCGATGACAATGGTGGAGAAGATGAATCCAATGATAACAATGAAGTAAATAGCGGGTTCGAACGCACTATATCGGATAATTCTGAAGAAATTGCTGGTTTTAAAGCAACAAAAGTCACAACAAAGATGATGGGAAACCAAGGTCCAGTATTAATTGAAGAATGGTTTACAACCGATACGACGTTGTTTAAATACGTATCCGATATGAAAACAGAGTTAGTCGTATCGTATGGTGGGGAAAATCAACAATCCCCACGTAGTTTTTCTGAAATGATGCTAACAAATCAAGGTCATGAATTCGAATCTATTGATGGACGAATGGTCAAATATAAAATGGAAAGAAAAGATGAAGATGACGATGATGGTTTTACAATGCTATGGCAAATAAAGTCAGCCAAAAAAATGCCATTTAATCGATCCGATTTCGAGTTACCAAAAGATCATAAAAAAGTAGATAAATTAGATTAATTATTGCAGCAGTGTTGTCTACTTCGCAGCCATAAAATTATTTCATATTTCGGATCCACTCTTTTACCAATTTAACACCTTCTTTGTGGACTAATTTTCGACTTAATTCGGGCATCATGATGCCTGGGTCAGTGGATTCCATTCTGTAAACCATAATCGACTCTTCCGGGTTTCCTGGAACAATTGTGTATCTCATATTTCCCGAACCACGCCCCGCGGCAACTGGTGGCTTGAATATACCTAATCGGGTGGGGTCGTTTTCTTCAATGTTTAAAAATAACCCAGATGTTTCACCAGGCGCTCCCAGCCTATGACAATGGGCACAATTAATATCAATCCATGCTCGGGATCGCTCAGCGATCGATCCTTCCAATGGGTCATCATAGTCCGGTGTGTGAGGCAATGTACTTAAGTTGGGCAATCCATTGATCATCTCCAGAATGTTCCATTTTTTTAGTTGGTTCATTTTGCCATCAGGATATTCAAATTCATGATTTAGCAAGCGTACCTTTGGTCCGATAGGAATCATTTGATTTTGGTTCACGTGGCAGCCCTTGCACTGGTTAAAGTTCGGAACACTGTATTCCAATTCAATTTTTTCACCATCAGAATGAATAAATGAAACAGGCAATCTCTCTCCAGCGATTTCTAAATATGCTTCTGTCTGTGTTTCATTCCAGACGTACGCAAAGCCCATCCAGCCCTCTGGTGTATGAGTTAATAGACGGGTTTCCATCAACTTGATCTCTTGATTAGGATTGCGAAAATCGGCAGGATAATAAAACGTTTTAATTAAAACAGAACCTTGCGGGAAGTCAAATGAACCATCTGATTTGTATTGTAACCGTTGACCTTCCGGTAAAACAATAAAACGTGATTTCAGGGCATAATCGGAAAATAATTGTGCAGAAACGGAATAGGGGATAACACCTTCTGCTGGAATATGATCTGCCATACGATCTTTAAAAAAACCATAATCGGATAATTTTGGTTTGGCATATTTGAGTGGATTAGGTGATGATGAAAAAATTACTGAAAATGAGAGTATAAACCAGATGATGGTTTTGCTCATAATTGTTGCCATTACTTTGATGTGGCGACAGGGTGGTGAGTTATACCGCAATGAAAGGGCGTTAAATCTTCAGAAAAATCAGATAAAAAAGGAGAATACCAATTCTCAAAATTGTTTTCAATGTCCAGATTAGTGAATCTTGCGTCACTATTATTTTGAATACATAGATTAGATTCGGGTAAAATAATTCCCTCGGCATTAATGTAGGCAGGGTCAGGCATTCCATCGTAGATAATGTCCGGTGTATTGCGACCGTATTTGATGGCTAAAAGCTGGCCAATTTCATAATCCAACGCAGGTAGGCCGGGCATTCGTTCATATGTGTTATTATAAATATGAATTGATGATGTGTAGGGGTTATAGAGACTGTCATTGATCGCTTCTTCTGTAATGAAATAGCTCACAATTGCGGTCCCGACGCTTTTATTATTACGGATCGTATTGTCATATACGTGTACATCACTGGTAGCCAATACCATCACACCTGTACCAGGTATTACTTTACCAACAATAGCTCCCTCTGGTGCAAAATTGAAAAGGTTATTATGCTCAATCAAATTGTTGTATACACGTATGTGGCCGCCCTTTTTTTGGACCAGATCCGGTAAGTCAAAGATTAAAATACCACCTGTGTTATCATAGGTATGATTTTCATATACTTCCGCATCGATGGAATTTTCGATTTCTATGCCAGCTACATTGTTCACCGCAATAGAATAGCGCACAACGATATCCCTGGATTGACCTACATATATACCCGCGTCAGATGCGGCAATTGCAACGGAGTGTTCAATGAGCACATTTTGGCATAAAACAGGATAAAGTCCATAAGCGCCATTGCTTTCTTTTGGACCGCCAGTCCATTCGGCACTGACTCTGCGGAAAATGATGCCATCCGTATACTGAACTTTGATCGCATCACCCTTGGTGTCATGTACACTGAAATCTTCTAGTATAATATTCTTTGAATTCGTGATACTGATGCCCTGTGCACCTTCGGTCTGCCCAGCAAAGGAAAGTATAGATCGATTCATCCCTGACCCGCGGATCACCAGGTTTTCTTTACCTTCAATGGATAGAGCACCTTTAATATTGTGTGTTCCATTGGGGATAGTGATTGTATCACCAGGTTCAGCTAGGATAAATTGAGTCTGAAGGTCTTTTTCCGTATCTACAGCAAGTCCTTTGGAAATAATAAGTAAGGTGACTATGATGGCTTTATATCGCATAAAAGTATCTAATTAATAAAATCCCGGTTTTTCATTTCTTTTTACCCAAGAAATCTAGTATTTCTTTTTTGTTATCAAGAATTTGAATTTCTATAAAAATACCTTCTAATAATCCTTC
>CAYXUK010000032.1:0-17087 GCA_964468295.1 uncultured bacterium | reverse complement strand
TATGTTGCCCCTGGACTCATCAACTGTATACCTTGTGAAAATCCAGGAAAAATGCGATTCAATTCAAATACTGCAGGTTCACCACGGGTATAAGAGTTATCAAAAGTAGTTCCATCAATTAGTTTACCTATATAATGAATCTTAACCACATCCTTGGGTCCCGGTTTATCACCTTCCATAGGAGTGATCACTTTATATTGGATTCCGCTGCGATGGGCTATTACGCCCTCATTTTTTAAATTTTGTTCTAAAAACTTTTTTCCTTCAACCAAATTATTTTTTTCAAGATCCATACGATATTTTGGTTGTGTTTCCTCAGAGTACTTCTTAATAATTCTGGCACGTTCTTTATCAGTGAGAGCATATTCATTTTGTGAAAAATAATCATCAATGCCCTTATTTAGCATTTTGTGATTTACATTTTTATATTCTAATTCCATTCGCATTCCCATATCTAAGCCGATGGCATAACTCAATGAATCATTATGTTCTTTCATTCCAGAGTTTGCAGATGATTTTTTTGGTTTCTCCAATGTGCATGCAGCAAAGAGAAGAGACAATAAAGATAATAGTAAGATTTTTCGCATAAATTTCCCTTGAAATTTGGTGCAGAATCTCTCGCTATCTAATCTGCGATACAATATCTTTAGTTTATTTAATTAGAATAAAAAGAGAGTCTAAATTCTTTTGCTATGTATGACATTTTATACAACGATCCAGCCTTATTTGAGATCACAATAGTATTATTAATATTAGTTGGTATTGCTATTTGGCAAAAATTGTATCGCACAGCCTCGGTAATGTGTGCTGTTTTTATTTTCTATTTAATATTTGTAATTCTTACTTCAAAATCAGTTCATGAAATTGTAGAAACAGAAGCGGAGGGCATACATGATGAGATAGTAAAGAATGAAAAAGTCGATAAAATTGCTATTCAGGAAATTTCAGATTCGACAATAAAAGAAACCAAAAATTATGAACCTGATCTCAAAGCTAATGTTCCTGAAATACCCACGATAAAAAAAATATTAGATAACAAAATTACCATAGTTAAGATAGAAAAAACTGATGTGCCAATTGTTGAAGATACCTTATCGGCTGATTCAATAAAAGACGAACCAATAACGGTATTAAATATCGCAACAGGGTCCAATATTGTTAATCGTAGTATTGAAATACCTGATTCTGTTTTCAATCTTGATATTGAAAGAATTTATTGCCTTACGAACATACGGAATTGGAATGATGACAAAACGATTTATCATAAATGGTATCAAGAAGGGGAGCTGAAGTCCTTAATCATAATGGATATAGGACGGTCATTTAATTGGAGAACATGGAGTTATATCTCAGTATATCCGGAAAGAGTAGGTGATTGGAAGGTCGTTGTTGAAGATTCTCTGGGCGTTCGTTATGATTCACTTTCATTCAAAATAATGAATGATCAGATAGATTAATAATTATGAAGTTGATTCGTGATTTATACGATTGGATCTTAAAATGGTCTGATTCTAAATATGGAACTGTTGCCTTAGTAGTTCTCGCTTTTTCAGAGGCATCTTTTTTCCCGATACCTCCAGATGTATTATTGATTGCATTAGCTTTAGGATCACGTTCAAAAGCGATTCAGTACGGTGTTCTCTGTTCAATTGGGTCCATAGCCGGTGCCATCTTCGGCTATGGTATTGGGCAATTCCTTTGGTGGAGTGGGGAAGGAGCATTTTCAGGGCTAGCAATATTCTTTTTTGATGCAATTCCTGGTTTCACTCGCGAACTGTTCTATCAAATTCAAGATAAATATGAAATATGGAACTTCTGGATCATATTCACTGCTGGCTTTACCCCGATCCCTTTTAAACTGTTTACCATAACATCTGGTGCCTTCAGCATTAATTTTCCCATGTTTATAATTGCGTCTACTATCAGTCGATCCGCCCGGTTCCTGCTTGTAAGTGGATTAATATGGAAATATGGAGCACCCATTCAGAAGTTTATAGATCGCTATTTCAATAAATTAGCAATTTTCTTTACGATTCTTCTAATTGGCGGTTTTTTTCTTATTAAATACCTGATATAGTATTTTTACTTTTTCTGTTAGGTTGTTTTGCGAAGGAATGACTAATTAAATTTATCGTCCATTACGGGGTGTAGCGCAGCCCGGTTAGCGCGCGTCGTTCGGGACGACGAGGTCGGAGGTTCAAATCCTCTCACCCCGACAATAAATCCATGAAAAAAGAATATAATCATTTAACAATAGAGCCTAAGTGGCAACAGTACTGGGACGATAACAAAACATTCAAAGTTGATATTGACCCAAATAAGGAAAAATATTATATCCTCGATATGTTTCCCTATCCTTCGGGAGATGGATTGCATGTTGGTCATCCTTTAGGATATACCGCTACAGATATACTAGCCCGCTATAAACGGATGTGTGGATTTAATGTGCTTCATCCTATGGGTTGGGACGCGTTTGGGCTTCCAGCAGAGCAATATGCAGTAGAAACAGGCACCCATCCGGCTACTACTACCAAAAACAATATTAAACGTTTTAAGGCCCAGATAAAGAGCCTTGGTTTTTCCTATGATTGGGACCGAGAGATTAATACTACCGATCCAGAGTATTACAAGTGGACACAATGGATTTTCCTCCAATTATATAAAAAAGGTTTAGCATATCAGGATGAAGTTCCGGTGAACTGGTGTCCAGAACTTGGGACTGTATTGGCAAATGAAGAGGTTATTGATGGTAAATCAGAGCGAGGTGGATACCCAGTTGTACGCAAACCTATGAGACAGTGGGTATTTCGAATTACTGACTATGCTGAATCATTATTAGCCGGTCTGGATGATGTAGATTGGCCTGAAAATGTCAAAGAATTGCAGCGGAATTGGATTGGACGATCTGAAGGCGCAAATGTCATATTTGAATTACCTTCAATAAATCAAGAAATAACAGTATTTACCACCAGGCCTGATACTTTATTTGGTGCAACATATATGGTGCTGGCACCCGAACATCCATTGGTAGAAAAGTTGACCGTAACAAAAGTCAAAAATGAAGTAGAAAAGTACGTATCTGATACCGCTGGTAAATCCGAATTTGACAGGGGGGAACTGGCAAAGGAAAAAACAGGAGTATTTATTGGATCTTACGCAATTAATCCAATGACAAATGAGGAGATTCCTATCTGGATCTCTGATTATGTACTTATGACTTATGGCACTGGTGCAATTATGGCTGTACCGGGGCATGATCAAAGAGATTACGAATTTGCGAAAAAATTTAATTTACCTATCATTCAAGTGGTTTCAGGAGCTGATATTGATACTGCTGCATTTACGGACATCGAAAAAGGGAAGATGATGAATTCCTCCACAAAGGACGGGTCTTTCACCATTAATGATCTTTCCGTCTCAGAAGCTATTAATAAAACAATCAGTTATTTAGAAGATTTGAAAAAAGGAGAACAAGCTGTAGAATATAAACTCAGAGATTGGCTTTTTTCTCGTCAACGCTATTGGGGTGAACCTCTTCCAATTGTTCATATAGATGGAAAGCATAAAGCAATTTCAGAAGATGAATTACCTTTATTACTTCCTGAAGTTGAAAAATACGAGCCATCTAAAACAGGTGAACCTCCTTTATCTAACGTAAATGATTGGGTTAATATAACCGATCCAGAAACGGGTGAAGCCATCACTCGTGAAACTAATACAATGCCTCAATGGGCAGGATCCTGCTGGTATTATCTTCGTTTTCTTGATCCAAATAATGAAAATAGACCTTGGGATAAAGATATAGAACAATACTGGATGCCTGTCGATCTTTACGTAGGCGGGGTGGAGCATGCAGTATTGCATTTGCTATATTCACGGTTCTGGCACCACGTATTGCATGATTTAGACCTTGTCTCAACGAGAGAACCATATAAGCAATTGTACAACCAGGGTATGATTCAAGGAGAAGATGGTCAAAAAATGAGCAAATCCCGTGGAAATGTCATTAATCCTGATGATGTAATAAGAGAATATGGCGCTGATTCTATGCGCTTGTATGAGATGTTTATGGGACCATTGGATAAATCAAAACCCTGGTCTACTAAAGGATTACAAGGTTGCTCTCGATTCTCTGATAGAATCTGGCGCATATTTAACCAAACAGATAAGCTTACAGATGAACCGCCGAATGAGGAAACAGAAAGGTTATTACACCAAACAATAGAAAAAGTAACTGATGATCTCGAAAATATGCATTTTAACACTGCTATATCACAAATGATGATTTTTTCAAACCACTTACAATCACTTGATTCAATTAATAATAAAACCCTTAAAACTTTTTTATTATTATTAAATCCATTCGTCCCGCATATGGCGGAAGAATTAAATGATCAAATGAATGCATTTGAATCTTTATCTTATGAAATGTGGCCTGTATATAACGCTGAACTTGCTAAATCCGATTTAATTACTATTGCAATTCAGGTAAATGGCAAATTGCGAGGTAATATTCAGGTTTCATCGAAAATAGATAATAAAACACTAAAAAACGAAGCGGCTAATGTTGATGGAGTTAAAAAACATCTTCTGGGCAAAGATATTATTAAGAAAATTGTAGTTCCTGGGAGGGTAGTTAATTTCGTTGTTAAATAAAATAGCTTATCACCTATTATACATAACTGTTATTATGCATCATTTTAACTATAATCTATATAATTAACTATTTAAGCTTATCTATTTAAATTGCAGTATTTACATGATATATATAAATCATTATTCTAAAATATTATAATTAAAAATGGTAATATTATCGTGAGACCCTATTACCATTAGTTTAAATTCATTAGATAAAATATAATCCGACCCTGGGTTAATTAAAGGTTCAGATTGGAATTATAAAAAAGTTATAATTTCAAGCGTCAATTGCGCCCGTAGCTCAGTTGGATAGAGCGTTGGATTCCGGTTCCAAAGGCCGGGGGTTCGAATCCTCCCGGGCGTACAGATTTTAGGGCAACATTTTTTTTACTAATGCTTTATCAATAAATTTTCCCGCTGGATCTACTTTTAGAACTTCATCAATTATTTTATATTGCTGGTTTCCTTTTTCATACACTTCAGAATATGGCATTTGATGAAATGAAACCATTGAATATCTTGGTATAAATCGATCTGGAAACATTCTTTCCAGTTTCAGTTCTATATTTCTTCTTTTCTTGTAGTCTGGATTATTAACATGGTCACGCATTTCCAAATAATTCTCGATAGCCATGTCTGCTATGGCATGACCATTTTCCACTTGGGTGGTTGAAAAATCATTAAAAATGGCTGTCCAATCATCTGCATATTGGCCAATTAACTGATTTAATACAGAACAGTCTTGAAAAGATGCGTTCATACCCTGACCGAAAAAAGGAACCACTGCATGCGCTGCATCACCAATTAGTAATGCCTTGTTTTCAAAATGCCATGGTTCACAATAAACCGATGCAAGATCACCTGTTGGGTTACTTTGAAAGTCTTCCACGAGAGTTGGCATCAGTTTTACTGTATCTGGAAATTGCGATTGGAATAGTTTTAAAATATCTTTTTCTGTAATAACTGTTTCAAAACTGGTTTCTCCAGTCATTGGAAAAAATAAAGTACATGTAAATGAAAAGTCGGTATTAGGTAATGCAATAAGCATATATTTTCCTCTGGGCCAAATGTGCAGCGCATTGGGTTCGATCTGAAATTTTTCATTTTTTGATGGTGGTATTGTCAATTCCTTATATCCATGCCCCAAAGGTTTTTTTATATAATTTGCGTTTGTTTTATTTACAATCGCTTTTCTCAAAATTGAAGCTGACCCATCACAGCCAATAACCTTGCTAAAAGATGATTTTATTTCTTCAGAAGAATCTGTTAATTGAAATATTAATTCATTTTGATCTAAATCAGCTGATAAAAGTTGGTGATTAAATCGAATGGATACTTTACCTGTTTTTTCTGCCAAAGTCATCAAATCCATATTCAATTTCCCTCGAGAAACAGAAAAAATTGTTTCATCTTCTTTTTGACCATAAGGCTGTAGATGAGTCTTTCCATTCAAATCATGAATCATACGTCCCTTCATGGGAATAGCATGGTTTTTAATTTTTTCGTACAATCCAACTTCTTTTAAGGAATTTATACCTCGTATTGATAAAGCCAGATTAATTGAACGTCCTGCTGAAATGGATTGTTTCCTCATATCAGGACGTTGTTCAAAAATTTCAACAAAGTAGCCTTTTTTTGCCAGATAGCTTGCCATAAGTGGCCCAGCCAAACCAGCACCAATCAGAGTAAATTTTTCTTTATTCACTAAGACAGACTTTTTTGTAACAGTTTTACAAAGTCATATACTTCAATATAGCGGTTAAATAATGGATGAGGTGCAATGCGTATAACATCAGGTTTTCTCCAGTCGCATACCACACCTTTTTTTGAAATGTTTTCAAAAGTTTTTTCTCCACCTGGTGCTATAAGTGATAATTGGCATCCACGCTCCAAAGGATTTTCAGGTGTGATGATCGATACTTCTGGAAGATTTATTGCTATAAGAAATTCTAATAATCCGGTTAGTTTTTCACTTTTAAAGCGTATAGCATCCATACCAGCTTCATCAAATATTTCCATAGCAGCGAGTAATGGCACCATTCCCATAATAGGAGCATTGCTTATTTGCCATCCTTCTGCCGTTTGAATTGGATCGAAATCAGATCCCATTTCAAAACGAGTATTTTTATTATGCCCCCACCAACCAACAAACCGCGGTCCGGACCAATCATGGTGTTTTTTATGAATAAATATCCCAGAAGGTGCACCGGCCCCAGCGCATAGATATTTATATGAACACCAGGTTGCAAAATCTACATTCCAATCATGTAGATTCATTTTTAGGTTTCCAGCCGCATGGGCCAGATCAAAACCAACATAAGCACCTACTTGATGTCCAGCCTCTGTAATAGATTTCATATCAAAGGCTTGGCCTGTATAATAATTAACACCACCTAAAATAATAGTAGAAAGTTCTTCATTAAAATCACCTACTGCATCCAAAATATCTTGCGTTCGAAGTGTTTTTTCACTTTTTCTTGGGCTCAGTTCAATTAAAGAGGATTTTGGGTCAAAACCGTGAAATTTGATTTGGGATTCAATTGCATATTGGTCCGATGGGAATGCACCTTTTTCAATAATAACTTTATTTCTGTTTTGATTCGGTTGATAAAATGATACTAATAAAAGGTGAATGTTTACTGTTAGGGCATTCATGACGACCACTTCTGATGGCTCCGCTCCAACAAGTCTTCCAGTATTGCCCATCAGTCTTTCATGAAAATGCTCCCAGCGAGAATGCTGCCCAAGTACACCATCCTTTTCCCAAACATATATCTCTTTTTCAATATATTTTCGCACTGATTTAGGCTGTAGGCCAAGCGAATTTCCGCAAAAATAAATTATATTTTTATTATTCTCATTTTTCGGATAATAAAATTTTTCTCGATATGATTTAAGCGGATCATTATGATCCATCATTTTGGCAAAAGATCTGGAATTTTCAAAATTCATTTAAAATGATTGTGTGATAAACCCAGCCAATCCAAAGCATTTTGAAAAAATAATTTTTCTATTTTTTTGTCATTATAATTCATGGTTTCAATCAATGCTCCTGGACTTAGTTCCCCGAGAGGAAAAGGATAGTCACTTCCTAGGGCAACTTTATCTGTTCCTATTTTTTTTATAAGAAAATCTAAAGAATCCGCATCATGAACAATTGAATCTACCCAAAACTTTCCCAAGTAGCTTTTTGGATCAACTTGGTTATCAATTGCACAAAGATCGGGGCGCATATCATAGCCCTGCTGTATTCTCCCAATTGTAGATGGGAAAGAACCACCTCCATGTGCAAAGGCAATACGAAGATCGGGTAATCGTTCAAAAACTCCGCCAAATATCATAGAGCAAATTGCCCGGCTAGTTTCTGCGGGCATTCCAACCAGCCATGGCAGCCAGTATTTTTCCATCTTTTCTTTTCCCATGATATCCCAAGGATGAATGAAAATAGAAGTATTAAGATCCGATGCCGCTTCAAAAACCGGAAAAAGCGACTCATCACTCAAATTTTTTCCATTAATGTTAGACCCAATTTGAATACCAGCTAATCCGAGTTCTTTTATGCAGCGTTGCATCTCAATTATTGCTTTTTCGGGATCCTGAAGAGGGATTGTACCCAGTCCAATAAATCTTGAGGGAAACTCACCTACAACACTTGCAATATGATCATTTAACATTTTAGAAACGTCCAATGCATCGTTTGATTCTGCCCAATAACTAAACATAACCGGTACAGTGGAAAGCACCTGCACATCCACGCCATGATTATCACATTCATTTATACGGACATTAGGATTCCAGGAATTTGACTCCACTTCTCTAAAAAAAGTTTCATCCTTCATCATGCGAGCACAACCGGTCTTGTGGTGGTCTAGATGTATCCAACCGCCGTAACCATATTTTTTCTTCAAATTCGGCCATTCTTTTGGCAGAATATGAGTATGTATGTCTATTTTCAATTTGGATTAATTATTAGGGGGCTGTTGCACTGCGCTACAATTATTGCATGTTCTATATTCCATTGTATCCCAATACTTTTCAAATAAAGGTGGCAGTTGGGCAACAATATCTTCCAGGTCCAACGTAACTTGATGTAGTAGAGAATCACATTCATCACAATACCACTGGAAGGTATCTAGGGCACCTTCTTCCCTTTTATATTCTACCACAAGTCCAACTGTATTTTCAAATCGCTGTGGTGAATGGGGTACGTTTTTTGGTAATAAAAATATTTCCCCTTCCATTATGGGCACATCTACCCTTTTCCCATTTTCCATGATCTGAAGCAACATATCGCCTTCCAATTGATAAAAAAATTCTTCTACTGGATCTACATGATAGTCTTTGCGAGAATTGGGTCCACCAACAATCATGATCATAAAATCTGTATTCTGATAAACCACGCTGTTACCAACAGGCGGTTTAAGTAAATGACGATTTTCATCAATCCATTTTTTAAAATTTAAAGGAGGTCTTACATGCATGGCTTTCTCCTATTCAATAATTGCAATACATTTCAATTCGATTGCGATGGGTGTTGGCAATGATGATACTTCAACCGTAGTTCTACAAGGTTGATTTTCTTTGAAATATTCTGCGTAAATACGATTATATGTGTCAAAATCATTGTGCATGTCTGTTAAAAACACAGTGACATCAACGAGGTTATTCCAATTACAACCTGCTTCTTCAAGAATAATGCGAACATTCTCAAAAACAGAATGGCATTGGGCCTCAATATCATGGGAAATAATCTTACCAATTTTATCTGTTACAACTCCTGGAATTTTTGTTGAATTTGGTTTTCTTGGTCCTACTCCAGATAGAAAAAGTAAATTTCCCACTTTTCGTGCGTGAGGATAAGCTCCTACAGGTTTTGGTGCTTTTTCCGATTCAATTTTCATATAATTTTATGCACTGCTGGTACATATGTTTTTTGGTTCAGTAAAAAATCTCAATGCATCCGATCCGCCTTCTCGACCAACTCCCGATTGCTTCATGCCGCCAAATGGGGTTCGTAAATCCCTTATCATCCAACAATTCACCCAAATCACGCCTGCTTCAACTTGATTTGATACTCGAGCTGCTCTTTCTTTATTCTCAGTCCAGATTGTTGCTGATAGGCCATATTCCGACTCGTTTGCAATTTGAATGGCATCAGTTTCATTTTGAAAAGGAATTAAACTTACAACAGGACCAAATATTTCTTCTTGATTGGTTTTACAGTTATTGTTCAACCCTTCAATAATTGTTGGTTCAATGAACCAACCTTTTTTACACCTACCATTCAAATTTACCGCTTCCCCTCCACAAAGAATATTCCCACCTTCCTTTTGTGCCAATTCAATATAGTTTAATATTTTTTCAAAATGTTTTTTATACGAAATAGCACCTAGATTTGATTTTTTATCTTCCGGATCTCCCACAATCAAATCAGATGTCTTTTGAACAAAATCACTTTTGAATTGATCAAAAATATTTGATTGAATTAGAATACGCGAACTAGATAAACAAATTTGTCCCTGGTTAGAGAATGATGAACGAACAATGGTCTCCAGCATTTTACTATAATCACAATCGGAAAAAATAATAGCGGGATTTTTTCCACCCATTTCCAAAGATAATTTTTTAAATGATGACGCAGTTCTTTGAGCAATTGTTTTTCCTGTGGAAGTACCACCAGTAAAAGAAATAGCCTTTATTCCATTATAATTAACCAGCGCGTCACCAACGGATGCACCCTGTCCATGAATAATATTTAAAACACCATTAGGCAGATTGACATCTTTGCATATCTCTCCAAGTTTGTATGCTGTATATGGGGTGATTTCTGAAGGTTTTGCCAGTACAGTGTTGCCAGCAATCATTGCCGGTGCTATTTTCCATGTGAATAGATATAAGGGAAGATTCCAAGGTGAAATGCAACCCACAACTCCCAATGGGGCATAAACAACCTTGTTTTCTGATCGTGCGCTATTTAGTTCTGAATGAAATTTAAAAGTGGGACCGTATTCAGCAAAAAATCTAAAATTGTCTATTGCTCTAGGTATATCAACCGTTTCCGCCAACGAAACGGGCTTTCCAGTATCTTTCGATTCATAATGAGCAAAATCACTTTGTCGAGATTCCAATAAATCAGCGATATTATTTAAGTATTCCGATCGTGCTTTAATTGGTAATCCAGACCAATCAGGAAATGCATCATTTGCAGACTGGAATGCGGTTGTGATATCATCTGCATTAGAATCAGGTACTTTGGAATACGCTTCTCCAGTAGCTGGTTCAAATACATCGAGATATTTTTTAGACATTGGCTGACAGAAGCTGCCATTGATAAAATTGTACAATTTCTCCATTAGGCTCCGAACCGTCCTCCATCAATGGATAGATTATGTCCACTAATATAGCCCGCTGAGTCTGATGCTAGAAAAGCAACTGCACTGGAAATTTCTTCAGGTTTTCCCAATCTCTTTAAGGATGTATTCTCAGCCCATGTTTTACGAATATCTTCAACGGTTTTTCCAATGGATTTAGCTTTACTTTCTGCTAATTCCTGAAGTCTTGCAGTTGCTGTGTATCCAGGTAAAATATTATTAACGGTAATATCAAATTCACCAAGCTCAAGTGCAAGAGTTTTGGCCCATTGTGCTACTGCACCTCTAATTGTATTGGAAACGCCTAATCCAGGGATTACCTGCCTAACTGATGTGGAGATTATATTAATTATTCGCCCTGAACCCAATTTTTTCATTCCTAATACGGTCGCCTGTACCATAATTTGATTACAAATAAGCAAACGCTCAAATGCAATACGAAATTCATCTTCTTTAGCTTCGATGAGCGGACCACCATGAGGACCACCAGAATTATTCACCAGTATGCGGTATGTATAACCGCTTTCTTTTAAATGTGCCTGAATCATTTGTTTTAATTCATCTGGTTTATTGAAATCTGCGCAAACTGTAGCATGTTTTTGCCCATGATCTGTAGATAATTCAGTTAAAGTAGCGTTTAACTTTTCTTTATTGCGTGCCACCAGGGTAATGCTTGCACCTCTTTCTGCCATTAATAGCGCAGATGCCTTTCCAATTCCATCTGTACTACCGCAAACGATGGCTCTGTTTCCTTTAAGACTTAAGTCCATTATTTTCCCTTCACATGATAAAAGAATCCCAGGTTATTTGCTACCTCCTGTGGTAATTGAGGTAAAGCTGACCTAGGTATTAAAAATGTTGTTAATTCACTGATATCACTGAAAATACGGTGTTTTTCGGCTGTTTTATTCAAATAGTCTGATCCGGTAGATCCACCTGTACCAATTTTACGTCCAATCATACGAGAGACCATGAGCACATGACGGTATCTCCAAGCTGTAAATAATTCATCTACATCTATTAATTTTGTTAATAATTGATAAGGATTATATAAAATAGGCTGATCGCGATATAGCAATATTAATAGAGCAGCCTGAGTTGCTTTATGTGAAAGACGCCATTTTCCTTCTTTCACTAAATTGTCATGTTGTTTGGAGCTTAACACTACACCAAATGAAGCCTCTGTTTTTTCGTATTCAATTAAGTGTTTTTCTTTTTGAGTATTGGAAAGTTTTGCATTGGTTTCGATAATATGACGGTCATCACGAAGCATTTCTGCAACAGCCTGCTCATATTCATCCCAGAAGGATGTTTTGCCCCAATTAAGAAATGGTGTTCGTTCCAGCCATTTTTCCATTAAATCAAAAAGCGAATCCGAGGATTCAGATACTTTCACTTTTTCCTGATCCAATTCATTTAAAGATGTATGGTAATCACTATCTCCGTAAGAATGCCGATTTTCCATGCTTAACCCGAGCTTATTCTCAATCATTCTAAATTGGACACTCTGAAATCCTGAGGCAGGAATAAGGAAATCCCTAAAATCCAAAAAATCCATAGGTGTCATTGTTTCTAGAACGTGGATCTGATCGATCAATATTTTTTGAATTTCAATAATACGCTCCAGACGTGATACAGCTCTACCAATATCAGATTCCTGAATTTCATCCTTACAGAAAATCCCAATTAATGAATCCAATTCGAAAAGAATTTGTTTAAACCATAATTCATATACCTGGTGGATAATAATAAATAACATCTCATCATGTGCAGGGCTACCATACTTATCACTAATTAAATGTTGACTATTTAAGATTTTTTCCAAACCTAAATAATCCTGGTAATATTGAGGTGGATAAGGCTTTTCTTTACTCATTATTTCTCCTCAAATTTAAATAAAAATGGTCGAGAAGGAGCAGCATCCAACTGCATGGGTGGAATTTCGATTAGCATAAAATATGACCCCTCTCCTACTGAATTTGGAATGAAAGCAAATTCAGTAATTGTTTTTTTATATGGTGGTTCATTTTCAAAAAAAAGATGATGATTACCAAGTGAGCCGCCATCATTGGTACGATCAATGGTAGGAAGATCTACAACCAAATGTATTATTTCCAAATGCTTAAGGTAAATAATTGCTTCTGTAGTAAAAAATGCTGTATTTAATGAATCATATTTGCGTACCAGTTTTTCTGAATCGTTTGGTAAAGTTCGAATTACTAATCCATCTGTAGAATGAGATATTTTATCCGATAATTCTTTCCTGGTAATTACCCAATCATCACTTTCAACATTACAGTGATAGGTTTCGTTGGTTTGTGACCATTTTTGGGGAGTAACGGAAACTAATTCTGTACGGATAAATTCGGGCGACAATACATCATGGATATAAATATCTTTCTCTAATATATGTCCTGCACATTCAGTGTGTGTTCCAGTACTATGAATATTTTGATTAATAATCATTACCTTGCACCCTTTATCATTTTTCACTTCACCAATAAAATCATCATCCTTAAATGGTACTGCTTTCCCGGGTGGCGAATCGAAAAAATTCGGCTGGCTTCCTAGGTAATCATAAGGAATTGCCAGACAAACGGCTGATTTTGGATCAATCTGGAAGTTTTTATGATCTTTAGTAATAGATAATTCCATTGAAAGAAACGCAATCTTGTCGACGGAAAATAGGACGAATGTTATGAATTACAATGAAAAATCAGTCTAATAATCGTTCGGCTGCCTCAATAGTGTTCTCGATCAGCATAGCAATCGTCATCGGTCCAACTCCTCCTGGTACAGGTGTGATTGCAGATGCTTTACCCATTAGAGTCATCTCATCTCCATCTCCAACAATTTTATATCCTTTTGGAGAATGATCCTCAACACGGTTGATGCCAACGTCAATTATTACTGACCCAGTTTTGATATGGTTGCCTTTTAGAAAATTAGGAGACCCGATTGCTAGAATAACAATATCTGCTCGTTTTGTATGATCAACAATATCAGGAGTACCAGAATGGCAAACTGTAGTAGTTGCATTTGCATATTCCTTCTTTAAACTGGTTAATATGGAAATCGGACGACCAACAATATTACTTCTACCTACAACAACAAGATTTTTACCTGACAGATTAATTTGATAATGTTCCAAGATCCGCATGATTCCTTTTGGCGTGCATGGAATAAAATGAGGTTTTCCCGCCACTAGCAGTCCCAAGTTTGATGGATGAAAACCATCAACATCTTTTTTCGTATCCATGGCACTTAACACTTTATATTTATCGATATGTTTTGGCAATGGTAATTGCACTAAAATTCCATGGAAACGATCATCATTATTTAATTCTCTGATTTTTGATAGTAGATCTTCTTGGGAAATACTAGATGAATATTGGAATGTATTTGAATAAAGACCTAGATCCGCAAATTTTTTTGTTTTGTTTCTAACATATATTTGTGAACCAGCATCTTCCCCAATAAGCAATACTGCTAGCCCAGGGACTATGGATTGAGATTTAAGCGCTTCAATTCTGCTTTGAAGTGATTGATAAGTAGCATTACTGACATCTTTGCCGGATAAGATCTTCGTATCCATTGTCAGCCTGTATAAATATTATTGTTGGATTACTTCGTCGACAATTTCAATCAAGGATGAAATTTTTCCCTCAACTTCATTTTTCATTTTTTCTGTCGTACGTTGGTTTGAGAATAGTTCATCCGAAATATTCATAGCAGCTAAAATAGCAACTTTCGCCGGAACTTGTGGAGTATTCATTTCATCTTGAACCTCCCGCATTTTCATGTCGACATATTCTGCGATATTTTTAATATAGGTGGCATCTGCCGGTGCCTTAATTGTGTACTCCTGACCATAAATGGTCACTTTAACAAAACTATCACTTCCATCCATTGATTCACTCATTTTTTCTTACCTTAATTTAGCACTATATTTTTTAGAAACCACTCGTATAATTGCATCTATGACTGGATTTACGTCTTTATCTTCAAGTGTTTTAGAACTACTTTGAAATATTAAATTGAATGCGACTGATTTTTTTCCTTTTCCCAACGATTCCTGACGAAAAATATTGAGCGGTTCCGATTTTAAAAGAATGTTTTTCCCATTATTTTGAATTGTAGAATTCACATTACCTACCTGAATTTTTTCATCCATAACAAAATTCAAATCGCGTTGAATTAAAGGAAAGTTGATGACAGGTTTATATTGGCTGGTGGTTTCCGATAATTTCAACAATTGATTTAAATCAAATTGAAATCCATATGATTGCCCTAAATCTAACAACATATTTGATGAAAATTTTGACGATATATCCCCCATATAACCAATAGTATTTCCTGCCACTTCAATGGTAAATGAATTTATAAATCCTAATTCATTTTCTATTAAAGAATTAAAAGCGACATCTTGGAACTTTAAGCGTGTTAAAAATGTATCCAAAAGTCCTTTTAAAATTAGAAAAGATGCAGGCCTTTTATTTATACGATGTATCGATTTTTCATTTAGGTTCCCATGTATGATTCCAGTCAGTTGAAATTTTTCAACAATACCTTTTAATCCAGGTTTCTCCTGACAAAAAACGTTCCCCCATTCGAAAAGCAATATATCTGGACTACCATTTTTCAAATTGTAATCTGCAGTTTCCAATAATCCAGGGATCAAACTCGTCCTTAAATGACTCATTGTATCCGATAAAGGATTCATCACTTTAATAGCTGGTATATCCAGTGTAGTGATAGTCTTTTTAGACTGTAAAGAGTTATTGAAAACCTGATTAAAACCTAATCCGGTCAAAATAGAGATAATATTTGATAATTCTTTATGTGGGTCCGGTTCATGCGTTTCCATAATACCATTATAGTGATATTTTGTAGGTACATTATCGAAACCGAACATCCGAATCACTTCTTCAATCAAGTCGACTTCTCTTTCCAAATCCGGCCGCCATGAAGGTGGTTTACAAGTCCATTTTTTTGATTTCCCTTTTATAGTACATCCCAAACCAGTTAGCGTTTTTACAACAAATGTATCATTAATATCACAACCAGATAACAAGTTCAATTTGTCACGAGTTAAGACAATTCGCTTTGAGTCAATTTTTTTGGGATATGGATCAACGATACCAGGAATCCATTTCCCACCCGCAATTTCTTCTAACAAATCAATTACATGCCAAAAAGCATTTTCAGCACCAATTGGGTCTGCTCCTCGTTCAAATCGTTTGGATGCATCTGTACTCATCCCTAAAGATTTCGCTCCTTTTCGTACTACAGAAGCTTCGAAATATGCACTTTCAATTAATACATTACTCGTATTTTCATTAACAGCGGTATCCAAACCACCCATAACACCTGCAATAGCAATGGGTTTTTTACCATTAGTGATTAATAATTCATTTTGTGAAATTTTGCGTTCAACTTCATCTAGAGTGGTTATCTTTTCACCTTTTTTACCACGACGAATTAAGATTTCTTTTGATCCTAATTTGTCATAATCAAAGATGTGTGTTGGATGCCCTATGTCCATCATCACATAATTAGAAATGTCCACCAGGTTATTGATACTACGCTGTCCAATTGATTCTAATCGATCTTTAAGCCATAAAGGAGAAGGACCAACTTTTACATTTTGTACAATACCCGCTATATAACGAGGACAATCATTTTCGTTTTCAAATTTCAGCTTGATCCAATTTTCAGCTTCATTTTTTTGAAAACTTCTCTGCTGATTATTAGGTGATTTTATTTTGGATCCTTTTTTAACGGATAAATCACGTGCAATACCAAGATGAGAAAAACAATCAGGGCGATTGGGTGTTATATCCAATTCAAGTACTTTTGAATAATTATGCCAATAATTAATGAATGATGTACCCACTTTCGCAACTTTATTCAAAACCATAATGCCATCATGTTCTTCAGAGATTCCTAATTCCTTTTCAGAACAGATCATACCCAGACTTTCTTCTCCCCTAATTTTTGCTTTGGTGAGTGTAATCTCTCCGGGCAGTACTGCACCTACAGGAGCAAAAGCAATTTTTTGTCCCGCCTTTACATTGA
>CAYXUK010000031.1:0-17144 GCA_964468295.1 uncultured bacterium | reverse complement strand
CTGTTTCGGCGAGAACGCCCCCAAAAAGGACGCTATCGCCAGTTTCATCAGTTTGGGATTGAAGCTTTTGGGTCTGAAAATCCTGAAATCGATGCAGAAGTAATTGCCCTATCCCTTGCGGTACTTAATAACCTTGGGTTAGAAGGTCTTACATTAAAATTAAATTCAATCGGTTCCCCAGAATGCCGTACGCTATACCGCAAAGCAATCCGGTCATATCTAAAACCATATTTAAACGATTTGAGTGAGATCAGTCAGCGGCGGTTTGAAAAAAATCCCCTTCGCATTTTGGACACTAAAATCCCACATGAAATTGAAATTTTAAATGATATACCAAATGTCAGTGATTCCTGGACACCAGAAGACAATGGCCATTTTGAAGAATTGAGATCTCTTTTGGATGTGATGGATATTCAATATTCACTGGACCCTCGGCTTGTACGTGGTTTAGATTATTATACCCGCACCACTTTTGAGATCACCTCTTCCGCTTTGGGTGCCCAAAATGCACTTTGCGGTGGCGGCCGTTATGATGGACTGGTGAAGACACTGGGTGGAAAAGCGACACCGGGGATTGGTTTTGCCGCTGGTATGGAACGTATACTATTGGCCATGGATGATTTTGATTCAAACATCAATAATACCCAATTATATATAGTAGGACTTGGTAACACGGTACTACCAGTAGTAGTAAAATTAGTAGAAGATCTAAGGCAAAATAATATCCGTACTGATTTTGACCCTCTGCGTCGATCCTTAAAAGCACAAATGCGTGAGGCCAACAAGATAGGTGCCAGATATGCTATCCTCATTGGCGATCAGGAATTGGAAAGCGGAGAGGCAGAATTAAAGGATCTATCTACGGGAGATCAGAAAAAAATCGCTTTAGATAAATTGGTAGACCATATCAATTCTTTGCCATTATAAAAATTTATTTTACATTATGTATGCGCGCGTGAGAACAAGGTGTTTACACTGAATAAATCCTAAAAAAAATTAAATGAGTTCCAAACCTATATTAATCGTTGAGTCGCCATCTAAGGCAAAAACCATCTCCAAATACCTTGGTGGCAAATATGAGGTTATGGCCTGTGTAGGCCATATTAAAGATTTACCTAAAAAAGAATTAGGTGTGGATGTAGAAAATAATTTTGCCATTGAAGAAGACGTGCTTCCAGATAAAAAATCTTTTATGAATGAATTCAAGTCAATGGCAAAACAAACCAATCAAATCGTCATCGCCACTGATCCAGATCGGGAAGGAGAAGCTATTGCGGCCCATATTGCTAGTGAAGTAGATCCGGATAAAATCTCCCGTGTTCAATTTACTGAAATAACCAAAGAAGGGGTGGAAGAAGGACTGAATGATTTTCGCAGTATTGATCAGGATTTGGTAGAAGCACGGAAAGCTCGGCGCATAATTGACCGGCTCGTAGGGTATAAAGTTTCCCGTGTTCTTTGGAGTACGTTAAAAAAGAATATGAAATTTGTAGAAGTAACTCTTTCTGCTGGACGTGTTCAATCTGCTGCTCTGCGAATGATTGTTCAACAGGAAAGATTAAGACAGGCTTTTCATCCAGCGATGTATTATGATTTAAAAGCAGTTTTTCAATCAAAAAATGAAGATTTTTCAGCAAAGCTAGTACGTGTGGACAAAAAACGTATCGCCATTGGAAAAGATTTTGATCCAAATACAGGTCAATTGAAAAACAAGGATGTCTTATTGTTATCCAAATCCCAAGCTGAAGCGTTAGTAAAAGAATTGCATAAAGGGATATGGAATATCAAGGATATAGAAGAAAAAATTATTAATTCTCATCCCAAACCACCCTTTACAACCTCCACTTTACAGCAGGAAGCGGCACGAAAACTACGGTCTTCTGCTCGTAAAACCATGCGCACTGCACAACGCCTCTACGAAAAAGGGTTTATCACTTATATGCGGACTGACTCAACCGTTTTGTCGGAGGAAGCAATCAATGGGGCCCGAAATGAAATTTTATCTCGTTTTGGAAAAGAATACTTACCTGACCAGGCTAAGGTTTATGCTACCAAGGTTAAAAACGCACAGGAAGCCCATGAAGCCATCCGCCCTGCTGGTGTTACATTTGCTTCAGTGGATACAGTCCGGGATACAATTGATGAAGACGCGGCAAAACTATTCGATTTGATCCGGAAAAGGACTCTTGCTTCTCAAATGAAATCAGCAAAAGTGAAGCAAATCAAAGTCATCATTGAAAATCAGAAATCTGAATTTCGCGCTAATGGGAAAGTGATTCTTTTCCCAGGATACATGGCAGCATATGTAGAAAGTACAGATCGCCGAAGCGGTATCACAGAGGATCAGGAAACAATTCTACCTGATTTGTCCATTGGCCAAACCTTGACTTGCAATGAATTATCAGCAGAAGAACATACGACCAAACCTCCAGCACGATTCACCGAAGCCTCTCTCGTTAAAGAACTTGAAGCACAGGGAATCGGCCGCCCTTCCACTTTTGCCAGTATTATGGGCACAATACAACGCAGGACATATGTAACTAACGATCGCAGAAAATTAACGCCAACATTTCTTGGTATTGCCGTTACACAACTACTGGAAAATCATTTTACCGCTCTAGTGGATTCCCAATTCACAGCCAATATGGAGGATGGGCTTGATGCTATCTCTCGCGGCGAATTAGAACCAATCCCTTTTATGTCAGAATTTTATTTTGGATCAGATGGACAAGCAGGACTGGAAACCATGTTGGAAGAAAAAGTTGATATCGGCAAAGCATGTTCCATGAAATTGGATTACGATGGTGATCCGATTGAAATCCGGGTAGGGCAATATGGTCCGTTCGTTCAACAGGGAGAAAAGCGGAAATCTGTGCCCGCCGATATATTTTTAGGAGACTTGAATGTAGACAAGGCATTGGAAATACTTAACCAGGAGATCAATGAAGATCGAGAATTGGGCACTGACCCGGAATCGAGAGAAACAGTCCTCATGAAGATCGGGCCTTATGGGCCTTATGTTCAATTGGGAGATACGAAAACCCGAAAGGCCATCCCAAAAGGAACAGATCTCGCAGAAGTAGACTTGGATTTGGGTTTAAAACTTTTAGCCCTACCCCGGACATTGGGAAAGCATCCGGATACGGGCGAAGATGTAAAAGCAGATTATGGCCGTTTTGGACCCTATGTATCTGCAGGAAAAGGAAAGAATGGCCGGATACCTCCGAACCTCTCCCCTCTCACCATTCAGTTAGCAGATGCGTTGCAACTAATTGCCAAAAAGTCCAGTGGTCCGCAAGAATTGCGTACGCTAGGCGATCATCCTAATACAGGAGAAGCTCTGGTCTTGAAAGATGGTCGTTATGGCCCTTATATTACGGATGGAAAAGTAAACGCTTCCCTGCCCCGTGAAACCGAACCGGACCAGTTGACGTTGGAAGCAGCAGTAGAGATCATCAATAAAAAACGGGCTGCACCTCCAAGAAAAAAACGGCGAAAGAAAAAATGAATCGAATTCTCTCCATCCTAACTTTATTTAGCCTACTTTGGGCTGATGATAATAAAGTCCTTATTATTGATGTTGAAAAAAGCCTCATGGCCACCTGCTGCTGGAGCGGTACGGTCTATGACCACGGGAATAAGGAAATGGAGATCGAAATCGCCGGGATGGTGAACGCAGGTAAAACCAAATCAGAAATTTTAGACTATTTTACCGATAAATATGGAGAGCGGGTTCTTTCCATCCCTGTAGCGGAAGGATTTAATTACTTTGCCTGGTTAGCTCCACTCTTTATCGCTGGACTGGGGTTCACCATTATTTTGCTATATATGAGGACATCCAAAGATGATTTGGCACAAAAGAATTATCCAACGGATGACACTATCGCATACAGCGATCAGATCGAGCGAGAACTCAAAGAACTAGATTAACCTCTTTTCCCTCCTTTTGTAATTGAAGATGTTATTCTAAGTTTTTCAATATTGAAATTTTCCTAACTTCCTTCTCTCTATTTTGAAAAATTCACGGAGATTTATCTTAACCTTATGAGTATTGATAAAATTATTTCACTTTGCAAACGCAGAGGATTCATTTTTCAAAGTTCAGAAATTTATGGAGGGTTTGGCGCCGTATATGATTATGGTCCTTTGGGGACTACACTAAAAAATAATATATCCCAAATCTGGTGGCAGGCCATGACCCAGTTTCATGAAAATATTGTTGGGATTGATAGCGGCATTCTAATGCATCCTAAGATTTGGGAGGCATCGGGGCACGTAGATGCTTTCAATGATCCGCTGGTAGATTGTAAACAGTGCAAAGCCCGCTATCCTGCCAATGAATTGTTTGATGGAAATCCAGAGGACGGGGAATGGGATAATATCCAATGCCCAAAATGTGGTACTACCGGTAACCTCACCGAACCACGCCAATTCAATCTCATGTTCAAAACTCATATTGGCCCTGTCCAGAAAGATGCAAACGTGGCTTATCTTCGACCCGAAACAGCTCAGGGAATCTATGTGAATTACCTTCTCACCCAGAATGCCATGCGTCTAAAAATCCCTTTTGGAATTGCCCAGATCGGGAAAGCTTTCCGCAATGAAATAATAGCGCGAAATTTTATTTTTCGTACTCGAGAGTTTGAACAGTTGGAAATGCAATATTTTGTGAAACCCGGAGAGGATGATCAATCCATGCTTGATTGGAAGGATGAGCGAATAGCTTTTTACAGCCAACTCGGGATCGATTCAAGCAAACTGAGATTACAAGAACACGGGCCCGATGAATTAGCCCACTATGCCAAAGAAGCCTGGGATATTGAATTTGAATTCCCTTTTGGATGGTCCGAGATCGAAGGAATTCATAATCGAACTGATTTTGATCTAGCTCGCCACCAGGAATTTTCAGGAAAGAAGATGGAAGTTTTTGATCAGGAGACTAATGAACACTATCTTCCCTATATCATCGAGACTTCTGCGGGGCTTAATCGGATGCTGTTGGCTGTACTATCCGAAGCCTATTGGGAAGATAGCAAAAACAATCGTGTAGTAATGAAATTTCATCCTCAGATTGCTCCGGTGACAGCTGCGGTCTGCCCTCTTGTGAAAAAAGATGGCTTACCCGAAATGGGTCGTAAAGTGATGGATATTGTAAAACCACATTTCAAAGTAATCTATGATCAACAAGGCTCTATTGGGAAACGGTATTATCGGCAGGATGAAGCAGGAACACCATACGGTATCACTATTGATCACCAATCCCTGGAAGACAAAACCGTCACCCTACGCCACCGGGATTCTCAACAGCAGGACAGGGTGGCCATTGATCAATTGGTATCGGCTATAACTGAAAGCATGGAGAATTATACATGAATCGCCATTTAACACTCCGCTCTGGCAACCCTGCTCTGAATACCAAAACATTCTCTGGGTTTGACATGACCACTGAGGCATCCATGACTATCATGGGTACCGTTCACAAAACTGCGCTGGGTTTACTACTATTGATGTCCACAGCACTTTTTACTTGGAACATGCCAGCGGGCGATCCACGAGCTACTGGTCTCATGATAGTAGGTATGATCGGCGGGCTCATTGTAGCAATTGTTACTATTTTCAAACATCATTTGGCCAAATACACTGTTCCAGCCTATGCTTTGCTTGAAGGGTTGGCTTTAGGTGGTATTTCCAAATTCTTTGAAGTCATGTACCCAGGCATTGTAAACCAGGCCGTCATGCTAACCTTTGGTACCTTAGGTGCTCTACTTTTGGCCTATCGATCCGGACTTATCAAAGCAACGGAAAATTTTAAACTGGGCGTAGTTGCAGCCACTGGCGGAATCTTTTTTGTTTATCTCATCAGCTGGGTCTTGAGCTGGTTTAGTGTGAGCGTACCTCTGATTCATTCCAATTCAAATATGAGTATTCTTTTCAGTATTGGCGTGGTGGTGATTGCCGCCTTGAACCTGGTGCTTGATTTTGATTTTATTGAAGAAGGCTCTGAAAAAGGCGCCCCAAAATACATGGAATGGTACGGGGCCTTTGGTCTGCTTGTCACATTGATCTGGCTATATTTAGAAATTTTGAGATTATTGGCAAAATTGTCATCAAGAAGAAATTAATATATAATTTACACAATGGTTTAATAAGGGTTCTCTTTTGAAAAAAGGTTTCCATTGGAATAAATGGACGCGCAAAACTCATTACTGGGGTGCGTTCGCTATATCAATCCCAATTATCATTATTATTGGGACCGGTATCTTACTGCAGCTAAAAAAGGACGTGAATTGGATCCAACCCCCTACTACTGAAGGGCAAATCCAGAATAGTCCTACTATTTCTTTTGACGAAATTCTTTCTGCTGCAATGACTGTAGATGAGGCAGGGTTTAAAAGTTGGGAAGATATAGATCGGCTGGATGTCCGGTTGGAAAAAGGTATTGTTAAAGTCCGAGGTAAAAACCGTTGGGAAGTACAAGTGGACACCAAAAGTGGAAAAGTCCTTCAGTTTGCTTACCGGCGTTCCGATTTAATTGAATCTTTACATGATGGATCATGGTTCCATGATAAAGCTAAGTTATGGATTTTTCTTCCGACCGGTATAATTCTGTTGTCCATGTGGATCACCGGTGTATATATGGTGATTTTACCTTATACCGTAAAATGGAAACGGAAAAAAATGAAATGAAATTTTTAATTTACTTTTTTTCTCTCTTTATCATATCCTGCACAGTACCAACATTTGATATTATTATAAAAAATGGACAAATCTCCGATGGAACCGGTACAAAACTTTTCTCAGAAGATATTTATATCAAAGATGGAAAGATTATTCAAATAGGCCAAATAAAAAGTGCAGTGGCAGAAAAAATCCTTGATGCTAGCGGACTCATAGTTTCTCCTGGTTTCATCGACATGCATACCCATTCTGAGCGACGTAGTTTAGATTTCCCAACTGTGGAGAATTACCTCCAGCAGGGCGTCACTACTATGGTTGGCGGAAACTGTGGTGGCTCACCCTTTCCTATTAGCGAATTCATAAACAAAACAGAAAAAATGGGCATTGGCCCTAACCTGGCTTTGCTTTTAGGTCACAATACCGTTCGCCGGGAAGTAATGGGCACAGAAAACCGCTTGGCCACTGAAAAAGAACTAAATCAGATGCAGGCTTTGGTTCAGTCTGCTATGGATGATGGTGCTTTTGGTATGTCTACTGGGTTGAAATACATCCCAGGGGCTTATTCTAATACGGAAGAAGTAATTGCTCTGGCATCAATAGTATCTAAAAATGGAGGTTTCTATGCAACCCACATGCGGGAGGAAGGGATTGGCCTTTTAGAATCTACTGAAGAAGCAATTAATATTGGACGAGAGGCCAATTTACCTGTGCAGATTTCTCATCATAAAGCGGTGGGAAAATCAATGTGGGGTAATAGCGTCAAAACTCTGGATTTGATTAATAAAGCACGATCAGAAGGGATCGATGTTACCGCTGACCAATATCCTTACACAGCAACAAGTACAACATTAAAAGTTGTGTTTCCTGCATGGTCCCTTTCCGGTGGTCGGGACGCATTAAAAAAACGGCTGGATGATTCCGTACAGCGACAAAAAATCAAAGATGATATTGTTTGGAATATCGTACATGACAGGGGAGGCGGTGATCCCGCAAGCATTGTTGTGGCCAGTTATCCACCAAATACAGAATTTAATGGTATGAACCTAGCTGAAATCACACAGAAAAATGGATATGACCCAACGCCGGAAAATGCTGCTGAAATTCTGATGAATTTAGTTTATGCTGGTGATGGATCGGGTATTTATCACTGCCTAAATGAAGATGATGTGCAACAGATCATGAAGCATCCCCAAGTAATGCATGCTTCAGATGGGAGTACGATTGAATTTGGTCGAGCCCAGCCCCATCCAAGGAATTACGGTACTTATCCTAAGGTACTTGGAAAATATGTTCGCGAACTGGGCTTGATACCTATAGAAGAGGCAATACGTAAAATGACAAGTTTACCCGCTTCCGTTTTGGGTTTAACAGATCGAGGAAAAATCAAAAAAGGATATTGGGCTGATCTTGTTATTTTTGACCCACACACAATTATTGACAATGCCACTTGGAAAGATCCGCATCAGTATCCAACAGGTATTTCCTGGGTAATTGTTAATGGTGTTATCTCTATTGATCATAGAATATGGAGCGAAAAGGTATCCGGAAAAGTGTTAATACACACGCCTTAATTATATTCATGTCGTTTATAGTCAAATTGATTAAGTAGTAAATATACCAAAAAAAGATAATCTTGTACGGATCAGCTACACTTCTTATCAATGAAAAAGTGAAATCCATGTGGGAGAACGGTGAAAACATTTACCAACTTGGATTTGGTGAATCTCGTTTTCCAGTTCACCATCTATTGGCCACAGCCCTCGCTGACAATGCTAGTAAAAATAGTTATGTTCCTTTATTGGGTATTAATGAATTACGGCAAAAGGTATCTCAATTTTATAATAATCATTTTAACCTAATCACAAATGAAAACCAGATTATTATTGGTGTGGGTAGTAAATCTCTATTATACGCGGTGATGTATTCTATAAATGGTGATGTGATTTTGCCCATACCTGCTTGGGTATCCTACAAAGACCAAGCAGAGTTGATTGGTAGGCGGGTGGTTACTTTTCAGCTAGACTCTACTAATGGATTTAAGGTATCCATTAGTAATTTGGAGAAAGCAAGGCAGCGGGCAAATCCAGGCCCCTGCATGTTAGTGCTGACAAATCCTAATAATCCAACTGGTACGATTCTATCAAAACATAATGTGGAAGAGATATCGCAATACTGCCGGGAAAACCAAATATACATTCTTAGTGACGAAATATATAGTTTGCTAACATACGAAGGATTTAGCCACACATCTCCAGCAACATATTATCCGGAAGGTACCATTGTTTTAGGAGGTTTGAGTAAAATACTATCATTAGGCGGTTGGCGCATTGGGGTTGCTGTTGTTCCTGATAATCACTTAGGAGAAATGGTGATCGATGGATTCTGCCACGTGGCCGGATCAATCTGGTCCTGCGTACCAGCACCATTACAACACGCTGCCATTACTGCATACCAGGAAAACCAGAAAATCACTGAATTCATTCAATTATGTAATAGCATGCATCAGATCCGAACAAGATACCTATATGAACAATTGATCGCTATGGGCATCCCATGCAACGAGCCAAAAGGTGCTTTTTATATCTATCCAAATTTTTATCCATGGGCCGAAAATTTAAAATCTAAGGGAATACAAACGGACCAAGATCTATCCCTCCATCTTTTGGACCACTACGAGATCGCTACTCTGGCCGGTACGGAATTCTTGGATAGTCCTGGAAATTATTCCATAAGAATGGCTACTAGTTATATCGATGCCGAAAATAATATATCGGTAAAAAATATTGTTAAGGCTTACCAGTCCAACTCCGACCCACAGACATTTATACAAGATCATCATCCTCGCTTAAAGGCCGTAATTAATCGCTTGGGTGATTTTATTTCTACCCTTAATTAAAATATGAAATAAATCGATATTCATATACAAATTTTCATTTAATTCTATAATAAAAATGAATTGACTAATCTATGTAAAACATAGATTTAAGTATTCAAAATAGATGATATATTGTTCTAATTTACCGGGCATTTTTTAACCCATTTATTCAAAGGTTTATTGAATGAAATTACTCCGTTTTCCAATTAGCATATTTATTTTCTTGATATCATTGGTTTATTCATCCCATCCTTTACCAGTTTACGGTAAAAATGGGATGGTTGTCTCCACAAGCCGTCATGCATCGCAGGTTGGAATTGATATTCTTAAAAAAGGAGGAAATGCGGTGGATGCAGCGGCAGCTGTTGGATTCGCTTTAGCTGTGACATCCTCTTCCAATGGGAATATTGGCGGCGGTGGATTTATGGTAGCCCGTCTTGCTGATGGAACAACTTTTACCCTAGACTACCGGGAGATGGCACCTGCGAAAGCACATCGTGATATGTTCCTAGATAAAAAAGGCAATCCGATTAATGGTGCTTCTATCACATCATATTTGGCTTCAGGAGTCCCTGGGTCAGTTGATGGATTACTCAAAGCATGGCGAGATCATGGCTCCGGCAACATCTCCCTTAGACAACTGTTAGCTCCAGCTATTAAACTGGCAGAAAAAGGGTATGATCTATCCTATTATGAAGCGGATCGTTTCAATAACAGCAAAGACCGTTTGAGTTTACATCCTGCAACAAAAAGGATTTTTACTCGGGATGATCGGCCATGGGAAATGGGCGATATTTTTGTGCAGAAAAACCTGGCGAAGACATTAAAACGCATCGCAAAGAAGGGCAGAGACGGTTTTTATATGGGGACAACTGCAGATTTATTTGTAGCTGAAATGGAAAACGGTGGTGGTTGGATTACACATGAGGACTTAAAAAATTATGAATCCAAATACCGAGAACCTATCCGGGGATCTTTCATAAACTATGATATTATTTCCATGGGGCCACCCAGTTCCGGTGGAGTTTTATTGATTCATATGCTCAATATGCTTCAAGAAATAATGAATCAATCCATAGAATTGCCTATCGATTTTAGTTGGAATTCATCCGATTATATTCATGCTATTACAGAAATTGAACGCCGTGCTTATGCTGATCGCGCAGAACATTTAGGCGATGCAGATTTCTGGAACGTACCTATAGAAATGCTGCTATCAGAGTCATATGCAATAGAAAGAGCAAGCAACATTGATTTATCTCGTGCTACGTCCTCACAAGATGTAAAACACGGTGGTCCAATAAAGGAAAGTGAAGAGACTACACATTACTCTGTTGTGGATAAAGAAGGAAATGCAGTTGCCGTTACCACTACCATCAACTGGGGTTGGGGAAATGGGGTTACTGTAACAGGCGCAGGATTTCTACTAAATAATGAAATGGATGATTTTTCCATTAAACCCGGGATGCCCAATGCATATGGTCTCTTAGGAAATGAGGCTAATGCAATCGAGCCAACAAAACGCCCTTTAAGTTCCATGACGCCTACCATTGTACTTAAGCATGATAAGCCTTTTTTGGTTTTGGGGACACCAGGCGGATCAACCATTATTACATCTGTACTACAGAATATTCTCAATGTGACTCTTCACGATATGAATATCAAGGAAGCGGTGTCATCTCCCAGGTTTCATTCACAGTGGCAGCCGGATATGGTTTTCTATGAAAAGTATGGACTTTCACATGATGTTATAGAGAATCTAAAATCCCGTGGTCATAATATAATACTTCGAGGAAATATCGGCGAAGCCAACGGTATTATGATCAATGAAAAAGGATATTGGGGCGGCGCAGATTCTAGAGGAGAGAATACAGCAATCGGATATTAAGTTTCCAACTTTAATGCAGATATAATTTTTTTGAGAAGACCGGTGAATTGCTCACCGGTTTTTTTTGCAGTTTTAACTACCTCTGCATGAGTAAGAGGATGGTTTGAGATTCCAGCAGCATAATTTGTCAAACATGAAATCGTCAATATTTTCATTCCAAGTTCTGCCGCTGAAATGATTTCTGGGACGGTACTCATCCCCACAGCATCCCCGCCCATTCTCTGCATATCAGAAATCTCTGCAGGTGTTTCGTAAGAAGGCCCCAGTGTCCAACAGTAATTCCCTGTTGCAAGCTCAAATCCAAGTTTTTCTGCTGATGCTATAGCTAATTGAATAAGTGCCTGATCATGGAATGGTTCTCCAGAATATAATTTTGGGTCATCAGCACTATGGCGGTATGTACAATCCATGTGACCGGAAATAGCCATTAGTGATCCTGGTGCACAATTTTTATTCATTGAACCTGATGAATTCGTAATGATTAAATGGTCAACGCCCAGTTTTGAAAACAGATGAATCGGAATAGTGATCTCTTGAAATGAATAGCCTTCATAATAGTGAAACCGTCCCTTTGCAGCTATAAGTTCAACTCCGTTCATTGATCCGATCGCAAGCTCCCCTGTATGACCTTCCACTGTTGAATGAGGGTAACTTGGTATTTCCTTGTATGGTATGACTTTCTGTTCTTCCAACCCTTCAGCAAATCCTCCTAATCCCGATCCTAAAATAACTGCGATACGTCCATTAAAATCCGATTGATCAAAAACATGTTCAGCCATTAAGTCGATATTAATCATATATCTCCATGTACAGCCAACTGGCCGCAACCTGCATCAATTTCAGTTCCCTTACTCCATCGTACTGTTACAGTAAATGGTGCATGTTTTAATGAATCGAGAAAAGCGTTGATTGTGTTTTCTGATGGTCGACTGTAGGAACCACCAATTTCATTATAGGGAATTACGTTTACTTTACAAGGTAGGGATTGTAACAATACCAATAGACGTTCACCATCGCTGGGAGAATCATTTATACCTTTCAATAATACATATTCGAATGTAATTAACCGCCGCGTTTTTTGATAATAATAATGTGCTGAATTCATCAAAGATTTTAAAGTGTATGTATTTGTTAGCGGCATAATCCTTTCCCGGCTTAACTCATTTGTTGCATTCAAACTAATGGCGAGTTTATACTTGTGATTCTCTTCTGCTATTTGACGAATCTTGGGTACAATACCAGCAGTAGATATTGTAATCCGTCGTGCACCAAACCCCATTTTTTTATTCAATATTTCTGCTGCTTCAATTACGCGACGGTAATTTAAAAATGGTTCACCCATACCCATAAAAACAACATTTGTAATTTTAGTTTTTGACTGGCGCTGTAAATGAATCACTTGATCAACCATTTCTCCTGTACTAAGATTATGGATAAAGCCCATGCTGGCCGTAGCGCAAAATTTACAATCCACCGCACAACCAACCTGGCTGGAGATACAAACTGTTGTCCGTTTTTGATCATACATAAGTACCGATTCAATGGGATACCCGTTTTGGGTTTGAAAAAGAATTTTTTGAGTTGAAGCATTTTTAGAATCTGTAATATAATTTATTTCTAACGGATGAAGTGGCAGTCGTGCTGATAATTCCTCCCGTATATGAATAGGTAGATTTTCCATCTCATCCCAAGTTTCCACATGATGGTCAAAAACCCAGTTCTGAATTTGTTGAGCACGAAATTGAGACTCATCCAATTCTTTTATGAGGGAGTTCACTTCATCGTTATTGAGTTCAATATAGGATTTCTTAATCGTTTTATTTAACTCGGTCATAGGTTTGAATTTCCCTAACACCAAATGGTCTGACAAGACATTCTCGTTGTTTCATCCGGAGGCACCATGTAAGTTTTCGCCCCATTTTATTTCACCAATTATTTAGACAGGGATTCTTATGGCAAAGAACAAAGATTTACAATTATTGGAAAAATTATCCGATTTTCAAAACCGATTTTTCAATGAAATCGGTAAATCTATCATCGGACAAAAAGATGTTTTAGACCATATTCTTATTGCGCTCTTATGTAAAGGACACACTCTTATCGTAGGTGTCCCAGGATTAGCAAAAACATTGATGATCAAATCAATGGCAGATTTGCTTGACCTTACTTTTAGTCGTATCCAGTTTACCCCCGATTTAATGCCCAGTGATATTACAGGAACAGAAGTCCTTGAAGAAGATCAAACTTCTGGAAAACGGGCTTTCCGATTTTTTAAGGGCCCCATTTTTGGAAATATTATCTTAGCGGACGAAATCAACCGCACACCACCAAAAACACAAGCGGCTTTACTGGAAGCAATGCAGGAGCACAAAGTAACCGCAGCTGGCAATACTTATGATTTAGAGGAACCATTTTTTGTCTTGGCTACACAGAATCCAATTGAACAAGAAGGTACATATCCACTCCCCGAAGCACAGCTGGATCGATTTATGTTCAATATCCTCATTGATTATCCCAGCCGCAAAGATGAAGTATCCATCGTACAGACTACTACCGATGTAACTGATACTAGTTTAAATAAAGTGATATCACGTGAGGAAATCCTAGAATATCAGGGTTTGGTCCGGCGTGTACCAGTTGCAGAAAACGTTATTGAATATGCTGTTGATTTGGTAAATGCAACTCGTCCGGGAGGAGATGCAAAAGACTTTATCAATGAATGGATTGATTGGGGTGCTGGCCCACGCGCTTCACAGTATTTGATTCTTGGAGCGAAGACTAGGGCTGTCTTGGATAGCCGTCCCACTGCAGAAATTGATGATGTAAAATCCTTAGCGTTACCTGTACTTCGCCATCGGGTTCTACCAAACTTTAATGCAGAAGCTGAAGGCATGAAAGTGAATGATATACTAAAGAAATTAATTGAAGAATAAAGTAGTCACATTTCGGGAAATAAAATGAATTCAATAGACAAACGAAAATACCTAGACCCGCTCATTGTAGCCAAACTAGATAACATGGCACTCCGTGCCAGGTTAGTTGTTGAAGGATACCTAATAGGACAACATAAAAGTCCATATCATGGTTTCAGTGTTGAATTCGCTGAACACCGCGCCTATGGCTCTGGGGATGAAATCCGCCATATTGATTGGAAATTATATGGTAAAACAGATCGGTATTACGTAAAGCGATACGAAGAAGAAACAAATTTAAGATCTTATATCTTACTCGATACTAGTCAATCAATGACTTATGGAAGTGGTGCCATAACAAAACTAGAATACGGCAGCTATTTATCTGCTGCGCTTACTCATTTGATGCTCAATCAGAGAGATGCAATGGGTCTAGTCCTTTTCGACGAAAAAATTAGGAAATTTATCCCGCCACGCGCTGCACCTTCTCATGCTAATATCATTATGGGAACACTGGATAAAATTCAATCAGCAAATGATACTCAAATTCGTCCAACTTTAGATTATATGGCAGAACGGATTAAAAAACGGGGTTTGGTTATTCTGATTTCAGATCTACTGGATGATCCGGACCAGGTATTGATGGGATTGAATCATTTCAGGCATAATAAACAGGAAATGATTGTTTTTCACTTATTGGACCGACAGGAACTTGAATTTCAATTTGGGAACCGAACTAAATTCCGTGACCTTGAAACGGATGAAACCATTACTACCGAGCCATGGCATATTCGATCTGCCTACCAAGAATTGATTGAAATGCATCAACGTAAATACCGCTTAGGTTGCCGAAATCAGCGCATTGATTATGTCCCCTTGTTCACTGATCAACCTCTTGATCTAGCGCTAAATGAATATTTAAATAAGAGGCAAAAAACAGGATAAAAAAATCCCCCTATAAAAAGGGGGATTTACATTAAAAACAATATTTAAGGGGAATAATTTTACCCGCCACGCGCCTTTGCTCTTTCATAATAACGCGTTGCTTCATCAGGACGACCTTGTTGTATTAATACACGTGCCATTCCTTTATAATGGTCAGGATTTTCTGGATCAAGTGCAATGCATTCACGATAAAATTTTGAAGCCCGGCGCCATTTCTCAGCATTTTCAAATGTTTGTGCCATACCAGCTAATGCTTCTATATCATCTGGATTTAAATCGTAAGCAGACATAAAACTGTCTTCAGCGTCCTGAAAATTATTTAATTGCATATTTAAAACACCAAGGTTGAAATAGAGATCGGACTTCAGCATTTTATCTGTTTCAGTTTTAATTGCTTTTTCAAAGGTTTCAACCGATTTCTCTTTTTCATCTAATTCATAATACAAAGTTGCCAATTGACGAATGGCATTACTGTTGGATGGATCCAAGTCAGCAGCCTTTTCAATATAAGGAAGCGCCTCTTCTTTTTGTCCCAATCGAGAAAGTATCTGACTTAAAGCAAAATTTGCGTGGAAATCATTGGGCATAACTTCAACTGATTTTTTCCCATTTTGCACTGCTAAATCATTTTGACCTAACTCCAAATAACTAGTTGCTAAGATTGAAAAAGATTGGCCCTCATTAGGATTAATCTTCCCTGATTTTTCAAATGCAGTAATTGCAGATTGAAGATCTGTTTTATCTCTTGATTGTCTATATTTATTATAATCTCCAACGCCTTTATTATACTGTTCCGCCCAAAACATATTACGGTATTGTTCTACAAATTCTTTGACTGGGCGACCAGTTAAAATTTTTGCATCGGGATCCAAATTTAATGCACGTTCAAACATTTCATTCATTTGTGCCCAATTGCCTTGCTTGGCATAAATATGGTAACCCAGTTGAATCGGGATTTCTGGATTATCTGGCTCTACTTCAAGTGCTTTAAGCAAATATTCCTCAGCCTGGACCCAGTCTGCTTTCTCAATTCTCATTTTTGCAGTAGTGTATTCTGGAGAACTCCCACACCCCCACACCATCAGTGAAATAAGAGAGGTCAATAATAATGGTTTATGAATTTTAATAATCATGAATTGCCCTATTTAATAATGTCTAAAAATAACCTGTGAAATTAGTAGAACACCAAAACCCTAGCAAGGATTTAGCGTATCCTATCTTGAAGGTAGGTTCTTCTGCGTATTATCTCTTTTTTATCGGCCTCTATAATGGCATCTGTCCCAAAACCTTCTACACAAAAAGAAGCTAAAACAGAAGCATTAATTAACGCTTCGTCCATAGTTCCACCATTTGCAAGGCAAGAAATAAAACCACCACCAAAAGTATCACCAGCACCAGTCGGGTCTAAAACTTGCTTTATTGGATAAGCATCAATTGTTATTTGAACTTTTTCTGAAAATAAAACGGCTCCCCTACTGCCTTTTTTGATGACTACTGTTTGCGGACCTTCATCTTGGAGCGCTCTAGCACATGAGGCTATTGTATTCTGTCCCGTGAGCAGGGTTGCTTCACTTTCATTAATCAATAAAATATGTGAATTAGAAAGCACATTTTTTAACCCATCAAGGGCAGTATTAATCCACAAATTCATTGTATCAACTACAATAAGAGCATCTGGATTGTTACTTTGGTCAATAACCGATTGCTGTAGATCAGGATGAATATTAGCCAGAAAGATATGAGAATGATTTTGGTTTGAAGACGATAGGATAGGATTAAAACTTTCAAATACACCTAATTCAGTATAAAGGGTATCACGATCATCCCAATTTTCATGATATTTCCC
>CAYXUK010000030.1:11312-17231 GCA_964468295.1 uncultured bacterium | reverse complement strand
TCCTAGATGCATCATCAACACAAGTTGTAGAGCACTATAATACAATTTTAGAAGTTTTAAAAGAACTTGGGGCTGAAAAACATCAAATGGTTGTTATAATGAATAAAATTGACGAAAAAAAGGCGGCAAAACAATTGAACTTTTTAAAGCGAAAATTCCCCGAAGGGATTTATTTATCTGCTTTAAATAATTTACGCATTAATAAACTTACCCAGAAGATTGTTGATGTAATGGATAAAAATTTTCAGACTATTGATCTTCTTTTTTCGTACAAGGAAGCAAAAGAAATGTCCCTAGCACAAAAAGGGGTAGACGTTTTGGAGCGTAATTATGAAGATGATTGTGTTCGACTGAAAGTGAAAGCATCGCGCTGGCGAATCAACCAAATACAAGCGGAATTAAATAAGTAAAAACCCCTGAATAAATCAGGGGTTTTTCTTTTATTACTTCAGAATTGATTTCAAGGATCCGTGAAACACGGTAGAGGCCCCTGGCACCAGCAAACTTCCTTTATCCCAATAAAATCAGGAAAGGCCTGTTTTTTGGATTCAGAGAGTGATCTCTAGGATAGATAATTGAAGATCCTGAAATTCAAAGACTGAAGCAAAAAATCTTAAATAGCTGTTAGAGTTTACAGGTATTATTTTATTACGTTCAAGAAAACCTCGAATTAAAAATTATTTTTGCATTATTGGGCTTCGTTTCAAATTGAAGTTAAATTCCATAAATGTTTAAGCTAAAACTTCACTGGCAAGTTTTCATTGCAATGGCTCTGGGCATATTATTCGCACTCATTTTGGGCGAAAAATCAACAGTAGTAACACCGCTTGGAACTATTTTCATGCGCCTACTGAAAATGATCATTGTTCCTCTCATTATTTTTTCTATCACAAGCGGCGTGGCAAGTCTGGGTGACAGCAAAACACTTGGTAGGATGGGTGCCAAAACTTTTGGGTATTATTTTTTAACGTCCATTTTGGCAATTATTACAGGACTGTTGCTGACCAACATCATTAGACCAGGAGTTGGAGTTGAATTTTCAGGCATGGGTGGAGATTTTGATCCAGCATCATTAAATAAACCTGATTCCTTAGCAGGAATATTGATACGAATGATACCTCTGAACCCTATCAAAGCTATGGCTGATGGTGATATGCTGGGTATTATATTTTGGTCTATTTTATTTGGTTTTTCTATTACCCGGCTTTCTGGGAAACCGCAGGAATTTTTTATTAATTTTTTTGCATATGGATTTAAAGCAATGATGAAACTGACGCAAGGAATCATTGCACTTCTTCCCATTGGTGTATTTGGTCTAATTACCACTGCAGTTGCAAATTCAGGAATAGATGTTTTTAAGGCGGTGGGTAAATATATTATTACCATATCTATCGGCCTTTCTATCCATTTTTTGGTTATTCTACCGCTGGTATTTTTTATTTTCACCAAAATCAATCCTTTGAAACATTGGAAGGCTATGGCTTCCGCTTTTGCCACCGCATTTTCAACCAGTTCATCTGGTGCTACACTACCAGTAACAATTGATTGTATTGAAAATAATGTAGGGGTTTCGAATCGTACCACCAGCTTTGTACTGCCTTTGGGAGCAACAATTAATATGGATGGGACTGCACTTTACGAATGTGCTGGTGTTCTATTCATTTCACAGGCACTGGGGATTGATCTATCTATTTCACAACAGGTTGTGGTTGTCATGACCGCTTTTCTGGCTTCTGTGGGTGCAGCTGCAGTTCCTTCAGCCGGACTGGTAATGATCTTTATTGTACTGGGTGCTGTAGGTCTCGGGGATCACCCTGGCGCTGGAGTAATCGTGGGTACCATGCTGGCCGTGGACCGGCCGTTGGACATGTACCGTACCATGGTGAACGTGGCTAGTGATAGCATTGGAGCTGTGGTGGTAGCAAAAAGCGAAGGTGAATCCAACTTATATCCAAATAATTAGATATAGAAGTTTTGTCTGGCTTTATTAAGAATCCGTGTGGGATTCCTTTCCTTTTTTGATGTCTGTATATTTTTTATAGTAAGCATCTCCAAAAGAAGAAAAAAACCCCAATAATTTATTTTTAGGTTCACCTTTTTCGCGTGCACGGTGAATCATGGTGTGTGTGGCAGTATCCATTAAGTCCTGAATATGGGCAAATAATTCACCAACACGTTTTGAGAATGATTTATTCATTAATGAATTCGATAGCCTGTTTAATATCCGTTGTGGGTATTTTACAGGCAAAATCTTGGCAGACATAAAAAGTTGTTTTATTATCAATCGTTTGTTGGGTAGCGGTCCATTTAGCCAAAGGCGAAAGTTCACGTTCTGTATCATCAATATCTTTAAAGAGCAGTACTTTATTTGGATTGTATGTTGATTTAATTCTATCTAGAGCAGCCCATGTTTCAGGATCTTTCCCTGATCCCACGATGACGATCTCTTTTGGATGGTCTGATTCAAACAAAAAAGCGGTCACCATTGATGTAAAGCCAGTGGGCGCTCTTTCAATTTCATTTGAAAATACATTAAATGTTTTGTCAGCCATTTCTGCCCATTTTACATCCCCTGTAATGCGCGTTAATTTGAGCAGGTTCATAGCGGAGATGGAATTACCTGAAGGAATTGCTCCATCATATCCTGTAATGGACCGAACAATTAATGCTTCTGTTTTATCACTGCCTAAATAAAAACCTCCGCTTGATTCATTCCAGAATTCGTCAACCATTATTTCGCTTAGTTGAATTGCTTTTTGGAGGTATTGAATATTAAATGTCGCTTCGTATAATTCTAATAAACCCCATACAAAAAAGGCATAATCATCCAAATGTGCATCCAACCCGGATACTCCAATTCTAAATCTCTTTTTCATTCTGCCCTTTTCGTCTACCAGGTTGTTAAAAATAAATTGGGCACTTTTTTCAGCGGCTTCAATCAATTCTTTTGAATCGAATGCCACGCCGGCTTTGGTAAATGCGGCAATCATTAATCCATTCCAGTCTGTTAGAATTTTATCATCCTTTATGGGGTGAATGCGTTTTTCACGAGCATGAAAAAGTTTCTCCCGGATGACAGACATTTTTTTCTTATCGGCCAATTCCGATGTGGATTTATTTAAATAAAAAATATTTCTTCCAGTAAATTGGCCCGTAGCTTCATCTTTATAATTTCCATCGGGTTGAAGATTAAATACGTGCTGCACATATCTAGCATCTTCACCTTCCAAAATTGAATTTAATTCTTCAATTTTCCATAAATAAAAAAGACCTTCTTCACCTTCACTATCTGCATCCTCTGCTGAATAAAATCCACCTAAAGAATGAGTCATATCTCTTTGCACGTAAGTCAATATTTCTTCTGCTGTTTTTTTATAAACATTATTTCCGGTTAATTGAAAGGCCTCTGTATATGCCATGGCAAGCATTGCCTGATCATAAAGCATTTTTTCAAAGTGAGGTACCAGCCATTCCGCATCGGTAGAATACCGGTGAAAACCAAACCCCACATGATCAAAAATGCCACCCATACGCATTTCTTGTAGGGTTTTTTCAACCATCATTAAAGATGTTTTATCACCAGTCATATGATGAAAACGCAACAGAAAAATTAGATTATGAGGTGAAGGGAATTTTGGTCTCGTTCCAAATCCGCCATTGTCTTTATCAAATTGATTTACAAATTGAGAATAAGTATCTTGTAATATGGATTCATTTAGGGCATCGCCCAATCTCTTTGTATTAGAGCTAATTAAAAATTCATGTATTTTATTCGCAGACTTTACTAATTCATCATGTCGATTTTTCCATGCATCAGCAATGGAGGGTAGAAGTTCCATCATGCCTGGCCGACCTAATCGACCGCTTTTAGGGAAATAAGTTCCAGCAAAGAAGGGCTCTTTTTTAGGCGTCATAATAATGGTCAGGGGCCAACCCCCGCGGCCAGTCATGGCTTGGCAAACAGACATATATACATGATCCACTTCGGGCATTTCTTCACGATCCACTTTAATAGAAATAAAATTTTCATTTAAAAGTTCAGCTACTTGTTCATCTTCAAATGATTCATGCTCCATAACGTGGCACCAGTGGCAGGTAGAATATCCGATGGAAAGAAAAATGGGACGGTTTAACTCAGCTGCTTTGTCAAATGCTTCTTGTCCCCATGGATACCAATCCACGGGATTATATTGGTGTTGCAATAGGTAGGGGCTCGACTCTTTGGCTAGACGATTCACGTGTTTTTCCTTTTGTTTTGAATCAATTTCATTGGATTGGCTCAATAAAAATGAGACCAATCCAAAAAATATCACAATTTTTTTTAATTGTTTTGGTAACATGGCTACTCTTGGAAATCGTATGGTGTGAAATTAATTTCAGCGACTCAAGTTAACCAAGACAGAAGCAAAAGATGATTTATTTAGTTATCATACTCCTATATTTATTTACATTAATTGGAATTGGGCTGCATAAAGCCAAAAAAATTAAAACGCAGTCCGATTTCGCTATTGCAGGTCGATCTTTAACTCCTTGGATTCTTGTAGGTACTATGTTGGCTACTTGGATGGGAACAGGCTCGATCCTTGGAAATGCCGGAAAGACTTATGAAACAGGGATGGCGGCCCTTATTTTACCTTTAGGCAGTATTATTGGCATTATTCTCCTGACAAAAATTGCAGGTAAAGCCAGATCATTTGAAAAGTTTACCGTTCCAGAAATTTTGGGTGATCGATATGGACCCTCTGCACGATTACTTTCTGTAATTGCACTTGTTATTGCCTATATGGTTATTGTCAGTTACCAGTATAATGCTGGTGGTGCTGTGCTGAAAACGATACTAACAGATCCAGGTGGAAATTCGTTAATCAGTGTGGAAACGGGAACGATCATTGCAGCCATTTTTATTATTGCGTATACCATGCTGGCCGGACTGGTCAGTGTTGCCTATACGGATGTCGCCAATGGAATCATTATTCTTTTTTCATTCATTATAGCCATTCCGATTTTTCTTGCTGAAGCAGGCGGTTTATCAGGAATGGCTGCTTCATTTGATGCCATGGGAAAACCAGAACATATGAATTTCTGGGGTGTGTATTCCACTATGGATATCATCAACTTCTGCCTTCCGTCCTTTTTATTAATCATGGGTGATGCCAATATGTATCAAAGGTTTTTTGCCAGCAAGGATGCCGAAGGTGCAAAATCGGCTACCAAAGTTTTGATCTTTGCGGTTGCACTAGCCGAATTAATGATTATTGTTTCTGCTTGGATTGTATCAAGTATGATCCCTGATGCAGAAGTAGGAAAGTACGTGTTGATTTATGCTTCACATAAATTTTTGCCGACATTTTTGGGCGCAATTATGATGACCACGATTGTTGGTATTATTATTTCCACAGCAGATAGTTATTTGCTTGTACCAGCCACGACCCTCATGCGGGACATATACCTTAATTATATAAATCCAAATGCGGATGAAAAGAAAATTGTTTTTTTAAGCCGTGTATTGGTTCTCATTTTAGGAATCGTTGCTTATATCGTTTCATTGGGATTTGCCAAATCAGCGGGATTTTTCGAACGTGCTCTTTATGCTTATACGATCTACGGTGCAGCGATTACGCCAAGCTTGGTGGCAGCCTTATTTTGGAAAGGCGCTACAAAGCAGGGGGCAATTGCCTCTATTCTAACTGGTACGGTAACCACATTATTATGGAAAGAAGCTGGTTTTATTCGCAATATTATTCCGGCGAATGTTTATAACAATATGGATGAAGTTTTGCCAGCAATTACCTTATCGGTAGTTTCACTGGTGGTGGTTAGCCTATTAACAAAAAAGGATTAAGTACGTGTTATTAAAGGCGGATTGTTTTTTAAAGGAGAAGATTGTTCTGCAATTAAATCCCGGCGGTAATATTCAAA
>CAYXUK010000030.1:0-11212 GCA_964468295.1 uncultured bacterium | reverse complement strand
CTTAATTCCTCAATTGGCACACCGATAATATATCCGATAATTTTATTTCTATAGCAGGCAATAAAAGGCAAGGATCCGGATTTATTAAAATATTTTTGGATCGTTGATTTAGTAAGGATCGCTTTTTCGCCATATTCTTTTACCAGCGATTTTGAAATTTCAATCAGTTGAGGATAATCAGCTTCACCAACACGCTCGAGCAATTCAATCTGAAATACACCGCTTGAGGCAATCACACGGGATCGGGATTTCTGAGAAGTGGAAAATGAAAGTTGTTCCATTACAGTTGAATTTAATGGGAGTTAACTATTCTTAGCATCATAGATACATTCCTTTTTTGTGTTCATACCATGACAAAGTAAATTCTACACCTATGAAATCCTTTAATATGCGGCTTTCAGAAATTATACAAGCGAAAAAAAGTCATCTTTGTGTCGGATTGGATATAAATCCGGAAAAATTGAATCTAAAGAGCCCTTCTTTAGATAATCTTAAAGCACACACCTTCAACGTAATTGATGCTACGCGGGATTTAGTCGCAGCATACAAGCCCAACTTGGCTTTTTTTGAAAGGTGGGGGAGTCCCGGTTACCAATGGTTAGAAGAAACCATGGATTATTTTGACAACGATGTGGTCATTATCGGTGATGCGAAACGTGGAGATATTGGTAATACTGCCAGGCAATATGCGAAAAGTATTTTTGATCATTTTGGATTTGATGCCGTTACATTAAATCCATATATGGGTCGGGATTCGATTACACCATTTACTGAAATACCGGAAAAGGGTGCATTTATTCTTTGTCGAACGTCAAATCCTTCTGCTATTGATTTACAGTCGCTTGCTACTGGAAAAGAATTATTATTTGATAAAATAGCAAAACTGGCAGTGCAGTGGAATCAAAATAATAATGTGGGTTTGGTGGTCGGCGCAACATCTCCGGAGGAAATCAGCCGAGTCCGGGGTAATGCACCCGGATTGCCATTTTTAATACCAGGTATCGGTGCACAAGGCGGCGATTTAACAAAAAGTATGATCGATGGAAATACAGATGGAATTGCCCTTATCAATGTATCAAGAAGTATCAGTTTTGCCGGAGATTTAAGCAAGTCGGCAATTCGAGATGCTACACAGGGTTATGTAAATACAATGAGAGATTTAATGTATGGGTCATGATAAATATATAAATATTTTTCGGGAAACAGGGGCACTGCTTGAAGGCCATTTCATCCTGACATCAGGTCGTCATAGTCCAACTTATTTTCAATGTGCCAAAGTACTTCAATATCCTGAACACCTGGCTCAATTTACCGAAAAAATCGCAGGTCATTTTGAAGGGTCAGAAATTGATACCGTAATTTCACCAGCTGTCGGCGGTATTGTTATTGGAACAAATGTTGGTTGTGTCATGGGGAAGCGAACCATTTTTGCTGAGCGTGAAAACGGTGAAATGACCTTACGCCGTGGATTTGCTATCGTACCTGGTGAAAAAGTTTTGGTGGTGGAGGATGTAATTACCACGGGAGGCTCTGTAAAGGAAGTGATGCATTTGGTGGAAAAATCTGGTGGAATAATTATTGGTTTAGCAATTATTGTAGATCGAAGTAATGGATCTGTTATCTTACATGATAATCAATTTTCTTTAGTATCGATGGAAGCAGTTAGTTATGACAAAAATGATATCCCGGAATCATTGGTAGCAATTCCAACCACGAAACCCGGGAGCAGGAGTATAAGTAAGTGAAAAAATTAATCACATTAATATTAATTGGGGTTTTATTTATGAGTTGTTCGAAAGAGAAGGATGTTGCTGTTATTTCTACGCAATTTGGTGATATGGTAGTTGAATTCTACCCGGAAATAGCACCCATGCATGTAGAGAGTTTTACCATACTTGCAAAGGAAGGATATTTTGACGGAACTACATTTCACCGTGTGATTCCAGATTTTATGATTCAAGGCGGTGACCCTAATTCAAAAGATACGAACCGTTTGAATGATGGTAGTGGTGGGCGTGCGGGTAAATTTTTTGGTATTGGACAGGAAAGTAATCCTGATACCTGGATGATTCCTGGTGAATTCAATGAATCCTTGCATGTAAGAGGCACTCTATCTATGGCGCGTACGAGAGATCCAAATAGTGCTAGCAGCCAGTTTTTTATTTGCCACACGTCGACGCCGCAACTTGATAGACAGTATACGGTTTTTGGGCAAGTTATTAAAGGCTTGGAAGTGATTGATCAAATTATCAATGTAAATACACCTAGAAAAGAAAATCGAGGGTACCAAGGGTCAGATGGTGATAACCCATTTGAAAAAGTGGAAATGACCATAAAGATTATGAAACACAGTGAGGCGATAAAGGGTTAAATGTCAGGGCCAATAATAGGCCTTGCTTTGGGGGGCGGCGGTGCAAGGGGTGCAGCCCATGTTGGTGCACTTCAAGTACTGCATAATAATCAAATTCCAATTCACCAAATTGCCGGGACAAGTATCGGCAGTGTTGTAGGCGCCATGTATGCGGCAACCCTTGACCCACAATGGATTGAGAATAGGTTCAAGGAATTTATCGACAGTGAAGAATTTAGGGCGCTAGGGATAAAGCATCTAATTGATCGACCCTCATCCTCTAGTTCTGCTTTTAATCAGATTGTGAAGAAGGTCAAGGATCAGATTGTATTAGCCATGTCGCTACACCAGAATTCATTTATAAAAAAAAGACGTTTAAAAGATGCTTTTAAATTTTTGATTCCAGTTGCAAGTTTTGATGAATTACAGATACCACTGAAAATAATTGCTACTGATTTAAATGCATGTGAGCACGTTGTTTACGAAACGGGAGATTTGGTAGAAGCGGCCACAAGAAGTGGTTCCATACCTGGATTTGTTGAACCGACAGAAATTGATCATCAATTAATAGTCGATGGAGGAGCGAGCATGTCGCTACCTACAACGATTATTAGAAAAGAGGTTGATATATTGATTGGGATTGATATTCGTCGAAAAGGTATGAAACCTTTACGGGATACAAACATATATGAAATTGTAATGCGATCATATATGATTACCTATCAAAACTTGATTGAAAATTGCACAAAAGCAGCCGATGTACTTATTAGTCCTGAAGTGGAAGATTACCAATGGTCAGAATTTGGGAAATTGGATTATTTTTTTAATCAAGGATTTACAGCATGTGAAAATGCATTATCCTTAATTAGACAGGAAATAAACCACAAATCAAGCCTAAAATACCGCTTGAAACAATGGTTTGGTCACCAAAATTAAAATACTTATGTTCGCCCCGATTTGAGATGCTGAATAAATCAAAAAATATTATTTTTCTTAGTCTATTCTTCCTGACTAGTCTATGGGCACAGTTTGACACTCCGGTCACACTCTCGGCAAAAGTTGAAGAAGGTGCTAGAGCTGGAGAAGTTGTCGATATTGTTGTTACTGCTACAATGGACGAAGAATGGAAAATATATGCCCTAAGGGATCAGGGTAAGGGCCCCGTAGCCAGTCGGGTAATTGTTACCGGCGACGCAATCGCTGAAGCGGGTATGGTGTTAGAAGAAGCGCCAATTGAAGAATATGACGATGGATTTGAAACAAATACGCGAACCCACCAAGGCGGCGCAATTTTTACAGCTCCAGTTTTACTAAAATCAGATCTTCAACCAGGAAAATATGAACTTTCGATAGGTGTTCTTTATCAGGTTTGCAATGCTTCTCTTTGTTATCCACCCAAGGAAGAATTTTTAACTGTTGTATTGAATGTTGATGCCGGCGATACAAGAGAAAATCGAACAGAAATGATTGCCGCAGTGAAAGAGTTTGATGATTTTGGAGATATAAATTTAGATGCAGAGATTGAAAAAGGATTTATCTCATTTATTGTATTATCTATTACTATGGGATTTCTGGCTTTATTGACACCTTGTGTATTCCCTATGATACCAATTACCGTTTCCTTTTTCACCCATCAAGGAGAAAAAGGTGAAGGAAAACCGATCAATAATGCCATCATATATACATTGGGAATTATTGCCACTTTTTCTATCCTTGGATTTATTCTGGCGATCACCCTTGGCGCATCCGGTGCAAACCAATTAGCTGCCAATCCGTGGGTAAATTTATTTATTGCTGCTTTGTTCATTTATTTTGCCCTCTCTCTTTTTGGGATGTACGAGATTCAATTACCTGAAAAACTGCGCAATTTTTCATTCAATCAGGAAGGCCGTGGTGGCGTAATCGGTACGCTTTTTATGGCTGTCACTTTTACACTTACAAGTTTTACATGCACAGTGCAATTTGTAGGGCTGCTGTTGGTAGCTGCATCCCATGGGCAATGGTTCTGGCCCATGATCGGAATGATCGCTTTCAGCGCCGCCTTTGCATTTCCATTTTTCTTTTTAGCCCTTTTTCCTCAATATTTGGCCAAAATGCCTAAATCTGGCGGGTGGCTAAATTCAGTAAAAGTAGTTTTGGGCTTTTTAGAAATGGCAGCAGCTTTTAAATTTCTAAGTAATACGGATTTAGTTTGGAGTTGGGGATTTTTCACACATAGTTCCGTTCTGGCTGTGTGGGCAGTGTTGATGTTATTAACGGGTGTTTATCTCCTGGGGAAAATTCAACTGCCCCACGATTCTCCATTCGAATCGATAAGTGTTCCTAGGCTGATGATAAGTACAGCATTTTTAACCTTTGGTTTATACCTGACATCTGGTCTTTTTGGCCAAAGAATCCATGGTTTGATATATTCTTATCTTCCACCGATTGTAGAAGGTGAATCTGGTGCAGTACGAACAAATGGAGCATCCATGGCGGAAGAGTTCACCTGGTACAGAGATCTAGACCAGGGTCTGTCTGAAGCCAAAATTACCGGCAAACCGGTATTTATTGATTTTACTGGATATACCTGTACTAACTGCCGTTGGATGGAATCCAATGTTTTCACTAAAACAGAGGTAAAGCATCGGTTTGGTGAAATGGTGTTGGTGCAGTTGTATACAGATGGTGGACCCAATCATAGGGAAAACCAGGAGTATGAAATTAATCGATTCGGAACAGCGGCATTGCCCTATTATGTTATCTTAAGTCCTGATAACCAAGTAATAACTACTTTCCCGGGAATGACAAGAAACTTTAATGATTTTCTGGATTTTTTAGATAAAGGTTTAGCAGGTTAATTAGAAAGATGTTAAAAATGAGAATTATTTTATTCATGTCCATTTTGATTGCCATCAGTTGTGGTCAAAAACAGAAAATGAAAGAAGTAAGCCGACCAAAAGATATTGTAGATAAAATGGTCAATTCCAATAAGTCGCCGAAACGTCCGGATTTTGCCATCAAGGCACCAGATTTTACACTCAAAACAGTGCAAGGTAAATTATTCACCTTAAGTGAAAATCGCGGTAAGGTGATTATGCTCAACTTTTGGGGTACATGGTGTGGACCATGCCGTCGGGAGATACCTGATTTTAATAAACTTTATTCAAAACATAAAGAGCGTGGCCTTGAAATAGTGGGTATTACCCTTACCTCCGGATCGGCAAAAAACATACTTAATTTTATGGACAACTGGGATATGGAGTATACTGTTCTCACCGATATTGATGATAATGAAACACAGATGGTTACATCTATTTATGGTCGTGCAATTGGTCAGCCTATCTATGGGGTACCGACAACTTTGATTATTGATCGGGATGGATATATCGTTAAAGGGTATATTGGCCCGCGGAATGAGAAAACATTTTATGAAGACTTAAAACCTTACTTGGCTTCTTAATATCCAAAATAAGCCCCCCCGTGTCAAAACTCTATCCATGACACAATAATTATACTAACATTTACTCTAATGGCAGATTTGACTCAATAATTCAAGCAATAATGAAATTACTTACTATCACCTTTCTTTTGAATATGACCACACTATCTGCCAGTGAATACTGGCAGCAATTTGTCCAATATAAAATGAATGTAAAGCTGGATACGGCTGAGCACACCATTGGCGGCCATTCAACCATCACGTATGTCAATAATTCTCCGGATACATTATACCATTTTTATCTCAATTTGTATGCGAACGCTTTCCAGGAAGGAACAGTGAAACATCGAGAATATTTGGCAGGTTTAGGACGGGCCGGTAGAGGTGCAAGGTTTAAAAAGGGAATGAAACCATATTTGAGTAAATATGATATAAGCAATTTCAAGATTAATAAAAAAGGGTTCGTATTAGCAGATTCATTTCAAATTGATGATACTATTCTTTCTTCAAAATTAGAGAATGGATTAGCGCCTAATGAATCAATGGATATTAATTTGGACTGGGTACAACATGTAGGAGAATTTTCTGAACGTGCAGGTCGAATAGGAAAACAATACAATTTTGCTCAGTGGTATCCACGGGTTGTAGTCTATGATGAAAACGGATGGTTCAATGAGCCATTCCATGCAGAGGGCGAATTTTATGGAGAATTTGGCACCTATGATGTAACAATGGATGTCCCTCAAGGATATATCATTGGTTCCACAGGAACAGTTACTGCAGGTGATCCTGGCTGGGAGGAAGTTCGTGTAGATACCAGTCAGAAATTTTCAGAATGGCTTAAAGAATTCAAGACCAATCGATCGAAGTACGATGAAGATGAAAGGCGAGTGGTCTCTTTTTATGCAGAAAATGTCCATGATTTTGCCTGGGTAACGACACCTGATTTTGTTTATGAAAGTGGTCAATGGAATGGAATTGCTGTTCATGCCTTGTTTAATCAAAAGAATGGACATAAGTGGACTAAAAAAGCTGTAGCACGAACTGAAAGAGCAATAGAGTGGTTAAGTACAAAGTTTGGCATGTATCCTTATCCACAGGTCACAAATACGGATCGATTAGCTGGCGGAGGGATGGAATATCCCATGTTGGTGATGGATGGCAGTGAATCTGAAGGCTTAATACTTCATGAAGTTGGTCATATATGGTTTTATGGTATTCTTGGAAATAATGAAGTACGAGAAGCATGGATGGATGAAGGGTTTAGTTCTTTTCAAACAGGTTGGTATATGATGGATAGATATGGTGACCATGGTTTTGATTTGTCAGCCAGCCGATATAAAGATTGGCAAAAAAAATACTGGAAGTTTGGTAGCAGTTTAGGCAATACGCAATGGGGGATGATAAATTTTATGGATAGTGGACAGGATGAACCCATAAGCCGTTCTACTTATATGTTTAAAGGATCACGCGCTGCTGGTGCGAATGCCTATACGAAACCATCACTTATGTTAGTTGAATTAAAATATATTTTGGGTGAAGAGACTTTTACAAAAGGAATGCAAGAATATTACCGTCGTTGGAATCTAAAACACACAAATGAAAAGCGCTTTGTTGATGCGATGGAAGACGTAAGCGGTGAAGATCTAGATTGGTTTTTTCGACCTTGGCTTCATGATACTCGCCTTTTAGACTATGGTATAAATAATTGGAAAAAGAACAAAAAAACAGATGGCACTTGGGATGTGGCTTTAGATATTGTGCGATATGGTAACCGGGATATGCCTCAGTTAGTAGAAACTACTTTGAAAGATGGTACATCTCATAGAGTTTGGTGGAAAAACCATAAGTTTCGCGCAAAAGATACATTTACTTATAATGTCCCTAGTGAGCCGGATTATGCAACTTTGGATCCAGATGCTCAAACGATGGATATAGATTATAGAAATAATTTTACGGGTAAGATGACAAAGGAAACCATGTTTTATAGGCCTGGGATGCGCTATTTACCTCGTAATCGATATGTTATTCAGTATCATCCAACACTTCATTATTTAGATAAAGATGGTTATTTACCAGGTTTTAGGTATAAAAGTTCATATGGTATGTTAGATTATTTCGAATCTGATCTAAATGTAAGCTTGGAAACAAAAAAAACATTCTACAAGATTTCTGGCTGGACAAGGACACCTCTGAAAAGCATAGATCAAATTAACTATCATATGTTTGATCTCCAGGGTGTAAGAGGTAGCGGACTGAGTTTTATAAAAGAAATTGATCGAAACAATTCTATAAATGGCCTAAAGCGTATAAGCTTTGGCTTCTATCAAAATCAAGTTAAAGATACATTTCGAACCCATTTATATGATGATGGTGCATTAATTGTAACTTCAACTAAGATCCACTCCATTTTTGCCAAAATAAAGAATAACATAAGTATTGATTTCACTCCATTTAAAGCATCTGATTGGTCATTTAGTCGGATTGTTTTCACTAACTCATTTGATGAAAAACTTGGTCCTTTTGGAGCTCGTTTCAGACAAATATATGGTCAAATATGGTCGAACGAAAATGGAGCACCCCTACAAGAAAGGTTTAATGTCGAAGGAGCTGGATCAGGAGATCTATATGAAAAAAGTTATCTCAGAGACAACACCAGTTTTTACGGTAATAAAGAGTTTTTTGGGCGCTATCATTTACCTGGAGATGCGAACTTAAGAGCTTTTGGTAATCAAGGATTCTCGGGCGTGGAACAAGTATTTGCAATAACTTTTGAAGGATTCTTATCAAAATCCTTTGCTGGAGTTAATATTGAATTGGCAGGTTTTATTGATCAAGGTACTCTTTCTGGCTCAAAATTTGCAGTTGGAGATAAAGGTTTTAATAATAGTACATTGGTTGATTATGGTATAGGGTTAAGAATTTCTACCGCAATTTTTGGCCAACCTATTTATTTAAGATTTGATAAGCCTTTGGATGCTAAAATTGATGGCAAATCAATTGAAGAAATGAATGACTGGGTATTTAGTTTTCAAAAAAGTATTTGATTTGGAACATTGGTTATTGAACTGCATTAAATTCAATATCATAAGATCGAAGGAAATGATGAAAAAATTATTAATAACAATCGTTATGGTTGGCAATATTTTTGCCCAAAATACGGTTTTAAAGCAATTTAGCGATCAATTTGCCGATATTGCCGAAAAGGCTAATCCGGCCGTTGTCACGATTTTTACGGAAAAGAATATTGACCTAAGTCAATTTCACCGGAATTCACCCCAGGATAATGATTTATTCCGGTTTTTCTTCCAACAACCGCAACGTGAATTTAAATCTACTGCCCTTGGCTCTGGCGTAATTGTGGATTCTAGGAAAGGATATATCATTACGAATAACCATGTGGTGGAAGACATGGATGAGATTACAGTGCGACTATTGGATAAAACAGAGTATGATGCATCAATTATCGGCCGGGATCCCAAATCTGATCTGGCTGTGCTGCAAATTGACGCTCGTGGCCTCACTGACCTCGAATTTGGTGATTCAGATGCATTAAGAGTCGGTGAATGGGTGATCGCTGTAGGGAGCCCCTTTTCTGCCAATTTAAGCCATACCGTAACAGCTGGAATTGTTTCTGCCAAGGGCCGAGGGAATATCATTCAGGGTGATATATACGAAGATTTTATTCAAACCGACGCGGCCATTAACCCTGGCAACAGCGGTGGCGCATTATTAAATGCCGCTGGCGATTTAGTTGGAATTAATACAGCTATTTATACGAACAGTTTTGATCGAAGCAATAAAGGGGTCGGGTTTGCTATACCTGCAAATATGGTGAAAAGGGTTATGTCTGATTTGCTCGACCATGGTAAGGTGCTTCGTTCTTGGATTGGTGTTTCCATTCAACCCATTGATGAAACCTCCGCTAGGGCATTGGGTCTGAAAACCAGGAGCGGCGCGTTAGTAGCTGATGTGGTTGTTGATGGCCCCGCGAAAAAAGCTGGTGTTGAAACAGGCGATGTCATTGTTCAATTTGAGGATGTAAAGGTGAATAATGTTGATCATCTCCGTAATACCGTGTCTGCATCCAAGCCAAATCAGAACTATGAGCTCGTGATTATCCGTGATGGTCGCAAGAAAACGTTGAAGGTACGGCTGGAAGAAATGCCTGAAGATGATGTGCTGTATGCATCCAGCAGACCAACCCAAACAAATGAATTGGGGCTGGAGGTTTCAGCGCTTACAAGGCGACTAATGAGAGAATATGATATTAACAGCCGTGAGGAAGGGGTCATTGTGACCGATGTTGCTGAAGGTAGTATTGCTGATGAGGCAGGTATACGTATTGGAGATCTCATTACAAGAGTGGGGACTAAAAAGTGCAATTCTCCCAAAGAATTTACAGCCCTAATCAAAGAAACGCGAAAGCGGGATATGGTCATGCTCCATTTGAAAAGGGAAGGAGTTGCACGCTATATGACCCTTGAACTGGAAGATTGATTATTCATTAAATCTAATTTTTGAAAAAGGCGATGGTAACATCGCCTTTTTTTATTATGGTTTCTGCTTTGTTTGTGGAAGAGGTAAAGACTAATTTTTGCACCCCCAAAATGGGCCGTAAAACAGAATCATGATCCAGCGTATCAATCCACAAGCAGATTTTATTGCTATTGAGCATAAAATTCTCGATTTCTGGGAAAAAAATAATATTTTCCAAAAAAGGCGGGAAGCCAATACAGGCCAACCCAAATGGTCTTTTATCGATGGTCCTATCACCGCCAACAATCCAATGGGTGTTCACCATGCCTGGGGGCGCACCTTAAAAGATCTGTATAACCGATATAAGGCTATGGACGGACATGAACTCCGCTACCAGCAGGGATTTGATTGTCAAGGATTGTGGGTTGAAGTGGAAGTTGAAAAAGAACTGGGATTTAAATCCAAGCGGGAAGTGGAAGAATTTGGTATTGAGAAGTTTGTGAATATGTGCAAGGAGCGCGTTGATAAATTTTCCGCTGTTCAGACCGAACAGTCCAAACGTCTCGCTTACTGGATGGATTGGGATAATTCTTATTTCACTATGTCCGATGAAAATAATTATACGATTTGGGGGTTCCTTAAAAAATTAAATGAAAAAGGTAAAATCTATCGCGGTTCTGATGTTGTCCCATGGTCCGGAAGGTCAGGCACCTCCTATTCGCAAATGGAAATTATCGAGGGCAGAAAACTCGTATCCCATAAAGCTGTGTTTGTCCGTTTTGCGCTTCGAGATAGGGAAAAAGAATATTTATTAATCTGGACCACTACACCATGGACATTGACATCCAACGTAATCGCTGGAGTCAACGGGGACTTGGATTATATAAAATTACAGGCCGCTGATAAGTCTATTTATTATTTTGCTCAAGAAAATCTCGAGTTCCAACGCCTAGATAAACAAT
>CAYXUK010000029.1:13976-17367 GCA_964468295.1 uncultured bacterium | reverse complement strand
CTCGCGACCTCCGGCTTGACAGGCCGGCGTTCTAACCAACTGAACTACAGCCCCAGTTACTATTTCTTCTTGCGGTAAACCAAAGCTAAAGGAATTACAATAATGTAGCCAATAAAAAGTAGGATTGGGGCCAAGGTCAAGCTTTGAAAACTATTTACTGATCCAGTGGTCATGGCAGCATATCCGACCAAAAGCAGAGTTACACCAATTGTAAAAAGAATATAATTGATTTTTCCAAATGCCCATCCTTCAAAAAGATGGATGTCATTATTGTTTTTTTTATCGCTCATAGCGGCAAAAAAATTACATTGATCAATTAGGTCTACCAATGAGTTTTATACTTTTTGTATGAATTTGTGTCCCTGATAAGCCAAGGAATAGAATTTGCCCTTAATAGGAAAAGAATAATAAATTTGGCCCCCCGAAAATGATGAAAAAATTTCCATTTCATCTGGGTCAAAGCTTTATTGGAATTATAGCGGTTATTGTTCTGGGCGTATTATTGGCTTTTTATAGCCTTGTTTTATTATGGCCTCAAGGAAATCCTTATAATTCTGTAAAAGTGACCATCCCAAGCGGCGCTTCTTTAAAAGAAGTTAGTGCGCATCTGCAGGATAATAATGTCATCCGCAACGAAAGGTCCTTTTTGTTAGCTGTTAAGGCGTTGGGATATGAAAAGGATATTCCGGCAGGCCGTTTCAAACTAATAAAAGCGCAAACCAATTTTGACATTATCGATCAGTTGGTGAATGGAGTCCATTTAAATAAACAAATTACTATATTTGAAGGGTGGACAGTTTCAATGATCGCTAGGGCATTGGAGGAAAAACTAGGAATGGATCCGGAAGAATTTGAGAATGCATGTAACAATAGTTTATTGCTTTGGAAATGGGGTATTGCAGCTGAGTCCTTTGAAGGATATCTTTTTCCTGAAACTTACCGGTTTTCTGAAGATGAGTCACCGCAAGAAATTGTTGGACGGATGGTGCAAGAATATAAAAAGAATTTTAATGATGATCTACGGATACGCATGAAAGATATCGGTATGACAGAAGGAGAAGTCATTACTCTAGCTTCTATTATTGAGGGGGAAGCCATTTACAATCGTGAGCGATCGGTTATTGCAGGCGTATATCATAATCGACTGAAAAAAGGTATGCGGCTTCAGGCTGATCCAACGATACAATATATTGTGGAAGATGGTCCTCGACGTCTATTGAAAAAAGATTTAAAAATTGACTCACCGTACAATACATATTTGCATTATGGACTGCCGCCCGGTCCAATAAACAACCCTGGTCTTGAATCCATTAAAGCAGCTTTATATCCAGCGGATACCGAATACTTGTTTTTCGTTGCAAGGGGAGATGGGTACCATAATTTTTCACGTACAGAAGAGGAACATAATAAAGCAAAACGTGAGTTTCAGAAGCTTCGCCGTAAAGTTAATAGACAGCGAATTAAAAAGGGGTAGAACACAAACAGAATGAGTAAAGGGAATCTGAATAAAGTTCAAAAATCTGCCGTAGAGGCCTTTGGGAAACCTGTTTTAATATTTGCTGGAGCAGGCAGCGGGAAAACACGTGTTTTAACCCATAAAATTGCCCATTTGATTAAAAATAATTTGGTTTCTGCCGAAAATATACTTGCTGTCACTTTTACAAATAAAGCAGCGCAGGAAATGAAAGATCGTGTGAAAAAACTGGTCAAAGGGAAAGAAACTGTTTTAAATATTGGAACTTTTCATTCCATCTGTGCCCGGATTCTTCGTAGTGAAATACATCAACTTAATTATACTGCAGATTTTTCTATTTTTGATGTTCAGGATCAAATTGCATTAGTCAAAGTAGTCATGGAAGCAATGAATATCCCCAAAAATTATGTCACCCCCCAAGAGGTTCGACATAAAATCAGTTACTTTAAGAATAAGCTGATTTATCCTGATGAAGCGGTCAAGAAAGCACATCTGGTATTAGAAAAAAACTATGCGAATATTTATAAAAATTATCAAAAAGCCCTGTTTGATAATAATGCAGTGGATTTTGATGATCTGCTGATGCTTCCATTAGAATTATTTAAAAAACATCCAAATATTTTAGAAAAATACCGCCAGAAATGGCAATATATATTAGTAGATGAATACCAAGACACCAATAAACCTCAGTTTATGTTAATGAAATATTTAGCTGAAGATCATCAGCAAATTTGTGTTGTCGGTGATGATGATCAGTCTATTTATGGTTGGCGTGGGGCAGACATTCAAAATATTCTTGAATTTGAAAAGATTTTTAGTAATTGCGAAGTATTCAAACTGGAAAAAAACTACAGATCGTCAGCACATATTCTCGAAGCAGCAGCTTCAGTGGTAAAAAATAATGTAAATCGTGCACCAAAAGAACTAATTCCGCACAATGGTGCCGGAGAAAAATTAGGTTTGATTGAAACTAATGATGAGATGGAAGAAGCGGATGCTGTCGTAAATGCATTGGAGAAAGAAATTAAACTTCAGAAAAGAAATTTTAGTGATTTTGTTATTCTATATCGTACAAATTCACAGTCCCGTTCACTAGAAGATGCCTTTCGACGGTCGGGTGTTCCCTACAATATTGTGGGTGGGCTTCGATTTTACGAGCGGAAAGAAATCAAAGATTTAATTGGTTACTTATGTCTAATTGTAAACCCAAAGGATACTATTTCTCTACGTCGAGTAATTAATTTTCCCCCTCGGGGAATTGGTATGAAAACAGTAGATAAGTGTGTTATCCAGGCTGAAAAGAAAAATACCGAAATGATCGAAGTGTTAAACTTTCCGGAAGACATGGGTATTCGCGGTAAACAGGCTGATTCGTTAACCACCTTTTACGGCGTTATTAAAAAATATAATGAACTGTTGCCAAAATTGAATGCAGGCGAATTAGTCCGAACTTTAGTGGAAGAAGCAGGAATTATTAAATATTATCGGAATAGTTCAGCACCGGAGGATAAAGAACGCTTTGATAATATTATGGAATTCCTTAGAGGTATCGATGCATTTATGATGCGAACGCCCGAAGGAGATCTGTCCCAATTTTTGGAGGAAGTTTCTCTTTTGACTGACTTGGACCAGTGGAATGATGAAACAAATCGTGTTACATTAATGACACTTCATGCAGCGAAAGGTTTGGAATTTCCTGTTGTTTTTATAACTGGTTTGGAGGACGGGTTATTTCCGTTATACAGTTGCTTGGGAACCAAGGAAAAATTAGAAGAAGAACGGCGTCTTTTTTATGTCGGTCTTACACGTGCAATGGAGAAGGTCTATCTTATTTATGCCAATCACCGTCGCCGGTTGGGATCAGATGATTTGTATGGTATGGTGTCCCGTTTTGTTCATGAAATGCCAGAAGATAAA
>CAYXUK010000029.1:0-13876 GCA_964468295.1 uncultured bacterium | reverse complement strand
ACTATATTATGAGACTCATTCTCATTAATAAGGAATAAACTTATGTCATCTTCCGAAATCTTAAAAAAAGTATTAAGAAAAGAAGGATTGCGTTATACCCATCAGAGACAAGCTGTATGGGATGAACTTTCTGCTAGCGATGAGCATCGTGATGCAGAAGAAATATATTTATCCCTTTATAATTCAGGGTTGAATGTATCTCGCGCTACCGTATATCGTACAATTGATGTGTTGGTAAAAAATAACTTGGTTCGCAAATTAGATTTGGGGGATGGCCGTGCACGCTATGAACATAAAATGGATACAGCACACCATGATCATTTGATTTGTATCCAGTGTGGAAAAATAGATGAATTCATGGATAATATAATTGAAAATCGTCAGGACGTAATTGTGGAAAATTTCGGATACAAACTGATTCGCCATATTCATCAATTATTTGTCATCTGTGATGTATGTGGTTCTAATGATCTTAATTGATTTGAATCCAGGAGAAACGGCAACTATAAATGGCATAAGTGGAAATAGTCATTTCCAAAGCCGATTAGTGGAGCTGGGCCTTCTAGCTGGTACAGAGGTTCGTATGATCAAACAAATGCCATTTAATGGCCCAGTAGAAATTAAGATACGAAATTCCTATTTAACTATCCGTTGGAATGATGCCAAGCAGGTTGATATTGTTGTATGAAAACGCATTTTTTTGATAAAAAGTCAAAAGATTCTACAAATTACCCGTGGGTTGCTTTGCTTGGTAATCCAAATTGTGGGAAAACTGCTATTTTTAATATACTGAGTGGATTGAGTCAAAAAGTATCTAACTACCCTGGCATTACGGTTGAAAAAAAAATCGGAACAGTAAAATTCAGAAAAAACTCATTCAATATTTTAGACCTACCTGGAACCTATAGTTTATCAGCAGAATCATTTGACGAACAAATCGTTTCCGATCAAATACAAAATTGGGCCAGAGGAGAGAATCCGCCAGATGCTATCATTTCTGTCGTGGATGCTTCTAATCTTTCAAGAAATTTATATCTAACATCCCAACTGTTAGATCTAGATATTCCTGTTGTAGTAGCCTTAAATATGATTGACCTTATTGATTCACAGAACCAAATTGATCAAAATAGTTTGAAAACTCAATTAAGTGTAGCAGCGGTTGTTTCGCTCTCAGCTAAACTTAATCAGGGGTTGGATGATTTAAAAGAGGCGATCATAACTGTAATTAATTCGGGGAAAAAGACAAACCACCAATCTAATTGGATCAGTATACCTGTTCAAAATGAACTGAAACCATTAATAGATCAACAATTTTTATCTTCAAAATTTGGAATGGCACATGCTTTGAGATTGGTATCCAGAAATATCAACTATAATGGGAATTTAGCTCAAGTTGATTCAATACGAAATTCAATATCTAATTTAGGGTTTAATCCGCAAACTCTTGAGGCAACGCTTAGATATCGTTGGATTGACGAAATTATAAAATCCGTACAATCAAGAGCCAAAACATCGATTCGAAAAATATCACGCAGTGAACAATGGGATAAAATACTCACCCATCGCTGGTTTGGGCCAATCATCTTTGTCACCGTTTTATATTTTATTTTCCAATCGATATTCACATGGGCAACAATACCAATGGATTGGATCCAAACCGGTATAGATTGGGTTTCTGCTTTTGTATTAAAGAATATGTTCCCTGGTATGCTAAGGGATGTCTTGGTAGAGGGAATTATCGGAGGCGTAGGTGCTATTGTTATATTCCTTCCTCAAATTTTAATCCTGAGTTTTTTTCTGACTCTTATGGAAGATACGGGCTATATGGCTAGGGTCGCCTTTATGCTTGATAAGAGTATGACTAAAATGGGTCTCCATGGTAAGTCCATTTTACCTCTTATGAGCGGTTATGCCTGTGCCATACCGGGAATTATGTCTACTAGAACAATTGATAGTTGGAAGGAACGACTGGTAACCATCCTGATTTTACCTTTAATGAGTTGTAGTGCCCGCCTGCCTGTTTATACGTTATTAATTAGCGCCTTTATTCCACCTATCACATTAGGTGGGTATTTAAATCTGCAGGGATTGACTTTAGTTGTCATGTATTTTTTAGGTACAGCCACTGCTTTAATCCTTGCAAAAGTTTTCAGCAAATTTATCAAAGAAAAAACGTCATCTTCCTTTGTATTGGAATTACCGCCTTACCACGTACCGATTCCACGGTCGGTTCTGCGCCATGTTCTTATCCGCGGCAAATTATTTTTAATTAATGCGGGCAAAATTATCATGGCTATTTCCATTGTCTTATGGTTTTTGGCCTCATTTCCAAAAGTGGATCAGCCAATTACAGATGCAAACCCAATCCATTATAGTTATGCCGGAAAAATTGGTCATGCCATAGAACCTGTAATTCGACCTTTGGGCTTTGACTGGAAAATTGGTATAGGATTACTAACTTCCTTTGCTGCAAGAGAAGTTATGGTTTCAACCATGGCAACAATATATAATGTAGAAGCTACAGGAGATAATATAGTTAATCTGCGAGAGGCTATGCGGAGTGATATTGATGTGAAAACTGGTCGGCCATCCTATACTCCTTTGGTGGCATTAGCTTTGATGGTTTTTTATGTATTTGCAGCCCAATGTATGGCCACCTTTGCGATTGTTCGCCAAGAAACAAATTCTTGGAAATGGCCTTTATTTATGATCGTCTACCTTACAATTCTCGCCTATTTGGGGGCCTTATTTGTATATCAAGGTGGTTTATTATTAGGTTTTAGTTAATGAATTGGCAAACCATTATTGCAGGCGGTATTGGGCTAGTTGCTTTCTGGTATATCATTGGTGTTTTTCTTCGGCAACTTAAAAAGCCTGAGGTTGATCCTAAATGTGATGATTGTCCTGTCCCTGACATAATGGATAATAAAAGAGAATCAAAATAATTTTTTCTCCATTATCGGGCTTCCCCACACTTTTTCAATTGTGATGGCCATGGGTCTATGCCGATATTTTCGTATGTTTATCTATAAAATATAGAACCGATGAAGTCCATAGTTACTATATCAAAGTTTAAAGAAGGCGATACTGTACAAGGATTTTATCTTTGTGTAGAAAAACATCTTCGGCATACAAGGGCTGGAGACCTTTATCTAGACCTTGTACTTAAGGATCAAACAGGGCAGGTCCAAGGTAAGGTTTGGGATAAGGTAGAAAAATTTCGCCAAAAATTTTCAAGTGGTGACGCGGTGGCCATTAAGGGTGATGTGGAATTATTCATAGATCGTCTTCAGCTTAATGTAAAACGAATTAATAAAGCTACTGTGCAAAACTATGCGCGCTATGGATTTGATCCTGCTCTAGTAATACCCACAGCTGAGGATGATCCGAAAGATATGTGGAAAGAAATCAATAAAATTATTGGAAAAATAGAAAATCTAAACCTGAAAAAACTATGCCATAATATCTACTTAGAAAATAAGGAAAAACTGCTTACTCATCCCGCATCGATATCTATGCACCACAATTATCGCTCGGGTTTATTAGAACATATTCTATCTATGGTTCGTTTGGCAAATCACTTGTCACCTCATTATCAATTAGATAAAGATTTAGTCCTAACAGGTATTTTGTTACATAATATAGGTAAACTGCAAGAAATCGAATCGAATTATGAAGCTTCTTTATCAGAAAAAGGAAACTTAATTGGACATATAGCTATCGGGCTTGAAATGGTAAGGGAAGCAACCAAAAAAATTAAAAAATTTCCTGAAAATCTTCTATTAAAAGTGGAACATATTATTCTTGCCCATCAAGGTAAATATGAATGGCAAAGTCCGAAGAAACCGGCATTCAAGGAGGCCCTGCTCGTTCACCTTATTAATTTGGTTGATGCTCAAATGAATATTATGGATATGGCCATTAATGATGATCAGGAAGAGGGCCCTTTTACAAACCATCATAATTATTTTCGAATTCCATTATATAAAGGTGAAGATGGAACTAAATAATTTGGTTCGTGCGGCCATTTTTGCTGCTCTTGCCGTTGGAATGGGATTCTCTTTAATGCTTGTACCCAATATTGAACTCATAACGGTTATCGTATTCCTATCGGGTGTAACACTGGGAAAAGGATGGGGAGGTCTGGTAGGTGGCACAGCTATTTTTATTTATTCTGGAATGAATCCAATGGGGTCAGGATTAAGCTTTCCCCCACTTTTTTTTATGCAAATTATTAGTATGATCATTACAGGTTTGGCAGGTGGGATATTTCGCCCCTTATTTTTCAAAAAAAATTTTAACCTATTATCGCTGGTGGCCTTAAGCCTCTTGGGATTTATGCTCACACTTATTTATGATGTATTAACTTTGATAAGCTATCCACTATCAGCAGGATTAGGATTCACAGGCGTGTTAGCTTCCCTGGTGCAAGGACTGGGATTTACGGTATTACACGAAGTATCAAATGCAGTTATATTTGTAGTGGCTGTTCCTCGTGTGGTTAAATATATAAAATAATATTATGGGAAAAATCATTGTCTATTTGAGCCTAATGACAGGTTTAATTGCGCAAAATTCTTATTTAATCCCATTTGATTGGGGTGGCCAGAATGGAATGATCATTACTGATGGCTCTTTGTTCTGGAATCAGGCATGGAATTCAGGTATGCTTTTATTTGATGGTACCTACTCTACTTATCCAAATAGATATGGCCCCCATACTACCAGAAAATTTCAACAGTCAGGGATAGGTACATTACCATCATGGAGTGAATGGCCGGATTCTGATAAGGTTGATACTTATTTTGATTATTACCGCGGTGATTATTTATATGACCAATTGGAAGTTGGCGCCGATTTTGAAAATCCTGGTAGAAAAATAGGTTTCCGTGGGTTTAAGCGCACTCATGGCGGAAATACAGGCCATTACCTTCATCCAAGCGGAGGTTCTTCGCCAATTCACCACTCATATCGGGTCAACTACAAGACAAAAAAGGATAATCAAAAATTGGAAGCTTCTGTAGGACGATTTGTAACTCGCAGTGGATTGCCAGACTCAACTACTAACGGTCTGGAAAATGATAATATCTTAAGTGCGGGACTTCGTTACCAACGGTATTTAGGGAATTGGACCATGAATACATATGTCGGCCAGTTTTTTGAACATCGGCTTGTCCACCATTCATCTATGGCCGATTCAAATTACCAGGATATTAATCGAGGTCGTATCAATATTCAATTTGATGTTCCAAGTGGGATTACATTTGGTCTCATACAAGATTATCAGCAAGTAAGTGACGACTTACATAATCGATCATTGAAGTGGACGAAATTGTATTCAGAAAAATCAATAGGAAATCTATCCTTGATGGGGGGAGTGCAAATATTGAATTCAGATGACTCATTCCCATTTCTTTGGGAACTGAATTATCTGAAAACCTTGAGGAAAGGTTTTATTCAGATCACGTCAACTGGTTTCCCGAATCCTAAACATCCGCATTTGGATGATCCTTCAGATAAATCATCTTTTGAATTTTGGAGTCGTTCAGCGATTCGTAGCGGAATATCCCAAGGTGGTATAAGTGTCAATGGACTTTTATCATTTGTTCAAAGAGGAATTGATGCAGATAAAGATGAAAAAATTCTTTTTACTGGCATCGACATACAATATAGATTTAAAAAGGGGTGGAAAGTTTATTCAAATGTCATAACTCAATTGGATTCGTCAATTTATGGTGGAGGTATAGGCACGATGATTATTACGGGTCTTCATGGGAAACTTAACCTGTTTAAAAAATCGATGCAAATCGATGCCCATTTATGGGGAAATGGTACAATGGGTAGATTTTCTTCATTTGGATTTGACCCAATTCGCCAAGTCCCATTTAGCAATACAAATTCGGAATGGATACTCCCGGATAAATGGCTGCTTCATTTTGAAGCGAAGGCTAATGTATCCGGTGTTATAATATCCTATAAGATCAATAATATTTTAAATGCTGTTTCAGGTTTTAACAATAGTTTGAAGGATGATAATATATGGGTACGCCCAAACCATTTATACCCGCTTTTGGGGCGTATGATGCAGTTTGGTATTACTTGGCATTTTAAAAACTAGTTTTTCTTTTCTAACCTATATACACGGATTCCTCAGCTGAAAAAATATTGTAATTCTATCGAGAAATTTTGATAATTCATCCAGTAAAATAATCTTCAAATTTATCTGATGATCTTTTCCCTTTTCATAAACTTATTGATTCTGTGTGAGGGAACAAAGATGTAAATTTCAGGCTATGATTTCACCATCAAAAAATGGATCTATTCTGAATCGTTCTGTCTTGGTTTTGAATACCAATTATGCACCGATGGATATTTGTACAGCTCGCAGAGCGATTTGTTTGTTTTATAATGAAAAGGTAGATATTCTGGAGTCATATAATGAATCAATACACTCACCATCGGTAACCTTATCTTTGCCAAGTATTGTTAAACTAAAAGATTTTGTACGGCACCATAAAATGGATGTTGTCCTGAGTCGAAAAAATTTGATGATTAGAGATAAATACCAATGTCAATACTGTTCCTCGAAAAAGAATCCACTGACGTTGGATCATGTTTTGCCAAAAAATCGGGGTGGGATGGACACTTGGGAAAATCTTGTAACTGCTTGCCAGTCATGTAATCGAAAAAAGCGCAATCGAACACCTGAAGAAGCAAAAATGCTATTGAAACGATTACCAAAAAAGCCGAATAAAATTCATTATTTTCAGCAATTTATTCGTGAAAAACAAACAGCTTGGCGCCCATATTTGTTTATGGAATCTTTTTAAATGAAACGTGTATTGAGCGGTATTCAGCCTTCAGGTGAACTACATCTTGGGAATTATTTCGGTATGATGTCTCGGATGATTAAGTACCAAGAAAAGAATGAACTATTTTGTTTTATTGTCAACTATCATGCCATGACGAGTATTAAGGATAAAGAACGACTGGCCAAGAATACCTTGAATGCGGCCATGGATTTTATTGCCCTAGGGCTTGATCCTGATCGGTCCACTTTCTGGATTCAAAGCGATGTGCCTCAAGTTTGTGAATCTACTTGGCTTTTATCTAATATTGTTAATGTAGGATTATTGGAACGGGCCACATCTTATAAAGATAAACTGGCAAAAGGACTGACCGCAAATGTGGGACTTTATTCTTATCCAATACTTATGGCCTCTGATATCCTTTTATTTGGTGGAGAAATTGTACCTGTTGGCAATGATCAAAAACAACATTTAGAAATGACACGCGATATAGCCATTAAGTTTAACCAAACTTTTGGTGAAGTATTTATTATTCCTGAACCAGATATTGAAGAAACCACGCAATTAGTTCCAGGAATCGATGGCCAGAAAATGAGCAAATCTTATGGAAATACGATTCCGATTTTTGGATTGGAAAAAAATATTCGAAAACAATTTATGTCTATTGTAACAGATTCAAAGGGTATTAATGAACCAAAAGACACGAATACGCCCCTCTTTCAACTTTATAGTCTCTTTCTAGATCAATCTGGGCGAAAAGAATTGGAAGATCGATTTGCAAGTCCCGGTTTAAGTTATGGAGATTTAAAGATAGAATTATTTGAATGTTTTTGGGATCGATTTGAGCCTTTTCGAAAAAAACGGGATTATCTCGCGAGCCATAAAGATTTTGTGCTTCAAAAGTTAAAGGAAGGGGCTGAAAAATCCAGCACCGTTGCTGATAGATTTCTTAATAAGGCACGTGAAGCAATGGGGTTAAACTATGCTGAAGTAAATGTATAAAGTTCAACTAAACCAGTTTGAAGGCCCATTAGATCTTTTATTATATTTTATTAGGCGAGATGAAATCGATATTTATGACATACCTATAGCACAAATTACCGCTGAATATTTGCAAATTATTGAAGACATGAAAGCGCTGAACCTGTCTATGGCAGGCGAATTTATTCTTATGGCTGCTACATTAATGCGTATCAAATCCAAAATGCTAATTCCTCGCCCTGAGTTTGATGAAGAAGGTGAACCAATAGACCCACGGCGAGAATTGGTCCAACAACTATTGGAATACCAACGCTTTAAAGCGGTAACCACTGAATTATCGATGAAATGGCATGAACAAAGTAACCTGCATGAACGATCGTTTGTTCAAGAGGCAGAAGGAGTTGATACTGCCGGTGTTTACCTAAGAAAAGTAACCCTTTTTGATTTAGCCCAATATTTTAAAGAAGCCATGGATCGGATGCCGGTTATTAGTGAGTATGAACTTCACCAGGAACCTATCAGATTAGATGATAAAAAGCATTTTATTATGATATCGTTCGATGGAGATGGCGCTCTTTCTTTCAAGCGTTTGCTATCAAATTGTCAAAATAAATTGGAAATAATCGTCACCTTTTTAGCCATCCTCGATTTAATCCGATTGTTTAAAATTTTAGTTTATCAGAATGAGTTATTTGATGATTTTGAAATTCATAGACTTGAAAAAAATTAATAATAAACCAAATTGAATGTAGATCGCATCATCGAGGCTTTGTTGTTTGCCAGTCCCGAACCGCTAACACAAAAAAAAATCAATCTAATTTTTGAAGAAAACCCACCAAATTTGGAAGCCGTCTCTAAACGGTTATCTGAGTTGTACTTAGCCCAAGGGAATTCATTTACAATTCAGGGTGTCGCAGGTGGATTTCAGCTTAGAACACTGCCTAAATATGATTTGTATGTGCGTCGATTATTAAATAAAACAGGAAAATTACATCTCTCTCAAGCGGCTCTGGAGTCTTTAGCTATCGTGGCCTATAAACAGCCCATCAGTAAACCTGAAGTAGAGATGATTCGAGGTGTAGATTGTGCTGGAGTTCTCAAAACGCTTTTAAAAAAATCTCTTATTAAAATTAAAGGAAGAAATGAAAGCCCAGGCAGACCATTAATGTATGGAACAACAGATCAGTTTCTCCAGGCATTTGGTTTGAGTCGCATTGCCGAATTACCTAAGCTCAAAGAAGTAGCTGAATTATTGGATGAACAGCCGGCACTTACCGAACAAATCGATGCGTTTAAATAAATATCTGGCCCGATCGGGAGTTGCTTCCAGGCGTGAAGCAGATAAACTCATTCAGACCACCAGCGTTACTGTAAATGGTGTTGTAGAAGTAAATCCTGCATACCGCGTGAAAAGCACTGATGAAGTTCGTTATGATAATAAACGAATTAAACCGGAATCAAATACACGAATCATTTTGTTAAATAAACCTAATGGTTACATCACAACGGTAAAAGACCCATTAAAACGAAAAACTGTGATGGATTTAATTGATAATAATAAAAGGCTGTTTCCCGTAGGTCGATTAGATAAGGATACAACTGGATTGCTTTTATTGACAAATGATGGTGAATTGGCTAATCGATTAATGCACCCTAGAAACCAAATACAACGCATTTATAAGGCTGAAATAGATAAAAAATTCCGAGCTTGGGAAATCAAGCGAATGGCGAATAAAGTTTATATTGGCCAAAAGGAGTGGGGTAAGGCAGAAGTGGTCGAGCAAAAGCAGGTCAAAGGGCGAGTCACTGTATTACTTCGGCTATACCAGGGACAAAAACGAGAAGTACGGCGATTGATGTACCGCATGAAACGGAAATTATTTAGTTTGGAACGTATCCAGTTTGGCCCTATTGCACTAGGAAAAATATCCCGAGGTAGATGGCGTGATTTAAATGCCAGTGAAATGAAGATTCTTGGTTCTCTTGGAAACTAAATTTTGGCTTCTTTTTCTATTTGTCATATTCATTTGTTATCTATAGATAACACCGTAAATTTCTTGGCTTATTGAGAGTGTAATAAGAAATGATTGTCGCCATAGATGGGCCGGCTGCAGCAGGAAAAAGTACTTCTGCAAAAAAAGTTGCTCGAGAATTGGGCTTTACCCATTTAGACACTGGAGCAATGTATCGTTGTGTCACATTGTCTGTTTTGAGAGATCAGATTACTTTGGACAATGAAAGCGCATTAAGCCAATTGCTCAACGAGCTTGATATCCGACTCGAAAAATTAAATGACGAATTAGTCGTTTATTTAAATGGAGAGGATGTTTCTGATGAAATCCGAAAAGCTGAAGTGACTTCTTATGTCAGTACCGTTAGTGCGGTTTCCCAAGTCAGGAATGCTTTGGTTCGGGTCCAAAGAAATATTGCCAAAAATCAAGATTGTGTAGTAGAAGGTAGGGACATTGGAACGATTGTATTTCCTGATGCTAAATTCAAATTTTTTCTAGTTGCAGACGATTTTGTCAGGGCTCGAAGGCGTCAATTGGATTTAATTGCAATTGGAGAAGAAAAATCTATTGCTGTTTTGGTTGAAGAAATTCGCCAGCGGGATTTTTTGGATTCTGAACGAAGTAATTCTCCTTTACGTAAAGCGGATGATGCGATCGAAATCGACACATCGAAAATGACATTTGATGAACAAGTGGCCTTTATGGTCAACAGGGTGAAAAATGATAGTTAGGAAATAAAATTGAAATGAGTGAAACCACACAAGAACCTGTTATTGAACAGACCGATGAGTCTATGGAATTAGAGGTCGGTTCTGAAGTGAATCAAAACGTGCCAGTAAATTCTAAAGTTGAAGACGAATCTGCTGAAATGGAAACTTTATCTGTTAATTACCTAGATGTTGATCTCTTTGATAATATTCGAAAAGTATCTATTGAAGAACTGCTTCACTTAGAAGTAACTGAAGAAGTTCCTCAAGAGGAGCAAGATCGTTATTTATCAACATTTTCTGATATTAGTGAACGTGAAATCATTACTGGTCGTGTTATCGGCATGAATGAAAAAGAAATCCTTATTGACATCGGATTTAAATCTGAAGGAATTATTAAGCGTGATGAATTTGCCGAAGATGCCCTTCCAGATGTAGGTGAAAAACTGGATGTTTATCTCGAACGAATGGAAGATGAGAGCGGCAAAACTGTTTTATCAAAAGAAAAAGCAGATTTTCTGCGCAGGTGGACTAAACTACGAGAGATTCATGAAACCGGTGAAATCATCAGTGGTCGCATTGTTCGTAGAATTAAAGGTGGGATGGTTGTGGACTTGGATGGTGTCCAAGCTTTTTTACCAGGATCTCAGATTGATGTTCGTCCTGTGAAGGATTTTGATAAATATATAGATACTGATATGGATCTTCGGGTAGTCAAGTTTAATGAATTCCGAAAAAATGTTGTCGTTTCTCATAAAGCAATTTTGGAAGAAAGTCTAGCTGTACAAAGGGACGAATTATTTAATAAACTGGAAATTGGAAGTATCATGGAAGGCCGCGTGAAGAATATTACAGACTTTGGTGTATTTATTGATCTTGGTGGTATTGATGGGTTACTTCATATCACCGATTTGAGTTGGGGGCGTGTCAATCATCCTTCAGAGTTAATTGGTTTAGATGATAGCCTCACTGTGAAAATAATTGATTTTGATAAAGATAAAAAAAGGGTATCGTTAGGACTAAAACAATTGACACCACATCCATGGGAAAATGTTAAAGAAAGTTATCCTGAAGGCACAAAAATAAGCGGTAAAATAGTTAGCATGACTAATTATGGAGCATTTGTTGAAATCGAACCTGGCATTGAAGGATTGATTCATGTATCGGAAATGTCTTGGACACGCCATGTGAAAAACCCATCGGAAATGTTTTCTCTTGGTGATGAAATTGAAGCGATTGTATTAGCCGTCGATACGGAAGACCGAAAAATCAGCTTAGGCGCCAAACAGCTACAAGCTGATCCATGGGATCAGATTGAAGAAAAATATATAGTGGGAACGATTGTTAAAGGTGAAATTATTAATGTAACCCAGTTTGGTGCATTTGTTGAATTAGAAGATGGTATTGATGGTTTGATTCATGTATCCGATTTATCTTGGACGAAAATTATTCGTCACCCAAAGGAAATTATTGATAAAGGGAAAAAAGTTGAAGTTCGAGTATTGGAAATTTCCCGCGATAACAGACGGATTGCGCTTGGCCTTAAACAAATAAAAGATGATCCTTGGCCTGAATTGGCAAAGCAATTTGAAACAGGAAAGGAAGTTGAAGGTGAAGTAGTCCGTGTTTTAGATAAAGGCATTATTTTAATGCTAGATCATGATGTGGAAGGTATTATTCCTTTTAGTCGCCAAACAAAACGTCAGCGCAAAGCACACTCTTTAAATTATAAGCCTGGTCAGAAAATTAGCAGTGTTGTCATGGAAGTAAAGCCGGAGGATAAGAAAGTTATTCTATTTAAAGATGAATTAAGCAGTGATAACCCAAGTAAAAAAGATGACGTTCAAGATTATCTTAATAATCAGGAATCCCCAGCTACAGAAAAAATTGAAATTCCGACTGAAGTAAATGAAGAAACTGAAAGCGAAATTGAGGCGGCGAAGGAATAACTCGCGTCTTTAAATTTTCTGATCAATTATGGGGAAGGGATTCAATCCTGATAGCCTAAAGTCCTTTCTATCCTGGCAAAAGACTGGAATCCGACTTGGCGCCATTGGATTAGCCGTGCTACTCTGGCTATTTGTTGTTAGCAATAATGAATATTCTATGCCGATTGACATGCCAATTGAAGCTCGGAATTTACCTGCTCGCCATGCCTTAAAAGAGGAAGTCCCTTCCTTTGCAAAAGTGCGTTTGCATGGTACTGGAAGGTCTTTATTCAAAACAATTGTCCTGAAGAATTTTATTCCTAATTTTAAACTCGTTTTAGATTTGGAAAGAATTTCTGAAGAATATGAGTTTATACTAAACGATTATTTTGAAAGATATCCCCAAAAAGTTGTTATTCCTTCTACGTTTGATGTGAATTATGTCGAAGTAATTTACCCCAGTTCTGTTCATATTAGCCTCGATGAGTATAAAGAAAAATTTGTCTCTGTAAATCCCGATATTTTGATTAAACCAGCTCCGGGATACGCTTTAGTGGGTTCCCCAGTTATTTTGCCTGATTCGGTTAAAATCGCTGGTTCTTGGAATATTGTTGAAAATATAACAGAAGTGTTTTCTGAAACAGACACTATTGTAGATGCGAACAATAATATTTCCATCTTATTATCTTTAAAAGTTCCTCGTGGTCAGCTAATTGAATACACGCCCAAAACAGTATCCTTTCAACAAAGCATTCAGTCCATTAGTGAAAGAATAATCAGTGAAATCCCGGTTCGGATATTAAATCAACGGGAAAAACTACAAGCATTTGTTAGCCCTCAGACTGTGTCTCTCACAGTTGTTGGCGGTATGGATTATATTGCCAAATTAAAACCCGAAGATATCTTTATTTCGATTGACTTTAACATATGGAATTCACAAAAGCAATTTTATGATTTAAAAGTCCAAGCACCATCAGATGTAATTGAATGGATGGATCTTTCTCCCCAAAGCATAGAACTGGTGGTCACCAAGAGGGCTAGTTGATTGTCTTAGGCATTGAAACGTCCTGCGATGAAACTGCAGCAGCTATTTGTCAGGATAAGAAAATAATTTCAAGTCAAATCAGCATACAAACTATCCATCGAAAATATGGTGGTGTTGTTCCTGAAATTGCGTCTCGTGAACATGAAAAATTATTGAATAACATGGTTTTGGATACTCTTAAGGATGGGGGAATCTCCAAAGATCAATTAAAGGGTATCGCCGTCACTCAGGGCCCTGGATTAGCTGGAACATTGATTACAGGTGTATGTTTTGCCAAAGGACTTGCTTTGGGTTTAGGGCTTCCAATAATCGGCATTAATCATCTGGAAGCTCATATCTTTGTGAACTTTCTGGCAGACCCTACGTTGAATTTCCCTTTTATCTGTTTGCTTGT
>CAYXUK010000028.1:14790-17678 GCA_964468295.1 uncultured bacterium | reverse complement strand
ATTTTAAATGAAAAAAATTAAGTTAAATCACTTTTTCCCCTTATTTTTATTTTGTCAAGTCATAGGCCAAAACTGGTTTCAATCTCAGTTAATTGAACGTCAGTTTAATCAAGCAGTAGAGCATTATAATGAAGGAAGGTATGCTACCAGCGAATCGATCATAAAAAAAATATTGGCTGGTGAATCGGGTGCTTACGAAGAATCTTCACTTTTATTATTAATAAAATCTCAAATTGGTTTAAATCGCAATCAATTAGCAAAAGAATCTTCACGTCTCTTTTTAGAAAGGTATCCCGAAAGTATCTTTTTAAAAAATGTAATGGAAAGCTTAGGGGATTTATATGTTAATGAGCATAACTATTCATCGGCATACCGAATGTATCACCGTGCTAAGAAACTTTCTGATGACTTAGATTACAATAATAAAATCAATTCAAAGATTTTACGTCTAATTCAAATAAGATTACCCAATACGCTTATAGATGAGTTGCTTACATTAGAAACAGACCCTGTCATTAGAAATATTCATAATATTGCAAAAGCAAATACTGAAATATTAAATGGACGGCCGGATGATGGTGCATTTACATTAAATCAAGTTGAATTGAACCATCTCCCTGATTTCTATTTTCCATTTTATGAAAAGTTGCTTCGTGCATCTTATGAGCCTTCCAATTTGGTTACCATGATTGGTATTGTATTACCTATCTCTGGTATTTATGCTGAAAAAGGTGATGCATTTTTAGTTGGATTCTATACTGGTGAAAAATCAAGTGGTCTTAAAAATCAACGTTTGACTATTCTAGCGCATGACAGTAGGAGTGAAGCACTCGAAACAGTTAAGGTTGCTACTAAACTGGCCCGTCTCAATCAAATTTCTGCTCTTGTCTGTCCTTTAAACGATCCGTCATCATTGGCAATGGTAAGTGCCTTAGAATCGACTGATATACCAATTCTGCTATCCAGTCCTCAAGAAAATGATTTGAGTGAAATCAATGATCTTGTTTATCAAATTAATTCAACGGTTGCAATGCAAGGAAAAGCTGCAGCCCATTATGCGATTAATGTATTAGGATTAGATAGTTTAGCAGTTATTGCTCCGGTGGATCATTATGGTGAGTCCCAGACCGACGCATTTATAGAAGAAGTTGATCGATTAGGAGGAACGGTTGTAGCTACAGAATGGTATTCTGCCCAACCAAAGGACCTAGGGAGACAATTTAAATTATTAAGGAGAGTAGCATTTAATCTCTTACCGAAGGAGGAATCGTTTGATGAGGCGCTTGGGATGGAGATTGATAGCTTAGATGCATTATTTGATATATCAGCTGAAGACTTTTTTGACCTGCCGAAATCGGAAAAAAGGAAAATATCCGCTGCGGATTCGGCTAAAATTGTTTTGAACACCATCCAAGGTATCTATCTTCCAATTAACAAAGATGATTTGGCATACATTGGCCCTCAAATTCCAATGTATAATTTAAATACCAAAATAATTGGTAATGAAAACTGGCAAGATCTCCAAGTATTACAAAAAGAAAATATTGGTCCTTATCTAAAAGGGATGTCAATTATTACAAATTTTTACAGACCGGCGCTTGATTCTACATCCTATGAAGGTGAATTGTTAAATTCCTATTACTATGGATACAATACTGCACAATTATTAACACAATTGGATCTTGAGACACAAACGCGCCAATCCATTAATCAGTCGTTGCGATCAATTGATTTTTTTTCTGGAGAAGGATTCTACTATTCACCTGATCGCTCCAATCTCAATGTTAATGCTGCATTTCAAATTCTTGAGTTTGATGGAAAAGGTTTTATACATCAAGGTGTATTTCATGGAGATTCACTTCGTTTAGTATCGATCCAAAAACCTTAGAAGTAATTTATGAATTATATTGATTATTCTAATTGGTTTGATATTGACGGATTTCATGCTCTTTTTTCCAAAAAACAAGTCGATTTTTCAGATATCGAAAAGCGGAAGGAGTTTGTTGAATCTTTATCGCTTGATCATAATGGATTGGTAATGCTTGATCAGGTACATTCTAATCAAGTTAAAATGGTCAAAAAATCGGGAATTTTATATAGTACCGATGGAGTTATATCAAACAAGAAAGATATTGTATTAAGCGTTCAGGTTGCAGATTGCATTCCATTATTTTTGGTTGATCGAGAAACAGGCTATTTTGCATTAATTCATTCAGGTTGGCGTGGGACTGCGGCAGAAATTGGAATAAAGGCAATTTCCCAATTCCAAAAGACCGGTAGCCATACAGAAAATATCCTAGCACTAATGGGACCTTCAATAAACCAATGCTGTTATGAAATTGGTCCCGAGGTAAGCAATAGATTTGACCCATCTTTTTTTATCAATGGTACTGGCGACCGCAAAATGTTTGATTTGAAAGGTGCTCTAAAATATCAGTTAACACAATCGGGATTAGATACAGGGAATATCATGTCTGATGATGCATGTACATTTTGCCAAGAAGAATTATATTTTTCCTTTCGACGCGATGGTATCAATTCTGGACGTATGGTAGCCATAACAGGTTGGCGTTAGTCTTTCTTTTTATTCTTTAGTCATTCCCATAACTTCACACTTAATTTTTCTTTCAAATGACAGTTTATGATGCAATTATACTGGGTATCGTTCAGGGAATAACTGAGTTTTTACCCATAAGCAGTTCCGGTCATTTAGTTATTGCGCAGGCATTGTTAGGCATCAACATGCCAGGGAATGTATTAGAAGTGATCACCCATATTGGAACTCTTTTTAGTGTCATATTTGTTTTTTGGAAAGAATTAATTTCAATTTTTAAAACAATTCAAAATTCTGCTACAAAAATATACATTTTATTTTTATTCATCGGTAC
>CAYXUK010000028.1:1381-14690 GCA_964468295.1 uncultured bacterium | reverse complement strand
ATGCGGCAAAATTTTCATTTCTTTTAGCAATACCTGCTATTTCAGGAGCAGGTTTATTGATAGCTTTGGATATGAAAGATGGACCTATTTCAATCCCAATAACACAATTAATGGCTGCTTTTATCAGTTCATTTTCTGTTGGGTATATTTCTTTAAAATGGTTATTAGGTTTATTAGAAAGTGGTAAGTTTCATCGTTTTGGATATTATTGTATAACCGTTGGGTTGATTACCTTCTGCATGGGTTATGATGGTACGATATAAAATAAATAATACTCCGTTTAAAGAATCAATTCAGTTGTTAGAAAAAGACAACATAAAACCCATATATTTTTTAATGGGAGAGGATCAATACCTTCAGCAATTATTTTCTAAGAGATTAGCAAATATCTTATTTAATAATGAACCCATTCAAAAGATGATGCTTATACCAGATGAAATGAAATCAAATGATATTATTGATCATTTAACTTCTACTGATTTATTCAGCAATAAAAAACTCTTTTTACTCCGTAGTCCATCTGCTTTAAAAGGAAAATCTAGAGATGAACTACTTGAATATTGTAGAAATCCTATTAATGGTCATTTCCTTATTATCCTACAGGATGAGTATGGTGTAAGAAATAAATTTTTATCATCTTTAGTCGAAATAGTAAATCCAATTTCCTGTTCTACACCATTCGATAATGAAATGATTTATTGGGCAAAAAATTTCTTTCAAGAGAATGATGTCAATAATGTGCCAATTGAGATTTTAAAATCTGTCATTGAAATTGCGGGAGATTCACTTAACCATTTAAAAAATGAAATTGATAAAATTGCAATTTTATCAGAATCAAATAATGAAATAAAAAAGTCTGATATTGAAAAATTTTCAGGATGGAAAAGAAAATTTCGACAATTTGAATTTCTAAATTATTTGGGACAAAAAAAACTGAAAGAAACTATACAGATCGGTCGTGCATTGGTATCGCAAGATATATCTATGATAAACTTAATATACCCTCTTACTGAATTTTTCCAGGAATTATTATTTTTAAAAATTTCCCAGGGAACAAATAGAGTAAAAAAAGGTTACACTAGATTATCACCTAGTGTGAATAAGAAGTTACCCAATTATGCAAACCGGTATACAAGTAAAGAAATCATTCTTGCACTCAAACGATTGGCCCACATTGATCGGCAACTGAAAACGTCACGGATTAAAGATGAGTCAGCTATCACCGAATTTGTCTATGCAACCCTTAGCAATGGATAATCAATTCCGTTATACGGATGAGGAATTAATTGCACGTTTCCAGGAGGGTGATGAACAGGCTTACACTGAGTTAGTAAACCGCTATCGAGATAAACTTATAACATTTGTTTATCGTTTTGTGAATGAATTTGAAAAAGCAGAGGATATTGTCCAGGATGCATTGTTTAAATTGTATACCCATAAGCATTATTATCGGAATATTGCCAAATTTTCCACTTGGATTTATACAATAGCTGGGAACTTAGCTAAAACGGAATTACGAAAGAAAAAGCAACGCAAAGAAACAAGTATCAGTCAAATGGGGCCTGAAGATCGTGATTATGAACTTCCATCTGTTGCGCCTGAAACGGATGAGAAAGCTCAAAGTGAATACTTTGAGAAAAGAATACAAACTGCAATCCAAAAACTTCCGCTTCATTTTAGAACAGTAATTATCCTACGGGATATTCAGGAACTTTCATATGAAGAGATTAGTAATATAGTAGATGTTCCACTGGGAACCGTAAAATCCCGAATTAATCGGGCAAGACTTCAACTTCAAAAAGAATTAATAGATTTAAAATAGGAGAATACATATTAATGGATCGCTACCAATTTGAAGATGCCATTTCAGCATATTTAGAAAATGAATTAAGTTTAACTGAGAGACAGGCATTTGAGACGTATATGAATGAAAATCCTGAAGCTAAAGAACTTGTAGATGCAATCAGGTTGACAATGAAATCGATGAAAAATTTAACTGTAATCAAAACTTCTGATAATTTTATTTCGAATTTGTCAAAAAGAATTGAATTTGAGAAAAACCGACCTTCTAAAAAGATAGTTAAACGGCCTTCAAAATCTTTGTTCGGATTCACACCATTGTATGCAGGTTTAATGACCGTGCTGGTGGCTTCTTTTATTACTGTTGGTGTAAACCTGTGGCCCGTAAATGAAAAATCGGTTGATATTGCACCGGCTTTTACAGGAAATATTTCCGAAACGCCGAAACCAGCTTCTACGCTTCCAACTGTATCATTAGATAGTAAAACTATTCTAACTGATGCAAATGTAGATTCAGCTGATTCTACAATAGATAAAAAGAAAAAATATAAGTTGGACGATAAAGTTAAGTTTGTAAAAGACCGGCATTAATTAACAAAAAAATAAATTTAATAAAATCCCTGTTGTTGATGTATTTCACTTCAGGGATTTTTATTTTTTAGTATGCCATACTACCGACAAATCGCCGTACTCCTCCTTTTTTTCTTAATCCTCTTCATATTTATTTATCCTAATCAAGACAGTTTTATTTATACTATCCTCAAAGGTGTTGCCATTGGTGGTCTCGTTGTCATCTTTATTTCCTTCGCATTTCCGCAAGTTTTCAAAATTAGAGAAATGCAAACAGTAGAGATAGAAGATTCAGAAATTGGTCTAAAAGAACCATCTCTTTCTATGAATGTCAAAACCCAGTACAAAAGATTATTGTTGCAAATACTTGACTTGATTAAGAATGTTAATGCCAAGTTTTCTGCTGGGATATATATGATTGATCCTGAGAATAAAGGATATACTTGCCAGGAAAAATCTTATCCTGATTTTTCAGATTTTATAGAAACTGATAATGAAATAATTGCTGAAATAGTCAAAAAAAGAAAACCAAGCTTATTTAAAAAAAGTAATAAAAACACAGGCTGGGATGAATTGCTTGGTTCGAGGACTTGGCGTGGTAGTGAAACAATAATAGGTTTTCCTGTATTATATGATGAAAATATCGTTGGTGTTTTAATAGTATATATGGATCATTTTTCATCTATACTTGATCGGGATCAGGAAATTATAGAAAGACTCAGTCAATTTATTACTCATGGAATGGAAGATTTAGAATACATGGAAGCACTCATGATTGATAATCAATTTAATTTTCGCTTGGCGAATTTATTTGACCAATTCGAAGTAAAATCTGATGAATCTGAATTATTTGAATCTATTCGTAGTATATGTCGCTCCTTTTTTCAATATGATAAATTGACCATTGTTTTATCGACTGAAGATAAAGAAAAAGCTGTTATCAAACTTGTAGATGGACTTCTTGATGATGCTGACAAAGGCATGGAATTTATAATTCAAAACAGTCTTCATGGGAAGGCCATCCAAGATAACACAATTTTCTGCTCGAATTCATGGTTTGATGAATATCCTAATATGGGGCGATTTAAATCAGGTGAAATGAATGAATATAATTTTATGTCTGTGTTAAGCATTCCACTTAGATCAGATGGTGAATCCAGAGGTGCAATTACTTTGGAACGGTTAAGATCAAAGGTCTATTCTGATACAGATATCAGATTACTTAAATTATTGTGCAGTAAAATAAGCACCATCCTGAACTGGCAGAAGGCATATAAAAAAGTACACATTACCTCAATTCATGATGGGTTAACGGGACTTCTAAATCATAAAGCGTTTATGAATCGATTTAAAGAAGAAGTCAGCCGAGCTGGAAGATTTAACCAAATGTTTGGCCTGATTATCTTGGATTTGGATAAGTTTAAGTCGATTAATGATTCATATGGCCATTTATATGGTGATTATGTACTTGAGGAGGTTGCAAAAATTATTTCTGAAAGTGTTCGTACTATTGACGTGGTTGGACGCTATGGTGGAGAGGAATTTGCTGTTTTGCTAATCAATTCGGATATTGAAGATTGTTTACCTGTGGCTGAAAGGATTGTAACCTCAATTGGAGCAAAAACATTTTTAAAAAGTGGTATAGCTACTAATATAACAATCAGCGGAGGAATGGCTGGATTTCCCCGTCATGACGAACAGGCCGAAGGTTTAATTGAAAAAGCAGATAAAGCAATGTATGAAACTAAATCTATCGGTGGGGATGGAGTTACGATCACAACTGATGTCTAATAAATATCTTCTGTTTTTCGGAACATCAGCGTTTCTTAAATGTTTAGATTCCCGAGAAGAAATTCAAATGAAAATAAACCAATTAATTGTCTCTCTTTTTTTAATACTTGGATTTTTTGGATGTGGAACGTCATCAGCTAATACCGCAGGTCCACAAAATGAAATCCAAAGCAAGCAAAAATTGGAAAAAGCACCTAATCCTGAAGGGTTACGTCATTTTATGGATGGTCAGATGATGCTAAATCAAGGTGATTTTGCTCTAGCAATTTTAGAATTCCAGCAAGCATTGGAACTGGATCCTGGAGTTGGAGCGATTCATACATCCATTGCAGAGTGTTATTGGAATTTGGGGAAAGCGGCCATGGCTGAAAAACACCTTAAATTAGCGCTTACTTTAGATCCTAAGGACAGCCAGGCGCTCAACATGTTAGCAGATCAATATATACTTCAAAAAAATTATGAAGGGGCGCAAAAATCCTTTGAAGAATTGCATATATTAAAACCAGACGAAGTTAGATATATTATTGCATTGGGCGAACTTGAAAAAATAAAAAAGAATTATTTAGAATCATTAGAACTATATCTAAAAGCCCATAAGCTTGAACCATCTCGGTTAGAATTATTGGAAACAGCTGGAAGATTAGCGTTTCAAATCAAAGATTTTGATCGTGCCCAAGCTATTTTTAAGCAATTGACTATTCTTGAACCAAATCAACCCAGATTAATGGGAATGTTTATTGACCTTGTTATGAATTCAAAAGATTATCAAGAAGGAATCGATGTAATAAACTCTTTAAATATGAAACATGGCGAATCTCCTGAGAGAATGGCTCAAATGGGGTTGTTGATGTATAAAATAGGAGAAAAAGAAAAAGCAATAGATTTCCTAGAGTCAGCTATTGAAGATTTACCTCAAAACACGAATTATTATTTTTCGTTATTTGATTTATACATGGATGAGAATGAAAATGAAAAAGCATCCAAGATCGCCGATAAATTAATTACGAGTTCTCCTGAAGATTGGCGTGGTTACTATAGTCGATCTCTTGTATATATGAATGAGAAGGATTTTAAAGAAGTCATCTCACTGTTGGAGCCTGTTGCTGATACTTTTGAAAAAATTTATTCAATTCAATATTTACTGGGATTAGGGTATAACGAATTGAAGCAATATAAAGCTGCAAGAAAATATTTTAATCGGGCATTAACAATCCGGCCTAATTCCCTTAATGTCCTTCATTCTATTGCCATTTTATATGATGAATTAAAGGAATGGGATAAATCGGATAAAATTTATAATCAGCTAATTCAATCTGACAGTTCTGATGCACAAGCATGTAATAATTATGCTTATAGCCTTGTGGAGAGAAATCAAAGTTTAGATAAAGCACTCAAGATGGCAAAGAAAGCGATCAATATAGAGCCTGAGAATCCATCTTATTTAGATACCATTGGCTGGATTTATTTCAAATTAAATAATCATGAAAAAGCAAAAGAATATATAGAAGCATCTATAAAAATTAATGGAGATAATGCTGTCGTCCTTGAACATTTAGGAGATATTCTCATGAAAATTCATAGGAAAGATGACGCATTAAAGTATTATCAACGGGCCTTGGATTTGGATAAAAATAATGCTCGGTTAATTAAAAAGACATCCCTTGAATAAACTATTTTATGCATTCATATTGTTCATCCTGATTACAGGGTGTACACAGTTACCATCTATTGAATCTGAACCGTACTTAGAACAGCGGACAGCCTTTCCAAATTTAGATGATAAAAAATCCTGTCGGGGTAAAGGGTATATTATTTCGCAAGGAGAAATGAAAGGTCGATTGAATTTTACTTTTACATCTACTCGAGATACAGCCTTTATACAATTCAAAGATTTAATTGGGAGAAAAACGCTTTTTCTCATTTTAAGTGATAAATCGATTGATGCATGGGATATGCTTCATAATCAACGATATGACAAAGCCTCAATTCTTATTTCGCTGCCATTTTTTGAAATGATTCAACCTGACGATATGCGAACATTCCTGTGGGGAGAAATTCCGAAAATATTTTCTGATCCTGATATAATAAAAAATCAATCTGAACAAATTTCCGGTGAAATTCAATTTCGATCAAATCAAACGGAGCATGGGCCACTGGTTGAACATGTCACTTTTAATATGAAAGATGAAAGACAAAAAATTGAACTAGTATTAATGGACCGTGAATATGATGTACAATATCCTCATCTAATTCGGAAAATTCCAGATTCGATCCCACCAATAAGGGTAAATTCATGAGAATTTCAGTTATAATTCCTGTTTATAACGAAGTGGAATCATTGAGAGAGCTTTACCAGGAGTTAGTACAAGCTCTGGCACCATATGAAAAATATGAAATTCTTTTTATCGATGACGGTTCTACTGATGGTTCTTTTGATGTCATCAAGGAATTAGGTGAAACGGATACCCATGTTAATTTATTCCAATTCCATCGGAATTATGGGAAATCGGCAGCACTGGCAGAAGGTTTCAAATATGCTGAAGGTGATCAAATCATTACGATGGATGCAGATTTACAAGATGATCCTTCGGAAATAACAAATTTAGTTCAAAAGCTTGAAGAGGGTTTTGACCTTGTTTCAGGATGGAAAAAAAATCGTAAAGACCCCTTATCTAAAAAGTTGCCATCCAAATTATTCAATTTTATAACCCGGTTATTTACCGGGGTTAGAATCCATGATTTTAATTGTGGTTTAAAAATATATCGCAAAGCAGTGATCAAAACATTAGAAATTTATGGAGGGAGGCATCGATATATACCTGCCTTAGCAGGGCAGAAGAAATTCAAAGTGGCTGAAATAGTTGTTAACCATCGGCCACGTCTGCATGGTGAGACCAAATATGGAGGTTCTCGTTTTTTTCACGGATTATTTGATTTGATATCGATTTTATTTTTATCAAGATATACTCAGAGTCCACTTTATTTTTTCGGAAAAATTGGACTTTTTACCTTTCTGATTGGATTGGGCGTTGATTGTTATGTTATTTATTTAAAGTACTTTTTAGGAGAACCTTTTGCAAAACATATGGCACTTCTGATGCTAGGCGTGCTGATTATTGTTATCGGGATTCAATTCTTTTCCATCGGTTTGGTAGGTGAAATGATTGCCAACTCAAATCAGGATAAAGAATCCCGAATAAAAGGTATTTATAAATCTTAATCATTTAGATTTGCCCTGATGCGTATTGTGCTTGTGGGACCATTTCCGCCTTATCGTGGTGGGATTTCTATGTTCAACCATTCCTTAGCAAAGGAATTATCCAAAGCGCATGAAATCCACAGAATATCATTTTCCTTGCAATATCCTAAGTCATTATTTCCGGGGAAATCACAGTTTTTTGATTTTGAAGATGAAAAAGTGGAAAGATTGATTAATTCAGTCAACCCATTTACATGGAAAAAGACAGTAAAATATATTAATAATATTGAACCAGATGTGGTCATTTTTCAGTATTGGATGCCCTTTTTTGCTCCAGCATTTTCATCGATTGCTAAAGGAATTAAGAAAAGGTCTGGTGCTAAAATCTTAGTGAATTGTAATAATATTACTCCTCATGAACCTCGAACCACTGATTCTCTGATGACAGCAAAGTTTTTCAGTTATTGCGATGGGTTTATCGTAATGTCTAAAACGGTGGAAGAAGATTTATTTCGGATTCAATCCAATCCTAAATACAGAAAAACACCTCACCCAGTTTATGATGTATTTGGTAAATCCCTGGATCAGCAAAAAGCTAAAACTATGATTGGCATTAGAGATGAAAAGGTTATCTTAAATTTTGGACTTATTCGGGATTATAAAGGGTTAGATCTTTTAATTGAATCCGCCAAATACCTTAAGGTGGGATTGAATAATTTTAAAATCCTCGTTGTAGGTGAATGTTATGGGAATGAAAATAATTATTTTCAATTAGCTGAAAAAAATGATGTTATGGATGTGATTGACTTTTGTTTTGAGTTTGTACCTAATGAAAGTGTGAATCAATATTTCTGTGCAGCTGATTTGATTGTTTTACCTTATAAATCTGCAACCCAAAGCGGAGTTATACCAATTGCCTATCATTTTGATAAACCGGTAGTTGTATCAAATGTTGGAGGGTTACCAGAAATCGTGCAAGATGGTAGAACGGGATTTATTTGTGAGCCAGACGCAAAACAAATTGCTGATCGGATTAAAAGATATTTTAATTCTGACCCGGAAAAATTTTCATCATTTATTTCAGAATATAAAAGGCAGTTTTCTTGGGAAATTTTTGTAAAAGTTTTATTGGAGTTAATTGATTCTTGATGGCAGGATCTGTCAATTTATTCGTATTAAACTGGAATGGCCGAGACCTAACACTGGATTGCCTTTCTTCCCTTGAAAAGATTACCTATCCAAATGTAAAAGTTTATGTTATTGATAATGGGTCCTCCGATAATTCTGTAACGGAAATCCAAAATCAATTTCCTGATTTTGAAATAATTCAATTACCGGAAAATTACGGATTTTCTAGAGGAAATAATGCCGGGTTTCAATTGGTTAAACAAAAAGCAGATTTTACCATTTTCCTGAATAATGATACAGTTGTTGATCCTTATTTTGTTGAACCTTTAATAAACGAAATGGAATCTAATTCAACTGTAAAACAGGCAACCCCAAAAATATTTTATGCGGATGATCTTGAATACATTTGGTTTGGAGGGGGTAAGATAAATTTATGGGCTGGGTGGATACGTCATCTTGGTATTCGTCAAAAAGATTCAACTCAGTTTTCATTTAATCGGAATGTCGATTATGCTACTGGCTGCTGTGTTTGTATGCGTACAGAAGATTTTGAATCAATAGGTATGTTTGATGAATCATTCTTTATGTATGGAGAAGATGTAGATTTATCACTTCGGTTCAGAGAGCAGGGTGGGCAAATTCTTTTTGTTCCCGAATCAAAAATATGGCATAAAGTATCGTCTTCTATTGGTGCACAATTTTCGATTAGAAAGTGGAAAAGAAAAAATATTGGCAAAATAAAGTTGATCGCAAAGCATATAAAACCGTATCAAATACCATTTTCACTAGTATTGACGATATTTTTTAGTCTTTTAGAATTAATATTTTCATTTATTATAAGTTTGAATAAAAAGAAATAATGAAAGGATATTCAGAAAATTACTGGGCCAAAAGAGCCAAACAATACAATAAAACAAATTGGGTAAAGAATGAGGACTTTATGGATACATTTCTTGGAATGCTGCCCGATAAAAAATATGACCCAATTTTAGAGGTGGGTATAGGAACAGGTGCAGTTGCGGAGAAGGTTTGTGAAAAGATTGGACCATTAACCGGTGTTGATATCAGTAAAGAAATGATTTCACAAATTGATCATTCAGAAATAACACCCATCTTGGCAAATGCTCATGATTTACCTTTTGAGGATGCATATTTCTCATTGATCCTAATGCGAAATGTGATTCACTATCTTGACGATCCTAAGTTAGCTTTTTCTGAGATTTATAGATGTTTAATGCCAGATGGGTATTTTTTATTTTCCCAAGTCGTTCCACCTGATGACTCAATATCAGAGGAATATGATTGGTTAGTGGGCCGCAATATTCATTATCCTACACAAGGAGAGATTGTCCAATTATTTTCTGAATATACAAGTGTAACTCAAGATAATTTCAGTTTAAGAAATCAAAGTATCATAAATTGGTTAAATAATACCTGTAATGATGAATATCAAAAGAAACATACCATAGATCGTCATAGGCAAACATCAGATGCTTATAAACGGTTAGCTAATTTTAGGGAAACAGAAAACGATATGTTTGTTGATATAAAGCATTTTATGATATTGGGACAAAAGATTTAGGATAATGGATATGGGAATTATAAATCGCTATAAAGAAATTTCTTTATTTAGAAAACATTTTGATATAATAACAAACAATATTCATTACCCTATTGCAAATTTACTTTGCGCAGTTATTTCCACATCTTTTATAACGCCTAATATGGTTACTTTTTTTGCAGTTTTATCAGAACTGGGTGCAATATGGCTTATATTTGTTAATCTAGCAGAAAATAAAATAATCATCATATTATTGCTTCAATTAGGGTGGATTCTTGATTTAATGGATGGGCTGTTAGCAAGATATAAAAAACTCGGGTTCTACCACCCGACGAATCCATCTTTAAAGGGGTATTATTGGGATGCAGTTTCAGATCATATCCTTAGGTTAATAGTATTAACATCCTTGGGAATTCATTTAGCCCAACAAGAACAGTATGGATTTTACTACGCTTTTGGAGGGATTTTGATTCATGCGATCACTCAAGTAGAGCACATTATTAGAGATTATATTTTAAAAGATATCGGGAATCATCAATCGACAAAAGGTAATAAAAGAAAAGTTATTGATATGGTGGTTTTACTATTTAATAATATATATATATTCTATTTCATTTTCATTTTGTGGAATAGAATAGATTTATTGTTTATCGTTCTTCCAACTATCCAAGTATTGTTATTAATTAAAAGGTTTTTCCAATTTTCGTTTTCTGATTATTAATCTTTATAACCACTAAAACGAAATTAAACTCCAATAATTAAGAAAAAATCTAATGGCAGTTAAATGGTATTTAAATAAAGATGATGCCAGTTGGGACTCTTTTTGGGATAATACCACAATTGATGATGAATTAGCGGAGGCAAAAGGTGATTATCCCCTGATGCTTGATGCAATACTAAATAATTCAAATCAGGATAGTGTTGTGTTAGAAGGTGGATGTGGTTTAGGTAAATTATTATTTTTTCTTCGAGAAAAAAGCTACACAAATTTAATCGGTGTCGATTTTACTGAAAAACCTCTACAACTTATCAAAAACAGGGATTCTGTTATTGATGTAAGAAAGGGTGATGTAAATGAATTACCAATTAAGAATGATTCGATTGATTTATATTTATCCATGGGCGTCATAGAACATTTTGAAGAAGGCCCTCAAAATGCTCTGAATGAAGCTTATAGGGTTCTAAAAGTTGACGGAACTCTCATCGTGGCTGTACCTTATCAAAATATTTATAGAGGAACATTCCGAAAATATTTTACCATGCCTTTATTAAAGCTATTCAAACCTTCCTTTAGGAATAGAAACAGAGTATTCTATCAATATTATTATAGCCGGAAAGATTTAAATAATTTTATCAAGCAATCAGGATTTGAAATAGTTGATTGGTTTTATTATGATCAATATCATACTAAAAGTCAAAGGATCGGTATCTATCTAGAATTTCCCTTTACTAAGGCTAAGAGTGACCATCCGTATGGCATCAATTTTATTGGAAAAATTATGGCTTTTTTTTCCGAATTGATTTCAAAAGGTATTTTTTCTTCAAGTATTGCATTTGTTGTTAAAAAACCAAACAGATGAATATTCTATTTATTAGCCCTTACTTGCCCTCTGAAACGAGTGGCCATGCTGGTGCCCAATTGATATTCAGAAATATTGTTTCATTAGCAAAAAACCATCAAATCACACTGGCCGCATTTATTGATTCAGGTGAAAATGATATGATAAAACCATTGATCAATTATGGAATCAATGTGCATACCATATTTTATCCTCGTAATCAAAAGTCGTTTGGTGGAAAATTATCATCTGGGATTAGGAATATTGGACCTATGGTCAAATTCATTTCTGGGAAAGAACCATTCTATTTTGCAAAATACAAAAATATTCAAATGGCTGATCTTATATCCAGATTGATTGATGAAAATGCATTTGACATTGTCCAGATAGAATACAATGTGATGCACCACTACACGAAACAGGTTGGTAATATTCCTAATGTAATAGTTTTCCATGATGTTTTATCAAAGGTATATGAAAGAGGAAAAGCATTTGGCAATACATCCAATAATAGGTCCTATAAAATATCCAGATTATTGGAACCAAGCATTGCAAATAAATTCAACGCTGTTGTCACTTTAACACAGGAAGACCATGATTATTTGCAAGACCTTGGTTGTAGATCCCCAATTCATGTAATTCCACCCCAAATCAAAATACCAGAAATTGGAATTACAGCAAAAAGCCCTAAATCCATTTGTTATGTTGGTTCATATAATCGTGAACCGAATATCCAGGCTGTTCAGATTTTGATTGATGAGTTGTTTCCTAAGCTCTCGGGTTCAGTTGAATTAAATATTGTTGGAAAAGGTTTGCCAAATCATCTAGCCAACAAAGTAAAAGGTTCCCAAGGAATTAACTATCTTGGTTTTATTGAAGATATAGATGGATTTTTAGCTTCCCAAATGATAATGGTGGCACCAATACAAATTGGATCTGGACTGAAAATGAAAATTCCGCATGCACTGGCATGCGGGACTGTAGTTATCACAACGTCTGTAGGGGCAGAAGGCATCGGAATCGATGAATCAAATGGACTATGGGTAGTGGATTCAAATGAAACAATAGTCAACCTTATAAATAAAAACATTGATGAATTAGATTTATTGGTTCAACAGGGACTTTTAGGTCGGGATGCTGTTAAAGAGAAATTTTCTAAAGTGAATATAATACCAAAGTTTGAAATGCTTTATTCTGAAATCGTGCAAGCATGAATACTGCCAGAAAAATCGGAAAAGAATCCACCATCACTTTTACCGGGTTAATGTATGGTAATATAAATCGCTATCTATATACTGCATTATTAGCGCGCTGGGTGGGAGCAGAGTTTCTAGGTATTTACTCTCTAGCTAACTCAATTATGCTTATTTCTGAAGTGTTAGGGAAAATGGGTTTGGAAACGGGTATTATGCGATTTGTGAGCCGATTAAATCCTGAATCCGATTCAGTGAAAATTCAAAAAGTGATCGCTTCAGCCTTAAAAATGACAGCTGTTTTTTCACTAGTGATCATGGTTGGATTAATCATTTCTTCTGGATATATCGTTACCCAAATCTTAAATGAACCACCCTTATTAACATCGGTTCTGATTGTATTTGCCATTGCGATTCCATTTAACGCACTAACGCTCATTTCTGCCTTTGCAACCCAGGGTTTTAAGCGACTCAAATATAAAACATTGGTGACACAGTTTTTAAATCC
>CAYXUK010000028.1:0-1281 GCA_964468295.1 uncultured bacterium | reverse complement strand
GCTTTGCTATTGTCATTTTTAAGTATCTATGCGCCAATGATGGCCCAATTCCACAGCGAAGGTGACCGTAATAAAATGGTCGATACTTATAAACTGGTGAGCCGTTGGCTGTTAATGTGTGCAATCCCGATTTCGGCTGTTTTCATTATTTTCCCGGGTAAAGTGTTGTTACTGTTTGGACCGGAGTATCTACCTAGTGCAAAAATTTTAGTCATTTTAACATGGGCAACATTTATTCAAGCTATCTTTGGTGCGGCGGGACCAACCCTGAGTATGTCTGGACATACAAAATTAGTACTGTGGAATACCATCGGCGCTTTTTTGCTTAACTTTGGTTTAAATATATTTCTAATACCGAAGTATGGTATTATTGGTGCAGCTATTGCCACATTAATATCTCTGACTGCAGTAGGATTCGCACGGACTATTCAAGTGGGTGTTATCTTGAAAATGAACTTCTTTGACCGAAAAGTGATTAAGCCCATTGTTGCTGGAATTATGGTTTACACCGGACTTCTATTGATTAAGGATTTCATTATGCCTTTCCATACGTTGATCACTTTATTATCCGCAGGAATTTTCTCCGTTGGCAGCTATGGATTAATCATGTGGATACTAAAAATTGAAGATGAAGATTTAGATTTTTTGAAGGGACTTAGTGTCTTAAAAGGACGAAATAATAAATGAGAATGGATTGGAAGAACCCTGTAGTTATCATATCTGGTTTGATGCTTGTCATTATTACAGTATTATTTGAACCCGTTATTTTTGGTGGAAAAATATTTAGTTCACCGGATAGTCTTAGTCCCAAAGCTGTGGGTATGGCCTTAAATGATTTATCCGTAGAAACGGACGAATTTCCCCTATGGCAGCCATGGGTATTTAGTGGAATGCCGTCTGCGGAGGCGTTCACGAATTTATCAAAGCTTTATTTCCCGGAATATTTATTTAAACTGTTTTTTTTACCAGGGATGCTCATCCAACTGTTTCATCTTCTCTTTGCCGGAATAGGTGGGTTCCTTTTATTAAGACATTTAAAATGTTCAGATTGGGCGTCCGGATTAGGTGCAATCGCTTTTATGTTAACACCATATATGGTTACAATGGTTGTATTTGGACACGGCAGTCAAATGATGTCTGCTGCTTACATACCCTGGGTTTTCTGGCTTACTGTAAGATTATACCAAAATGCCAATTTCTGGGATACTGGTTGGCTGGCAGTATTGCTAGGTTTTCAATTGCAAAGAGGCCATGCTCAGATCGCCTATTATACCTGGATGT
>CAYXUK010000027.1:0-17756 GCA_964468295.1 uncultured bacterium | reverse complement strand
AAAATAAGGAGATACAAAATTGTACCTTAGATTATTTTCTTTGGATGTTTTTTTACGGCTGGGACCAATTGTAATGGATGTATCTGCCGCCATATCTTTTCTAAGTCCGTCACCATGCTGGCGACTGAAATAAACTGTATTGGGATCCTCTGGATCAACTTGAGTCACGCACCCATCCCCGCCGCTCCATGGATCAATCCATAAATATTTCCATGGATCATGTTTATGCGGATTCCATTCCTTCGCTGGCCCATAGACTGTAGCGTTATCCTGAACACCGCCGTAAATGTTATAAGGCTTCTGATCATCCAAAGTGATATCATAGAATTCGCCTGTGGGGATATTATTAAGGTGCAGCCAGTTTGCTCCCTTATCATAACTGACATATAAACCACCGTCATTGCCCAATGCTAAATGATTTGGATTGAAAGGATTGATCCATAATTCACAATGGTCCAAATGAAGGGTTTGAGCCGGGCTGGGCTGCAGATGCTGAATATTGCCCCCGACTGTACTAAATGTTTGACCCCCATCCATACTATGTGCCATGCGAACACCAAGCGAGTAAATCTCCTCATCATTTTTTGGATTCACATAAATATCTGCAAAATACCACCCGATGTTATTCCCAGGGAAAATTCGCAGCGTATCGTTATGAGATCTTTTCCATGTAACACCCCCGTTCATTGATTGATAAACCTCAGCGGAATTCCCTTCAGTCTCATTTCTATTATCTATTAACGCATAAACTTTTTGTGCATTTTGATACGATACAGCTAGACCAATTCGCCCAATTTTCGGTTTATCCGGCAAACCATTTTTCGATCTTTTCCAACTTGATCCACCATCAGAACTGTAATAAATACCGCTATTAGGGCCATATACACTTTCCGCAATATTTGTATTATCATTGTTCTCCCACATGGAGGCATAGATCATTTTAGGATTAGAGTGAGCGATCACTATATCGTTGGCCCGCGTATCACCATTGACATATAAAACGCGCTCCCAATCTTTGCCGCCATTAGTGGTGCGATAAATTCCTTTGGAAGTGCTTTCAGACCAAAATTTTCCCATGGCAGCAACAAATACAATATCCGGATTAAGTGGATGAACTGCTATCTCGCCAATATGCCATGTATCTTCTAGCCCTAAATGTACCCAGCTTTCCCCGCCGTCATCTGAGCGGTAAACACCGGTACCTGGCATTGTAAAATTTCTGTTTTTACGCAGGCTCTCGCCAGTACCCAAATACAAGATATCAGAATTGGATGGGGCTATTGCAATATCACCAATACCCAAGGTCGGCTGGTTTTCAAAAATGGGTTTCCAATCCAATCCATTATTTGTTGTCTTCCATAAATTGCCTGATCCAAAAGCAACATACATGGTCCCCGGCTTATTCGGATCGCCCTGCAAGGCTTCTACGCGTGCGGAATTTGTGACTGGTCCCGCTAAAATCCATTTTACCTGAAAAGGCGTGTTCTCTTTTGCTTTTTTATATTCTTCAAATGAGGAAAACAGCGGATTTTCTGATTCTTGCGCAGTAAGCAAATTGCTCAAGAACAATACTGCTAATGGCCAAAGATATTTCATACGCTCAATGAATTAAAATTAACTAACAATAGCTCGCTATACATCATCTCTAAAGCTTAAAGAGGATCGCTGACAATATGATGTCAGCTGATTATATTAATCATCTTCCGCTACAAAATTTCTTAATTCCTTAAGAAATTTATCAAAAGAGGGCTGATGATTGTACATCATATGCCCGCCTTCAAATTCCGAAAACTTCACTCTGCTTGCATCAATTCCATTTTCATAAATCGTATTTGTAGCAGTAAAACAAGGCGTTGCCAGATCGTAGATACCGCAGGCCAAATATACTTTGAAATCGATATTCTCCCGCATGGCCCGTCCAATATGGGGTGCCACATTCACATATCGCGGCCATCCATTCTGAGTTGAGACCCAATCCCAGTTTTTCCCCAGATCTCGATCGCCACTACGGTAGAGTCTTTTGATGTCTACACCAATTTCAGCCAGCCATGTGTGAATAGCCGATACATACGCTGCGGCAAAGCCTTCATTTGAAATGTCTGTATCCGGGTTTTCACCGGCGACCATATAATCTTCACCCTTATACCTAGCATCAAGACGTCCAACAGAATAGCCTTCATCTCGAAGCAATTCTTTTCTAAAACTGCTGGCATCAACTCTCAAGTTGGAATTGAGGACAAATTGCTTTGACAACCCTGAATAATAAGCAATCTGTTCTGCAATGTCATCTTTTTCCCTATTGGAGATTCGCGATCCTTTCACCAGGGCCGGGGCCAGTTCGTTCAAACTGAAATCTTTGGCCTCTTCATAAAATGATTCTAAAGATTTATTCGTTTTGATCTTGCCATGATAATAGGCGGTGGCAGCGTATGTGGGCAGATACCCCACGTATGTTGAATTGTTTCCGGGTGTAAAGCGAATATGCTGCAGGTCGCTAACCGGAGAGACCAAGATAAGCCCATTAATTTCAATTTTAGTTAAACTGCCACTGCGGAGTTCATTGAGCATTTGAGGGCCTCGGATACCGCCATAGCTCTCCCCAAGAATATATTTAGGTGAATTCCATCTGTGGTTATCCTGTAGCCATCGGCGCACAAATTGGGACACACTTTCCGCATCCTGTTTTACGCCCCAGAACTCTTTATTTTCATGATCACCCATGGCAAGGCTATATCCCGTGCCAATGGGGTCAATGCATACAAGGTCTGCAACATCAAGAGGTGATAATGGATTGTCAACCAGTTCATAGGGTGGGGAGCCGTCATCAGTTGCATCCGAGGGCACTTTAACCACTTTGGGTCCCATGACTCCCATATGCAGCCATAAGGATGCAGAACCCGGGCCACCATTAAAGATGAAAATCACAGGTCGATCCGGATCATTTTTCACCGACCGATACTCGGTGACAAAAATCGATGCCATGGGTTTATTGTAATTATCTTTCTCGTAGAGAATGGTTTCATAATGTGAGGCAAGATAGTTCATTTTTGTTCCATGAAACGTGCCTCGCATTTCTTTGGAAAATCGAACCGGTTCTCGATGCAATGTTGAATCGGTTTTGCCTTCCTGGGCAATGCCAGCGGTAAATAAAAGAGTAAAAATCGTAATTATAATTCTCATTGGGAATATCCTCCTCGGTATCGGACAAATTTTAATCCGAAATAAATCAATCTCAAACAAAAAAGCCACATGAGATCTTTATGATAGAATTACATTAAATTACACAGGATTACCCACCAATATGGGCTTATCTTTTTTAAATCAAAAAGCCCCATGAGGAGGCAATATGACTTATCATGTAACATATGGTTATGATTTTCGGGTGGTTCTATCTACGATCATTATGATCACCATCATAGGGTGTGGCAACGGCCGGCAAACACCAGTGAATAAAACCCAAGAAAACTCCGCATTCGATATTGATCAGCGCTCTTATAATCTCGGGGGGATTGGCGCTTTTGGTGAAATGGTGAATGTAGGCGTCAAGAAACTAGCACTGAGCGCCGCATTGTCATCTGAAGACATGGACGCACTCATCGAAGAAGCGACTCGTGTAGCCAAACGGAATAATGTGGAAATCTACCGGGAAAACGACTTTTTGGTGACCGACCTTTTCCCCGCATCCATTACAGAAGGTAAACATGTGTTGGTAATATACAAGGGGAAGACCAAACAGGAATATCTAGATCTCAAAACCCGAAAGGCGCAACTGGTTGCATCAAACCAATATACCAGCCAAGCCCGTGAAGAGATTGCCCGCCAATTTGGTGCAATGCTGAGTTATCCCGAGCGGAAAATCGACGAACTGATCAGTAAAAATAATTCCAAGTAATAAGTTATTAAAATCATTGCTGCTATAAACCATAAAGCCCGTATAAAACGGGCTTTATGATGTGGCTCGGGCCGGAATCGAACCAGCGACACATGGATTTTCAGTCCACTGCTCTACCAACTGAGCTACCGAGCCACACAAAGTTGAAAAAGGGCTCGCAAAATTACCCGGTGGGGTAACGGATTTCCAACAACAAATGATGACCTCTTCAGGTCTTTATGCTCTATTTATTACGTTTATTAATTTCGTGAAAATAAATAAGAAACATTGACAAGAATTCGATTGGAGAGGACATTTTCCATGGCACCATATGGTGTATAAATATCGCTAGATTGCTTGCTCCAACTGGTACTAAGGAAAGCGGCGTCCATCATCATATTTTCCCCAATTGGAATCCCCAAACCTGCTGATATAATTGTGCGATCCCCATGTCGATCCCCATCTGGCGCCGGAAAGATGGCAACTCCTGATCTTAAACTGATACCGAAATTTTCATTGAATTCCATTAGATATTCGACCCCTGCCCTTGCCTGATAAACCTGACGATATTGAGATGCGATCGTTAAATTTTCTTCCGAAAGCATTTTATAGTAATCAGATTCCCGGTCATAATTATCCGTTACAAATTTTGTACCTGACCAGTTTCGAAAACGGAAACTATAGGCAAGCGTTAACTTTGGGATTGTAAGCACACCGCCAAAATCAATGACAAACGGCATCCGCACCTTATAATCATAGTAACCTGTCAGCGTAGTATCATTTTTAAATCCATCATCAAAAATAAGAGACTCATCGGATGAGTGTTCTTCTTCAACCCGGATATGATAGGGCAATGAAATCGACAATCCGAGCCGAAACCAATCAGTAACAGCGCCCTTTACACCACCTCGGATATTCCAACCTGTGGTGGTGGCAATCAGTTTCTGTTCCAGCAAATATTGATCAAAATCAGCTGGAAACTCGCTGTAGTTCTGCTTCGAATCTTCCTGAATAAATTCAAAACTGTATTCTTCCCGGCCTGAAACCCTGGAAACTGATAATCCGCCGGCAAAGGTAGGTGATAATGCAATTCCAAATGAAAGCGTGAATTGTTCCATGGCACCACCACTATATATTTCTTCACTCCTGAGCACATATTTTGAAAAATCGTAAAATTGCTCTTTTCCATCTACTTCAATAGGAAAAGTCAACTTGTTATCCTCATTGCTGAAACCAGAAAAGGACATCAGCCCATTATAATGGACGATCCGGTTAAATCCAACCCCTAGTACCATACTGCCGCGGATTGTGGGCAATGGTAAGGCCATACCCATAGCGTTGAAACTTCCCACATGTAATGGGTTTACTTTGCTTTCATTAATATAAGAAGTCTCATTATGATAATTCAGGCTCTGGCCTTCAAAATATATTGAGCCATTGGATATATCTGCAAGACCGGCAGGATTCCAGTACATTCCAGAGGGGTCATTGCCTAAGGCAGTGAAGGCACCACCCATACCCAGCGAACGGGCACCGTACCCGATTTCGTTTTCTAATATATGGATCGCTTCAGATGCAGTCTGAGTTTGACCATTAGACAGGAAAAGACTGGAAATAATAATGGATCGCAGGGTGAATTTGCGTCGCATTAATAATCCTCGATTTTATTGAATAATATTAATTGCGGCGTGTCGCGCGGGTTCCGCCAGAAGAACCAGAGGAACTGGAAGAACCGCCGGAAGAACTACCGGAACTTCCACTAGAGGAACGAGAGGATGAAAGCGAAGAACTTCTTCCATAGGATGAATCGCCACTCCAGCTTGATGAGGATTGTTGTGATTGAGTCCGTGACCGAACTGTATTTAAGTTTGTACCGTTATTTCGATCTCGGCTTTTAGTAAACTTTCGGATATTATTTTCAGATATGTCAGGGATAACCATGTTATAACCACCCAGGCTATAACCGTATCCATAATCATAATAGCCCATCCCGTATCCGTTACCATAACCACCATAAAAATTGTATGGGTTATAGAAACTGGAATAACCATAATAAGATGAGTAAAGGGGGTTAAAACGGTTGTGCATCATGGAATAGGAAAGTGGCGCGGTAGAGCCAGTCTCCTGGGCATACAAATTTAGGTTTGGCCGATTTCCTGCACGGGAATAAGGCTCAAAGATTTCCTCTTCTTCTTCCGGTGAAGGATAGAACCAGGCCAGTTGGGTGTAACAACCCTGAATGGCCAAGGAAAAGACCAAACTCAGTATGATAAAAATGGATTTCTGCTTCATCACACTCAATATTACACTAAAAAACGGATATTAAGCAAATCAACCAATGTTATTTGTGAACCCCAACTAAATCCAGCATAAATGCATATTCAAGTGCCACTTCCCGATATCGGCGAAAACGTCCAGACTTACCACCATGACCCGCATCCATATTCATGTGCAGATATAATTTATTCTCCCCCTGCCAGTGGTCTCTTAGTTTAGCTACATATTTCAGCGGCTCCCAGTACTGGACCTGGGAATCAAAAAAACCTGATGTAACCAGCATATTGGGGTATGCACTGTCTCTTAACTGGTCATAGGGTGAATAGGAAAGCATGTAATCATAATATTTTTTTATTCGGGGGTCGCCCCATTCATCCCACTCATTGGAAGTCAGGGGTATACTGGGATCCAGCATGGTGGTCACTACATCTACAAAAGGAACAGCGGCAATGGCTCCCCGCCATAATTCAGGTGCCAAATTCACCGCCGCACCGATAAGCAAACCACCTGCACTGCCTCCCTCACAAAACATCTGCTTGGAATCAGTATATCTATTATTTACTAGATGTATTCCTGCATCGACAAAATCCGTAAAGGTGTTTTTCTTATTTAACATTTTGCCATCATCATAAGATTGACGGCCGTAAATCTGGCCGCCCCGCACATGGGCAATAGCATAAATGAATCCACGGTCTAAAATACTCAATCGCGAAGAACCAAAACTCGGATCCCGGGTGGACCCATAAGAGCCATAGGCATACAACAGTAGGCTCTGAGGTGAATCGGATTTCATATCCTTTCGATAGACCAATGAGATCGGGATCCGCTTTCCATCCCGGGCGGTGGCGTAAAGCCGTTCCGAATGGTAGGCTTTTGGATCATAACCGCCCACAATTTCTTGCTGTTTCATAAGTGTTTTTTCACCCGTATCCATATTATAGTCGTAGGTAGCAGAAGGTGTCACCATAGATGTATAGCTATAGCGAAGGATATTGGTGTTGAATTCTTCATTCACGGAGATGCGTGCCGTATAGGTTTCTTCTTTAAAATCAATATCCAAATCATCCCCTGTTTTCTGATTGATAATTCTTAATCCTCGCAGACCATCCTTACGCTCATTAATGACCAAGTGATCTTTAAAAATTTCCAACCCTAATAGATGCACATCATCACGATGTGCAATGACCTCTTTCCATTGGGAAATGTCAGTAGCATTCTCGTCAGTTTCCATTAGGCTGTTGTTTTTGGCATTCCAATTGGTAACGATATAAAACTTATTCTGGTAGTGATCGATACTATATTCATGCGCTGTTCCACGGGGAGTAAAGTTTTTGAATTTTCCATCTGGATCATCAGACCTGAGTATATGGTAATCGCTTACCAGTGTGCTGCTGTTATAGATAATAATGTATTCACCGGATTTAGATCTGGAAACACCTATATAATAGGTTTCATCATTTTCGGTATAAACCAGTTCATCATTACGAAAATCAGAACCCATTTTGTGGCGGTAAATTTTTTCTGATAATAAGGTAACCTCGTTTTTGGATGTATAAAATATTGTCTGATTGTCACTTGCCCAAGCTACCCTACCAGTCGTATTAGGGATCGTCTGTTTTAATATATCGCCACTTTTCAAATTTTTAAAATGGACCTCATAAAAGCGTCGGCTCAGTGTATCTACCCCAAAAGCCAACCATTCATTATCAGGGCTTACGTTCATGCCACTCACAGCGAAATAATCATATCCTTCCGCGAGTTTATTTTCATCCAAAATAATTTCTTCCGGTGATTCCAAAGAGCCTTTTTTCCTGCAACGGATGGCGTATTCTTTTCCCTTTTCATAACGAGTATAATAGTAGTAACCGTTATCCAGGTAGGGCACAGAAACATCGTCCTTTTTGATACGGCCCACAATTTCTTCAAACAGTTTATCTTGAAATTTTTTGGTGTGGTTCAAACTGGACTGCGTATACTCATTTTCCGCTGCGATGTAATCCACAACTTCGCTTGTTTGAGAATCAAATTCTTTCGCAGATTTCTGTTTATCGGTAAGTCGCATCCAATAATAGCTGTCCACTCGAGTATCTCCATGGACTGTTATTTCATGCGGTTTCTTTGTTGCGTCAGGTAGCAATGAAGTTTCTGTGCAGGAGATTATCATAATGGTAACAATTAATAATATGTTTTTCATACCAGCCTCTGTCATTTGAAAAATCGATGTAATTTAAATTAAGAATTGTTTATATAAATTCGGATTATTTTAGTTTGCGGCCAAACCAGAGCCAAATAGCTCCCAATAATAGGCCCACACCTTCCCGCTGATATTCCCACATATTCACCATGCGGTTATCCATTTGCCGGGGCATAATGGTATTCAAAAAGCCAAGTGCCACTAGGATCCCTAAAATCAAGATCACAATCGCTATAATTTTCAGATGCGAATTTATTAAAATTCCAACAGGCAATAACGGCAGTAATCCAATAGCAATATATGTTGGTACCCATATAAACCAGTCCGGATCATCAAAATTAACCACGGCAAAAACTATAAAGACCGCCGCAATCAGCCATAGCAAGATCTGTTTCATGGCAGGGTAATTTCCCCTATCATGTACGGTAAACAAGTTCCAGAAAGATAAACCCGATTTTCTTCCACTTTGCAGGTGAGGCTGCCACCCCGCCGAGATAGCTGCCGAGCCGTTAATATTTTTTTATCCAATACTTCTGACCAATATGGCGCTAAGAGGCAATGAGCGGAACCAGTGACAGGATCTTCATTCACTCCATAGTTCGGGTAAAAACAACGAGAAACAAAATCATAGTTTTCCCCTGTAGCCGAAACAATCAATCCCCGGCAATTAAGTTTAGACACAAGCCCAAAATCAGGACTTATCCCTTCTACCTCTGATTGTGTAGCCATAATCGCCAGAATATCATCTTTTCCCTTCATCACAGCCACAGTACTTGCGCTGAGTGCCTCATCGATTTCCTCTTTCTGCTTTGATATGGGTTGGGGAGGGTCTTTGGGGAAATCCATCCTTATTTCACCTCCCTTTTTAGTGACAAATAATGGACCTGAACGGGAATCAAATTCAATTTCTTGTTTATTAGGTTCGAGATATCGAAATATGACAAAAGCGGTGGCTAGTGTCGCATGGCCGCAAAGATCCACTTCAGCTGTTGGTGTAAACCAGCGGATGGCAAAGCGTTCTCCTTCTTTTACTACAAAAGCAGTCTCAGAGAGATTGTTTTCCATAGCAATGTCTTGCATGGTATCCTCTGGCAACCACTTCTCCAAAGGAAGAACTGCAGCAGGATTTCCGGAAAATACCTTATCTGCGAAGGCATCAATCTGGTAGAGTGTCCATTGGTTACCAGCCAATGCCGTAATCTTCCCCATAATTGGATGAACCACCCCACATAGTACCGTGCTTCCAATCAAACCAAATGGCATTGATCGGTCCAGATGTCAATGATCTCGTCACTACATTATATTCCAATTCTCTTAATTTTTTCTTCACCCATGGCGGGGTATCCTCATGAACTACAATACGCCCTGCTTCTTTGCTGTGCGTTCCAAATGAACTATACATTTGATAGCTGTTTATATTGGCTGCTTCCGCTGCCTCCTGAACATTCATATTGAATTCAACTATATTCAGGAAAAATTGTAGCAAGTTTTGATCTTGAGTATCTCCTCCCTGAACCGCAAAAGATAGATAAGGCTTGCCATCTTTAATAGCCATAGCCGGTGTTAAAGTAGCTCTTGGCCTTTTCCCAGGAGCGATCAAATTGTATGGATTTTCATCTTCGTACAAAACAAAGCTTTGGGCACGCTGACTTAATCCTACTCCAGTTTCTCCAGCTATTACAGCAGGAATCCACCCACCGCTTGGTGTAATTGAAACCACCCAACCATCCTCGTCAGCTGCCTGTATAGTAGTGGTACCTAAATTAAATTCCGCTTCCAAATCAGCAAAATCCTGATTTCCATCATCTGGATTCAATCGCTGCTTTTTTTGCCCCCATTTTTCTAAGTGATCTAGGAACGGATTATTGGGCCCGACCTGAAATTTATATGGATTGCCGGGTTTGGCCGTTGAATCATTTTTTACCCAGTTAATTTCCTTAATTCTGGCTTTAGCATAGCGCTTCGAAAGCAATCCGTTTATCGGTTCTTTGGGCGGGAAGTATGGATCGCCATAATAAAAATCGCGATCCGCAAAGGCCAGATTCATTACCTGGTAAAGAGTATGTATATAGCGTGCAGAATTATAGCCCATTGACTCCAGATCAAAATTTTCCAGCATGTTAAGAGATTGAAGCATCACCGGTCCCTGAACCCAGTGTGTCAGTTTATAAACGTCAATTCCTTTGTAATTAGTCTTAACCGGTTCTTCCAGATAAACTTCCCAATTCGCCAGGTCTTCTTTGGTGATCAGTCCGCCTTGTTCTTGCGTTGCGCGGGCAATTTCTTCTGCAATATCTCCATGATAAAACCGGTTATTTGCAGCATAGATGGCTTCCTTGCGTGTGGCCCCACTGGCCAGCGCTTCGGCTTCCGTATCGATCAGTTTCTGAAGTGTATTATATAAATCTTCTTGGACAAAAATTTCACCTGGATAAGGAGCCTGACGATCACCATCATGGACCAAAAATAATCTTTTCGAATAGGGCCATTTAGCGATCTGGTCTTTCTGGCGTTCAATGCCATTAGCAGCTTGAGCTTCGATCGGATAACCTTTCGCCATTTCCATGGCGGGAGCTAAGACTTCTTTCAAACTCATACTGCCAAATTCTGCTAACATGGTCATTAGTCCACCAGGTGTCCCTGGTGTGACAGCTGCTAGCGGGCCATATTGTGGCGGGTACGTGTGACCTTTTTCAATATAGTATTCTGGTGTTGCGCCTGTAGGGGCTACACCAAGGGCATTAATACCGATGACTTTTTTCGTTTTTGGATTATAAACCAATGCTTGAGTTTCACCACCCCAACTTAGCACATCATACATTGTGCATGTGGCTGCTAACATAGCACATGCGGCATCAACTGCATTCCCCCCATCTGAAAAAATGGTAGCCCCAGCAGTAGCGCCAAGCGGTTTACCTGTAATGGCAACCCAATGCTTTCCATAGATTATGGGTTTAGCAGTCGGTTGAGAAAAAATTAATGAAAATAGTAATACAAAACAGATCCAGTATTTTTGTTGTTGCATAATTCTCTCCTTTTAACGGGGCATTGTCATAATCACACCCATCAGGTCTATACCATACCACAGGTTTGCAATACGCAGATTTTCATTGGCTGCGTGCTGATTATTATCATGGTTGGCCACGGGCACAATGATAGCTGGTTTCTTTAGCATATCTGTAAATAAATATAGAGGCAGAGAGCCACCAAGAGCCGGCATGAGAATTAATTCATCCCCCACAAAGGTTCGCACCGCATTAATGATGGCTTTTGCATGGATTTCTTGCATAGAAGTCCTAGAAGCGATATAGCCGCTGCCTCGACGCTCCACTTTAGCAATTTTCTTATACTTTAAACGGGTTTCCATATCCGGTTCATTATAAACAATATGATATCCTTGTTTTTGAATATGGCTTTCAACCTTATCAAGCATATCTTCAGGATCATTACCTTTCACGAGTCGAACGCCAATGGCTGTGGTGGCTGTATTGGGAATCACATTACGGGCTTTTTTACCCACATTGCCACTTGCCAGTCCCTTGATTGTTAATGAAGGGAGCAAGAGACGCTCATTAATAGTCCGCCCCCCACCTTCAGTATAAACAAGGCCCAATTCGTTTTTTAATTGCATATCCACATTGGGAATTTTGGCCAACTCCAGACGCTCAAATTCAGATAGGGGTTCCACCGTATCATAGAAGTTTTCAATTAATACTTTACCGTCTTCATTCTTCATAGAGGCGATTAAACGTGCCAACATTTGACCCGGGACTGGCGCCCAATTTCCATAATGCCCACTGTGTAGTGCGCGCGAGGCTCCGTAGACAGTGACTTCCATGCCAGTGACACCCCGAACACCAAATACGAGTTGGGGCCGACGGCTTTGATGTACGGGGCCATCGCAGAATAGCCAGATATCAATATCATCCAAAAGATCTTTATGCCTTAATAGGTGCGCCTTTAGATTGGTTGATCCCGCTTCTTCTTCACCTTCAAAAAATAATTTAATATTGGAAGTAAAACCAATTTTGGATGATTGGAGAGCATCCACCGCATTTAAAATAGTAATGATTGGTGCTTTATCATCTCCTGATGAGCGACCATAAATTCGCCATTCAGGATCAATTTTATCCCCTCTATCGGGCAATGCAATTTGCTTACCTCCTCCATCCATAGCACCACTGTACAGCACTGGCGTAAAGGGTCCATGGGCCCACTTCGTTGGATCGACCGGTTGTCCGTCATAATGAACATAAAAGCATAATGTCCTTATTGCGCCAGGCACTTTGTATTCACCATAAACAATGGGGTTCGCTCCTTCTAACTCCAATAGTTGCATATCAAATCCGCGTTTTTGAAACAGATTGCTGATATACTCCGCGTTATTCCGAATATCTTTGCGATTCGATGCCACATTAGGCATCGATAAAAGATGAGTAAAATCCTGTAATATTGCATGTGCGTTTTGCTTAACCCACTTGCGGGTGGCCCTAACTGACTTCGTTTCTTCGGCAGAGATAACGGATAAAAGGATCAGTCCCACCAATAACGCTAGCATGATTTTTTTGACCATTTATCCCGCTTTCAGTATCTCAGTTGCCGCATTAATCTTAGCAGAAGCACGATCCAATGCTTTAGTTACTTCGCCAATAAATAAATGGGTTTCATCCCATTTTCGTTCTTCCAGCCCTTCCCGAATGCCCGGCAGGGTCTTTACACCATACCCCGTATAATAACCAGGCGCATATATCATATTTCTAAACCAATTCCGGCGGGGCAGTCCTTCCTTTCGCGTCATGCTCTGCTCAACATCTTTTAAAAGGCGATTCACCTGAATTTTCATTTCTGCCGACATGGAACCTTTTTTCATACTGGATAATGCCTTTTCATAATTCATAGCACTGGTTTTTAATCGCTGGTGAGCTGCCTCAAGAGGTGTAAAATCAAATTCCGGCACATCATCCAACCGTTTAGGGGGCAAAAAAGTCTTTTTTGGATTGGCTGAGATTGTAAAAGCCTTTTCATTTAGCAGACGATTCCGGCGTTTGGTTTTTTCAGCCACCGTTTTTGCCAGTTTTTTATTGCTTTCAATAAAAGTGCCAATATTTTCAGCCATATTCATGAACCGAAAGGGTAAAATATCCGCTTCTGAAAGCCGTAATACCATTCGACCGTTTACTTTTGCTAACGTAGTACCATAAATATAATCACCATCACTGAACCGTTTATAATGATCATAAGAGTCAAACATCGAATGATAGGAACCACCACCGCTTTCACCGCCGAATCCAATGTTTAATGCAGGAACACCGGCATGATGAATAAAGGCTGTGTAATCTGATCCAGAACCCAGTGGATAAATTCGCAGATCATCCCGTTCCGCATCCTTGTTTCCGCTAATCCGCAGCCGTGACCGTATCCGTTTCTTCAGAGTTACATCTTGAACCGGATCTATCACTTCACTTGCTACTTCATTCACAAATTTTTCTAAAGAGTGAGATCCGCCAACACCCATAAATCCAACACCTGTCCCATCCGTATTAATGTACACTACCATTTTTTCCTGAATTTCATCAAGGTGATATTCCACCCATTCTGTTGAACCGAGGAGGCCTGGTTCTTCTGCATCCCAGCCAGCGTACACCAGTGTACGTTTGGGTTGCCATCCGGTTTTTACCAATTCGCTGATTGCCCGAGCTTCTTCCATTAGTGAAACCATACCGCTAATCGGGTCCGCCGCACCCTGTGCCCAACCATCATGATGGTTCCCACGCATGATCCATTCATCAGGATAAACTGACCCTTTCAACTTTGCCACTGGATTGTAAGCCCTGCGTAAAGGAGACCAATCAAATTCGAGCTGCAGGTGCACCTTAGCCGGTCCCGGACCAATATGGTAAGTAACGGGCAATGCACCACGCCATGAGGCTGGAGCCACCGGACCTTCCAACGCTTCAAGCAGCGGTAATGCATCAGCATAAGAAATAGGCATAACCGGAATTTTCATAATTGTAGGTGCATCTTCAATGGCAAGCCGTTTTACATCTGGCTTAGCGCCATATCCAGGTGTGAGAGGATCGCCGGGGTACATAGGCATATCCAACACAGAACCTCGTTGCAAGCCGTGCTCCATTCTGTATGGACCTTTGGGATAAACATCCCCCTGGAAATATCCGTCATCTTTGGGATCGGAATAAAGAATACATCCAATGGCACCTTTTTCATGGGCAACCTTAGGTTTAATTCCTCGCCATGATCCGCCATATCTAGCAAGAATAATTTTCCCCTCCACTTCAATCCCAAGACGTTCCAATTCTTCATAATCAGCAGGAATACCATAATTGACATATACTAATTCCGCAGTTACATCTCCATCAGCAGAAAAAGCATTAAAGCCTGGTAGCAGGTCTTTCGTAATACCGGAAGTGGCATCCTCATCTAAGGCTGGCTCTTTTAATTGTAAGGAGACTTTATTGGGTCCGACCATTTCCAGTTTACGGATTTTTGGAAATGGCATTAATACATCAAAAGTTTCAATTTCTGTTTCAAATCCCCATGATTCAAATTTTTCAGCGATAAATTCCGCATTTTGCTTACTCCAGGGAGAACCCACATGATGCGGTTTGGATGACATGTGTTTCATCCAATCATCCAGGTTCTGTGGATTGAGGACTGCATCAAACTGAGCTTCTAAATTTGTTTGAGTCTCTCGATCCAAAGCTATATCAAACGTACTGACTAAATCCATTTTAGGATCAGCAGCATCTACAGCCGGCGCCTGGTTACAACTGATAATAAAAAAAACCGGCAGTATACTACCCACAGAAATTATTTTCATATTCAACCTCCTTAAATCTAAATAGGTAAGCGGGAGGGGAAACTAAATTGTACTGTTAATATAATGAATGATTTTTATTATCTCTTTCCATCGATCAATAGAACGTGTGTTTAAATAAAGTTAGTTACTAAAATGACAAAAAATTATGGATGGTAACCATTTCCATGTCATAACGTCATAGTAAGATTTTAATTTGGCAAAATAATCATGCTAGCACAGTTTTTGCTGTATGAATAATTAAAAATAGGATAAAAATGGAAAAACTTCAAAAATTCATGTTAAATCACCCTTATATCAGCATGGCAGCAATCATGCCGTTTATGTTGGTGTTTGTCATCGGCTTATTCTCGATACTGATTAATATTATACTTCCGGTAATGATCGCTTTCTGGCTAGCTGGCTGGGTCTATACTGCAATTGTTGGCAGGCCGATTCGACAGTATTACCGTCAACCATTCTGGTACACACACTATGAATAGTTTAAATCATTTAGTCGTGGTTTAATACGGCTGGAATAACGTGCTTTTGATACTACTTTTTCAGGATCCTTTCTAAGCAGGCGCTGCTTTTCCACTGGCAAACTGGCAAATTTCTGACACTCAACAGTACAGCAACCGGTATATTTTTCGTTACATTTATCACACTGAATAAATAAAATATGACAGGCATCATTCCCACAATCCAGATGGGTATCTGCCGGCTTTCCACATTGATGGCAGGTACCGATTATATCATCTGTAATTCGTTCACCCATCCTGGCATCAAAGACAAAATTCTTGCCAATAAATTTTGATTCAAGGCCTATTGCTTTCACATCATGAGCATATTGAATAATACCGCCACCTAGCTGATTGACATCTTGAAAACCATGATAAACTAAATATGCACTGGCCTTTTCACAGCGTATACCACCGGTACAATAAAGTAGCACTTTACTATCCTCTTTGCCATGAAGTAACTGTTTGACTTCAGGCAGCAGTTCCCTGGATGTATCAACATCGGGAATAATTGCATTGGTGAACCGTCCAACTTCACTTTCATAATAATTGCGCATATCCACCACTACCGTATTTCGGTCTTCCATAGCCTGATTAAACTGAGTTGCGTTGAGATGGCGGCCCACATGCTGCATATCATATTCATTTTTTTCTAAGCCATAGGCAACAATTTCATTTTTCACCTTGATGGTCAGTTTATAAAATGATTCCCCTGGCTGTAGGGCGATCTTCAATGGCATTTTCAAAAATGCAGTGTTTGAATCCATATTCTTTTTAAACGTTTCCCAATGATGCTCAGGACAACTCAACTGAGCATTGATGCCTTCCGCTGCTATATAAATTCTGCCAAAGATTTGAAAGTCATTCCAGTCTCGGTATAATTCATCCCGAAGTGATTCGGGATTTTCTATAGACATATAGCGGTAAAAAGAACAGGTGATTCGTTCGAATGGCTCTTGCTCTAATTCTTTTAAAAGGAGTTCGCGGCTCTTTTTATTATATAAAACTTCTTTTTTCATCGCATGGGATTCATATGAATTCAGGAAGTAAATGAAACGATCATAGGATCATGATCCGGTCCCCACTGGACATATTTATCCATGATAGAGTTGAATAACTTTGAGTTTTTCCATTTTTGAAGCCAAAGATTAAGTTGAGAATAATTTTCTTCAAAATAACGTGAATCCACAAAAGCAAATTGTCGAACAAATGGAAAAACGGCCACATCGATAAGTTGAATTTTTTCCCCAATGAGATATGGTTTCATCTTTAAGATTTCATTATAGTTAGATAAAAATGCATCGCACTTTTCTTGATAATATTCTTTGGTGTGCTCTGGATGCCGTTCATGATATTTATATTTATCCAACCAAGGTTTGAACTCATGATCATTAGCATGGATCATTTTTAATTGCTGATCTGGATTGATCTCCATCCAATCGGTATTGGTTTGATCTAAAGCCCACATTATAATATCAAAACTTTCATCAATGACCTGCCCATCCTCTAACTCAAGAACAGGAACGGTCCCCTTAGATGAAATAGCATAGAGTTCATCAGGACGCTCTGATAGCAATATTTCCCGTAATTCAACTGAGATTCCAGTATGTGCCAGCGCCATCCTGGCGCGAATAGCCCAGGGTCAGCGCCGGAAAGTATACAATCGTGGATGTTTACGCATATTTAGGATTTTTCATTAAGTGGATAAATATCGGGACGACGATCCCTGAAAAACATTTTTCGTGCATGGGATTCTGCCACTTTGGTTAAATCAATATCAGCAATTAAAATATGATCTTCTCCGGTAGGAGATTGAGCGATTACTTTTCCATCAGGGTCGGTTATAAAGGATTCACCTGCAAACTCCATTTGATCCTCAACACCTACTCTATTGGCCAAAGCACAAAAGTATCCATTGTGAAAGGATGCCACTTGGAGTTCTGCTTCATACAGTCCATCTGGCCATTCGCCTACCGTGCCGGCCTGGGGTATAACTACTATTTCGGCACCATTCACACCTAATGCCCGAGTAAACTCCGGGAAATGACGGTCATAGCAAATAGCCACACCTACCTTACC
>CAYXUK010000026.1:3441-17851 GCA_964468295.1 uncultured bacterium | reverse complement strand
GGAAATTATCCTTCTTTGGAATTAAATCAATTTCAAATCAGAATTCAAGATGATCTGTCCGGAATTGAGGCCGCGGAATCATCTTTTAATTTTATTCTTGATAACCAGCCCTTGATATTTGCTTACCAGCCCAAATCCAAAATCATTTCATATGAGCTTGAGGAACCCCTAGCAATTGGAACCCATACAATTCAATTTAAAGTGCGGGATCGGGCCGGGAATGAATCCAGTGAAAACATTGAATTCAAAGTATACTGATGTTTTTCCCTTACAAAGATGACAATCCACGGGTTTTGATTCCTTATGTGACCTATAGCCTTATCGCTTTTAATATATTCATATTTTTATATCAATTTGGGATGGAATTTTCTGATCCGGAAGCCGCTGGTATCTTCATTTATGCATTTGGGCTTATCCCAGCTGATTTTTCTATAATTACAATGTTTACTTCTATGTTCCTTCATGGGGGGATCGCCCACATCCTTGGGAATATGTGGTTTCTATGGATCTTCGGTGACAATGTTGAAAGCACACTTGGGCATGTCAAATATGCCCTTTTTTATTTACTGTGTGGTGTGGCAGCAGCCCTATGTCAGGTCCTCATGAATCCTGGCTCTGAAATTCCTATGGTAGGTGCTTCTGGAGCAATTGCTGGGGTCTTAGGATTATATATGATTCGATTCCCCCGGGCCAGGGTTCACGTATTTATCTTTATCCTAATTTTTTTCACCACTATTCGTGTACCAGCGAATATTGTCTTGGGTTTCTGGTTTTTTAACCAGTTAACAAATGGGATGGGTACTCTTGGTCTGGATACTACTGGTGGCGTAGCCTGGTTTGCTCATATAGGTGGATTTATTGCTGGTATTATTCTAAACCAAGCATTTAAACTCATCCAGATTAAATCAATGTAAGTACTGAGAACCATGGAATTGAATTATCATAATACTCGATTGATATTTGCTATTTTTCTTGCTTTTTGTATTTCATGTGAGGACAATGACTCAGAGGATAATAACTCAGATGTTAATTGTGATATTTATAGTGGTCGTGGGAATTTAGTATCATACGATCAAATAGTTGAGTTTAACAAAGAAGCATTTGAGATAGTAATTAAGAATATTTACGGGTTTGACCCTAATGTCTTTGACATCCAAAACCCCGTAAAAGTGTATAAAATTATTTATGAATCCATTGGGGTTGATGGTAAACCAACTGAACTTTCAGGGGCAGTATATGTACCACAACTTGAAGAGAAAAGGGCATTACCTACATTAAAAATTTCTCACTATACAATTACAGAACGAGATGCTGTTGCCTCTGTAAGGCCAAATGTTTCACCCCAGAGTTTACTTGGTTCTATGCAAGGTTATTTTGCTATATATGCCGATGGTATTGGATTTGGTATATCAGAAACACAGGCACCTTTTGTTAATAAACGGTTAAGCGCAATATCAGGTATTGATCTCCTTCGCGCTTCAAAGGAATTTGCATGTGAAAATGGTATTGAATTAAACGATCAACTATTTACAACAGGATATTCTGCAGGGGGATATGGCACAATGGCATTTCATCAAATTTTAGAAGAAGAATACTCCGATGAATTTACAGTAACAGCCAACGCCCCCTTGGCTGGTCCATACTCCCTACCTGAAATGGCAACCAGAATATTTACTGATGGTATATATAAACAGCCTTATTACTTAGGTTTTGCACTGTGGGGTTATATGCTTGGTACTGGAGATTATGAATCCCTTAACCGTTGGGTTAAACCTCAGTTTAGGGAAGCAATTATGACAATGTATGATGGGAATTATTCTGGTGGTCAAATTAATAGCGCGCTGAATGATACCATGTCCATTTTACTTGATCCAAGTTTTTTAAGCGATTTTCTTGGTAACGGCGAAATTGAATTCAAAAATTATTTAAAGAAAAATAGTTTCATTTATGATGGATGGGTACCTAAGGCGCCGATTCACTTTATGCATGGTGAAGATGATATCACTGTATTTTATTCTCAGATGGAATTGGGTAACAATGCTTTAATTGCCGATGGTGCTAGTAATATACAAACATCAACTTATCCCGGTGATCATGGAGGTGCTGTTGCCGATTGTATGATCAACTCGATTAAATGGTTTAATACAATAAAAAAATGACTCCAATAATTCAAACAGCGATCCAAATGATGGATAAAGCCAGGTCGCCCTACTCTAAATACAGAGTTGGGGCTGCTGTAGAAACAATCGAAAATAAAATTATCGGTGGATGTAACGTAGAAAACGCCAGTTATCCTTTATCGAATTGTGCTGAAAGAACAGCTTTATTTACTGCTACCGCAGAAGGTTATTCTCAATTTAAAGGGTTAGCTGTGGCAACTGAAAATGGCGGTTTTCCCTGCGGTGCCTGTCGACAGGTAATTTGGGAAATATGTGGTGATATTCCCATTTATATATGTGATACCAGCGGACTTATTGAAGAAACCACAAGTTCAGCGTTATTACCTAACCCATTTGATGAATCTCAATTAATATGAGCATATCTCCAATATTAATCGGTATTGGTGGCGGTACTGGCTCCGGCAAGACAGCAATTGCAAAAAATTTATTAGAAGAATATGGCGAAGGTGAAGTTGTTGTCATCGAACAAGATGCATATTATTGCGATATTTCAGATCTCCCATTGAAAGAACGACACCAGCAAAATTTTGACCACCCTGATGCAATCGATATTGAACTTTTTAACAAACAGCTGATCAGTCTAATGAAAGGGCAGTCAATAGATATGCCTGTTTATGATTTTGCCAACCATACTAGAAAAACGCAAACACGCAAAGTGAATCCTCACCATGTCGTTGTAGTTGAGGGCATATTAACTTTACACTATCCTGTACTTAGGGAGCTCATGGATATTAAAATATTTGTGGATACCCCCGATGATATCCGTTTTATTCGACGTGTTTCTCGCGATGTGGAAGAACGTGATCGAACTGTTCAATCGGTCATAGATCAGTATTTGAAAACTGTTCGACCAATGCATCAACAATTTGTTGAGCCATCTAAATATTTTTCCGATATTATCATCCCCGAAGGGGGACAAAATAAGGTGGCTATTGACCTCCTCAGAACCAAAATAAACGCAATATTATCATAAACGATAGAAATTTCAGCACAGATTGTGCTTACTATTTATTATAAATGACACTTACACCAATTAACTCCGGGTGGATTGAGATGATTTGCGGTAGTATGTTCAGCGGAAAAACAGAAGAATTAATACGGCGAATTCGGCGCGCTGAAATTGCTAAAATGAATACCATTATTTTTAAACCACAAATTGACGATCGCTACAGTTCTAATCATGTGGTTTCCCATAATCAATCCAAACTGGCATCAAAACTGGTTAAACACTCAAAAGAAATTCTTGATGAATCATCCAAGATGGATGTGATTGGTATTGATGAAGCACAATTCTTTGATAATGGCATTGTCAAGGTTTGTAAATCATTAGCAAATAATAACAAACGCGTTGTTGTTGCCGGATTAGATACTGATTACCTTGGTAAACCATTCGGTCCCGTTCCTGCCCTAATGTGTGAAGCTGATTATCTAGATAAATTAACTGCGATTTGTATGCAATGCGGTAATCCTGCATCATACAGTCAAAGATTAACTCAAGATTCTGAGCAAGTGGTTATCGGAGAGACGGACATATATGAAGCACGATGCAGAAATTGTTTTGAGGTACCTAAGAAATAAATGGAACGGTTCATTGGTATTTTAGGAATTCTGGTTTTATTGGCAATTGCATTTGCAATGTCTAACAACCGCAAATCAATTCCCTGGAGGTTGGTCATTTGGGGTCTTGGTTTGCAATTTATATTTGCCATTTTTATTTTGAAAACCCCTATCGGTCAGCCATTTTTTGGAGCTATTGATACAGCAATTAAAAAAATACTCAGTTTTTCTGATGCAGGAAGTGATTTTCTATTTAAATCATTCGGCGCAGGTATTGTAGAAGCTCCATTGATGAATTTTGCTTTTCGGATCCTACCAACCTTGATATTCTTTTCTTCCTTGATCGCAATACTTTACCATTTTGGTATTATACAATTCATTGTGAAATGGGTTGCTCGTGCCATGCAGAAAACAATGAGAACCAGTGGTTCAGAAACACTGAGTGTTTCTGCAAATATTTTTGTGGGCCAAACAGAAGCACCGCTTATGGTACGGCCTTTTGTGTCAAAAATGACAAAATCAGAATTAATGGCAGTGATGGTTGGTGGTTTCGCAACCGTGGCTGGGGGCGTCATGGCTATGTATGTGAAAATACTGGCAGATATCCCTGGGATTGCCGGTCACTTGATGGCAGCGTCAATTATGAGTGCACCAGCTGCTCTTGTAATTGCAAAAATCATTTATCCAGAGACAGAATCATCGGATACAATGGGTGATTTGAAAATTGAGCTAGAAAAAAAAGATGATAATGTGATGGAAGCACTTTCTCGAGGTGCTACAGATGGAATGAAATTGGCAGCAAATGTAGGTGCAATGCTGATTGCTTTTGTGGCCATGATTGCATTAGTCAATGCTATTCTTGGGGTAATGGATCTTAGTCTTCAGCAAATTCTAGGATGGATATTCAGTCCACTAGCATGGGTGATGGGTATCCCATGGCATGAAGCCGGTATTATGGGAACCCTCATGGGTGAAAAACTAGTATTAACTGAACTTATTGCTTATGGTGATCTTGCAGAATTACGTGCCACAAACTCTATTTCGGATCGAACCGCTATCATCGCTAGTTATGCTTTATGTGGGTTTGCCAATTTTGCTTCAGTGGGTATTCAGCTTGGGGGTATTGGAGGTATTGCGCCGGAAAGGCGAAAAGATTTGGCTAAATTAGGGCTTAAGGCTATGTTCGGAGGTGCGTTGGCTTCCTGGATAACGGCCACTTTAGCAGGAATATTAATTTAAACAAAAGTTTTACGGATTTATGCACCTCATATTTTTAGGTCCTCCTGGTGTCGGTAAAGGAACACAGGCAAAACGTATTTGTGATCGTTTTGATATTATTCACCTTTCAACAGGTGAGATTCTTCGCACTGAAATAGCAGTACAATCGAATGTTGGTAATCAAGCCAAATCATTTATTGATAATGGCAAACTCGTTCCTGATAATGTTTTATTGGATATAATGGATAATCGGCTGAGAATTAACGATGCACAAAAAGGATACTTACTAGATGGATTCCCGCGTACCATTCCGCAAGCGGAAGGACTGGAAAAAATCATGAAAAAGTTATCTCATCCATTGAAAGCAACAGTCAGTTTATCAGCTGATGAAGATGCATTGGTCCAACGACTCATTAATCGTAGCCTAGAATCCGGGCGTAGTGACGATGCGCTGGATATTATACGCCAACGCCAAAAAGTATATTGGGAGCAGACGGCTCCACTTTTGGATTATTATCGATCGAAAAATTTATTGAAAGAAGTGAACGGTATTGGTGAAATTTCTAAAATTACGGAACGGATATTAGAGGTTTTGATTTAGAATGTTAAAAATCGGACTTACAGGAGGAATAGGTAGCGGGAAAAGCACTGCTAGTATGCACTTCCAATCATTAGGTGCATATATTTTAGATGCAGATAAAGAAGCAAAAAACCTGATCACAACCGATGAAACAGTTCAGCACGAATTAATTTCTGAATTCGGAACGGATATTATTGATGTATCGGGCCAGGTAGATAAAAAAAAATTGGCTCGAGTTGCATTCCAAGATGATGACCATCAACAACGCTTAAATTTTGTTGTTCATCCTTACATTTTTGATTTAATTGACAAAGATTTTAATCGCATACTAGATAAAGGGAAACACGATATTTTTATTGTGGACGCAGCTATGATTTACGAATCTGGTTATGATACTCACCTTGATTACGTGATTGTGGTTACAGCCCAATTACAACACCGTATGGAGAGGGCATTAGCTAGAAAAACACTATCTCGGGAAGAAATTCTAAAACGAATCGAATTCCAATGGCCAGAAGTAGATAAAATAAACATGGCTGATTTTGTTATTCATAATGATGAAACAGAAGCCAAATTGAAAAAAAACATAGAGTCTCTTATCAAAAAGCTGACCTAAAGTAATAAAATTATGATCTAGTGAATTACTCTGCGTAGAGCCCGTGGTTTATCCAAAATTTCCTTTAATACAATTGCACGCTTCAAATCATTCATACTAGTGAATGATAAACTAAAAGCGGACATTTCAACTTTCTGTTTTTTCCAGTATTTATATTCTTCATGTATTGGTTCTGGCTCCGGTTCTGATAGATCTTCAAATACAACATGAGAGTTTTCATCGGAAGCAACCACAACTTCCTTTTCAGGTTCGATTTCTTCCACTTCTTCATCAAAATATATGTTTTCGATTTCTTCTTCACTAATTTCTTCTGGATCTTCCACCAAATCCTTCATATCTCTAAATAGGTCCTGAAGAAATTCGGCTTGAAACGGGTTTGGTTTTACTTCATCAGTCGAATTTGGATCTTCTTTATCTTGTTGCTGGCCGATTGTTTGCTGCCGGCGTTTTTTCATCAACGATGACAGTAAATACAAGACCGCTAAAAAAATCCAATAGCCAATACCTTCCATTTAATCGTTATCCCGATTTGGAACTTTGGTTGATTCTTCATCAGAACCACCAGAAATAGATTCCCGCATGGATGTATCAGCTTGGATATTTCGCATATTTACATAATCAAATACACCTAATTTACCTTCTCGAAAGGCTTGGGCCATTGCTAAGGGAACCTCTGCTTCTGATTCCACTACTTTGGCCTGCATTTCCTGGGTACGCGCTTTCATTTCCTGTTCTTCAGCTACTGCCATGGCTCGCCGCGTTTCTGCCTTGGCTTGCGCCACTCGTAAATCGGCTTCAGCTTGGTCTGCCTGCAGCTGTGCACCGACATTTTTTCCTACATCCAGATCAGCAATATCGATAGATAGGATTTCAAAAGCTGTCCCTGCATCTAATCCTTTTTCTAGTACTGCGCGGGAAATATTATCTGGATTCTCCAGCACATTGCCATAACTAATGGATGATCCAATAGCACTTACAATACCTTCACCAACACGAGCAATAATGGTATCATCTGTGGCTCCTCCAACTAATCCTGGAATATTTGTCCGGACTGTGACTCTTGCCCGTGCTTTCAGTTCAACACCGTCCTTTGCCACCGCAGATAGGTATCCATCTCTAGGGGCATCAATCACCTTAGGATAAACACTGGTTTCCACCGCAGTCTTTACATCTCGACCCGCCAAATCAATTGCTGTTGCAGTTTCAAAGGTCAAATGAATTTTTGCTTTATCTGACGCGATCAAAGCCACGACCACATTCGCCACATTCCCACCAGCCAAATAATGCGTTTCCAGCAAATCAGTCTTCAAATGTGTCAGGCCTGCCTTATGGGTATTAATTACACCATCTACAATAAGACGCGGAGATATTTTTCGTAACCGCATGCGGATCAAATCAATAATCGTAATACGACCAATACCCAGACTTACAACTCCTTGAATCCACATTCCAATGGGAACAAAATAGAATAATAGAAAAACAAATATTAGCACCATAGCTAATGTGATAATGGAAATAACACTCATGATTTACTCCTCTAAGTTCAGTTTTCTAACAACTACTCGGTTGCCATCAACCGATAGAACTTTTACTTTTGAATCCTTTTCAATAAAATCGCCTTCGCTCACAACAAAAATACGTTCGCCATCAATAGTTACCCAACCCGCTGGACGCAGATCTGTTTGCGAAACTCCTTCTGTATGAACTAGGTTTTCCCAACCTACAGAAGTACTGTATCCTTCTTCTGCTTTTTCAACATCTGGGGAAGTTAGTTTTTGCCAAAAGACCGTTTTAGTCATCAGTTTGACTAATAAAACAAGTCCAATGATTCCACCAATTATACCAATGGTTAAACCCCATATTGCCATGGCTTCAAATTCGGCACCAACAGGTATATCAGGTAACAGTAATTCATATAAACCCCATAAAATGAGTGCAATCCCCCCAATACCTGCAATGCCAAAACCTGGAATAATAATAATCTCAACCATTAATAATCCCACCCCAGCTAGAATGATCAGCATATCAGTCATAGTCGCGAGCTTCGCAATATAAGAGGCTCCTAACGAAAGGGCCAAACAGACCAATCCCACAGAACCGGGGATTCCCCAACCAGGACTTTGCAGTTCAAATAAAATGCCTAGGAATCCAAAAGTAGTAAGTAGTGAGGCTACCACTGGATTGGTTAAAAAACGAACAAATGCTTCAGACCAGTTTTCATTGGTATTTCTTATTTCAGCATCCTCAAGTTCAAGTACTATAAGTAATTCTTCTAATGTTTCTTGTACTCCATCCGATACATTGTATTTTAAAGCCAATTCTGTTGTAAGAGTAATAAGTTTGCCTTCTTTACGTCCTTCTAAATCTTTAACCTCGATCGAATCACCATTAATGATTAAATGAGTAAAAGACAATTCTTCATCTACCATTCCTTTAGCAATATCCACATTACGATTGCGACTTTCAGCAGTAGAGGCCATTTCTTCACGCATATAACTGATAACTTTTTCACTTCCCTTTTTCCCCGACATATCAACAGCAGTTGCGGCACCGATGGTTGCACCGCTAGTCATAAATATTTTTTCGCATGATAGTGAAATAAGAGCCCCGGCAGAAATAGCACGCCGATTAATAAAAGCAATAGTTGGAATTTTTGCGCTCAGTATTGCATCTTTAATCTGGGTTGCCGCATCTAAACGACCACCAAAGGTGTCAATATCGAAAATAATTGCTTTTGCATTATCCTCTTCTGCCATTTCAATACTGCGTTCAATAAATGGGGGAAGACCTAAATCGATCGTATCATGAATAGGTACTTTGTATACAATTTGAGATTGCCCAAATGAAATAAGGAAAATAAGAGTGGTTAATATGTGCTGCTTCATTCCTTTGAGTTTAGCCGTTATCTTCGATAAAAACAATGATGGTAACATGAATTTAGAGTAATTTCTTTTACAATTGGTTAGCGAGGCAAGAACCATTTATGACCCTCAAAGACAAATTAACTTATCGTCTATTGCATGTCATTTCCCGTCGGATGCGGCAATTATCAAATATAGCTCGATCCCGATTTGCAAATCAATTGGGGGCATTCGCCTTTAACTGCATACCTATCCGAAAAAAACTAGCATATAATAATATCAAAACAGCATTTCCTAATAACAGTGAAACATGGATCAACAATGTTTTAATAGGTACTTACCGTTTATTTTTTACAAATTTTTTAGAATTTCTTTCTCTTCCAAAATCATACAATTCTATCGATTTTCACGTTAAAAACAAGCACATTCTTGACAAAGCTGCAGAACAAAAAAAAGGTGTAATCATTGTTACAGGCCATTTTGGATTATGGGAGATATTAGGTTCCTGGCTAGGTGTAAATGGATATCCAATTTGGGGAATTATTCAACGACAAGGGAACCAAGGTGCTGATTTATTTTTTAAAGAAATGCGCGAATCTTATGGTATGAATCATATTTATCGTAAATCTTCCCTCGATAATATGTATAAGTTATTTGAAGAAAATAATATGTTAATCATAGCTAGTGATCAAGATGCAAAAGAGCGAGGTGTATTTGTCCAGTTTTTTGGACAACAATCTTCAACACCTAAAGGAACAGCTATATTTCATATGCGGACAGGTGCACCTATGGTTTTTTCTGTGGCGCATAAAGAAAAAAATGGAACAGTTGTTATTTCATTTTCATCTATTCAATTAAATGGCGATATTTCTATCGAAACTATTACGCAAGCATACACAAAAATGCTAGAAACCAAGGTGCGGGAATATCCAGATCATTATTTTTGGTTTCATCGTAAATGGAAAACCAAATCAAAGGCATGAACCAAAATACACCTGACCGAATAAAATGCAGTTCTGATAATGCAATTCAAGCAGCAGGAAACGCGATTTTATATGGCGGTGTAATTGTTTACCCTACGGATACTCTTTATGGATTTGGGGTAGATGCCCGCAATGAAATAGCCATAAAACGATTAAGAAAAATTAAAGGGCGCAGTACTCCTTTAAGTGTTATTGCCCCAAATTCTAGCACAGTATTATCTTGGGCAGATATCACATATGAAGACTGGGAGATTGTAAAACAATATTTGCGAGGATCTACAACTATTATTTTACCTGTTAATGATGGCGTTGTTCATCCTTCAATTCTAGGCGAAGGAAATACCTTAGGTATTCGAATACCTGCCCACCCATTTGGACCAAACTTATGTGAAAAACTTGGATTCCCAATCACAACAACATCAGTAAACAGAACCGGAGAAACTTCATTAAATAATCCAGATGTAATTTTTTCGCAATTTAATGGAGAATTTGATTTATTGATTGATGATGGGCCACTCCCAGAATCCATTGGCTCAACTATATATAAACTGGAAAAATCAAAACTCAAAGTTATTCGTTCTTGAAAAAAATATTTATTACATTCTTATTTTTATCCATTGCATGGTCAAAGGAGGTGCCATTCAAGGCTGGTGAATCCTTACAATATATTGCTGAATTTAATTTCATTCCCGTTGGACAAGCAGAACTCTATGTAACTGGAATCGAACAGATTAACGGAAATGATGCATATCATGTTTCTTTTTCTGCAAATACAAAAGGGTTAGCCAATCAATTATTTCCAATTAAAGATAAAATCGATATTTGGATGGATACAAAAGAATTTTTTACACACAGATTAAAAAAAGATATTAATGAAGGTAATTATGAAAATTCGGTAGATGTAATTTTTGATTATGATAAATCTGTTGCCAAAACTGAAACTAAAGAAGTTGCAATTGATTTTAAAGCACGAGATTCTTTTTCTATGTTTTATTATCTTCGAACTATTCTTCTCGAAGAAAATGAAGTAATGTCATTCTCATCATATGAAGGTAGAAAAATCGTTCATTATAATCTTCAAATGACGGGAAAAGAGACAGTGAACTCACCGCTAGGAACATTCTCTTGCAAGGTGATTCGACCATTTAGTGATGGGAAAAACTTATTCAAAAATGCAGGGGATATGCAAATTTGGATCAGTGATGATGATAAGCGGCTACCAGTAAAAATTCAAATTAAAATGAAATTTGGATCCATGATGCTTTTGCTAAAGAAAGTCAGTTAAATAGCAACAATCACTACAAACGCATTAATTCCCAAATAATCTTCCTACATCATTTACTATTACCGTAATCATCAACATCAATAACAAAACCATTCCAACTTGTTGAATGGCTAAACGCATTTTCATGGTAAGTGGTCGACGTATTATTCCTTCAATTAGTGTTATAAAAATGTGGCCACCATCCAGGCCCGGGATAGGTAATACGTTTATAAATGCTAAGTTACAACTAATAAGGGCCATCAGAGATAAAAAGGGAATCCATCCTAATTTTGCTGTCTCACCGGCCAATTGTGCAATAAAAATTGGTCCTCCTAGTTCTTTTATTGAAGCTTGCCCAGATACCAACATTCGTATAGATAACACAAGCATACCAAACCCTCTAGAAGTAGCTCCAATACCCATATTCATACTTTCTATAAATGAGACTGGATAGTATTGATACTTTGGATAAATTCCTATCACACCAAGCGTATCTCCTGACTCAGGATTTATTTGAAAGGTCGTTTCCAACGAGATAGATTGTGTTGTTTCATCTCTTAAATAAGTTAGATCTATCTTCTGATTTGGCATTTGGTGAATTTCTTGGGTCAGTTCTTCCCAAGTTGAAATATTTTTTCCCCCTACCATTTTAATTTTATCACCTACTTGTAACCCGGCAATATCAGCTGGTAACCCCGGCACCAATTCATTAATCACCGGTGTGTTTGAAATATTCGGTTTGCCAATAGAGTAGGATAACCCCGTAAAGATAACAAAGGCTAAAAGTGTATTCATAATAACACCAGCACTCATAAACCAAATTTGTTGCCATTTTGGTTTACTCATCAATTCATAGGGTTCGTGTTTATAAGTTGCATCCATACTTTCGTCAATCATACCAGCAACTTTCACATATCCACCAAATGGAATAATAGCAAAACAATATTCGGTACCGGTTCCTTTTCTACCGGAACGTGTAATTAATGTCGTCTTAATTGGACCCCATTCCAATTTCCCTTTTTCATTTTTTCGATAGAAAAAAAACTGGAATTTCCAACCATCTTTGATGGAAGTAAAAGCCATGAGACGCGGTGGATAACCAATTGAAAAACGTTCTACTCGAACGCCAATCGAACGTGCCGCTAGATAATGACCCAGTTCATGGATAAAAATCAGGACACCTAATAAAACAATTGTTGCAATTAAAGTTGTCATTTCAAAAAATCAATTTCATATTAGCTTAAATGTAACATTTTTTAAATATATCGACTCTCAAAAGATTTTACAAAATTACTAGCCCAATTTTCCAAGCTAAGTAATTCCTCCAAAGATGGTTGTTCGATCCATTCATGATTCTCACATGTCTTTTCAATTATTTCCGGGATTTCTAAAAAACCAATTTCACCATCTAAAAATCGATAAACAGCTTGTTCATTGGCAACGTTTAATACGGCTGAATTTGTACCGCCTTTTTTCATCGCGCTGTAGGCTAAACCAATGCATGGAAAGCGGTTTACATCAGGCTTTTGAAAAGTGAGGGATTCAATCTCGATTAAATCCAACCCTTGCCAGGTAGCAGAAATGTGGCGTGGATAGGTAAGTGCATATTGAATTGGTATTTTCATATCTGGCATACCAAGTTGTGCCTTTACCGACTTATCTTTGAATTCCACCATGGAATGAATTATCGATTCAGGATGCACAACAATATCAATTTTTTTTGTATTTAAACCAAACAACCAATGAGCTTCAATCACTTCGAGTCCTTTATTCATCATTGTAGCTGAATCGATAGTGATTTTATTCCCCATTTTCCAGTTAGGGTGTTTCAAAGCATCCACCGGTTTTACATCTTTAAATCTATGCAAATCCAGGGTTCGAAAAGGACCACCGCTTCCGGTAAGAATGATCCGTTCAACATCTTCCATAGTTTCACCAGTAAGGCATTGCCATATAGCAGAGTGTTCACTATCTACAGGAAAAATTTTTGCCCCTGACACTGATTTTTCCCGTTCAATAATTTCACCGGCCATCACCAAGCTCTCTTTATTGCTGAGAGCTACGTCAACCCCAGCTTTTACTGCATTCAAAGTTGGCTCCATTCCCGAAGACCCAACCAAACCATTTACCATAATATCAACATCATCTCGACTTGCTAATTCCAATAGCCCTTCTCTTCCGGTAAGAACAGTTACGCCTACTTCTTTCAATTCGCTTTTGATAAAATCCACTGCACCCGCATCTATAATCACAACATATTCTGGACGATATTTTTTTGCTTGTTCAACCAACAGTTTCCCATTTTTATTTGCACTCAATCCAAAAACTTTGTATTCGTCACCTAAGTTATCTATTACATTTAATGTATTAGTACCAATGGATCCTGTTGAACCGAGAATAGAAATATTTTTCATAATTATAATTCTCCAACAATAGTTAGAGAAACCATGGAATATTTCGGAGCTAACCAAATTTGCGGAATTAGTTGCATACCAAAAAATGTAGTGGAAGAACCAACATTAATAAAGTTTGTTTGAATTTCTACTTTTTCCATATAACTATCTTCAAATTGTAAATAAGGATTAGCCTTCAATATATTCATCCCAAAACCAAGATGAATCGGAAATTTTTTCAAATTTAATTTGCGTTCTACATTTACCTGCAAAGCAGACACTCTTACCTGATCATGTGAATACAATCTCCCAGAATTAAAATTAACGATCCAGTTAGAAGGAGTATCTTCTTTACCTGGTCTAAAAGATAATCCCCATCCATACATCTGGACAGCTCCTTCTTTGCCTGAATAGGCGGCCATTCTGCCCTTTATGTATAAATTCCAAGACACCTTTAATTGGCTATGTAGTGTCGGAAGAAATCCATTTGATGAATTACTTTTTATTATGGACCAACCATAAATAATTCGATTACCCTTGTTAATTTCTATGGGATAATGGTGTGTTGCTGCAAATCCCGCTTGGCGAAAAAGCGCTTCAGATTCTTTAGAATAATCTGATAATTGATCCAATTTAAAGTTAGTCCACTGTCCCAAAGATACAGATACAAAAAAAATGAAAGAAACAACTCGCATAGCCCAAATTATGGGATAGCTGGAATTAAATAATCCCTCGTTCGCTGTTTTCAATAAATTGAA
>CAYXUK010000026.1:0-3341 GCA_964468295.1 uncultured bacterium | reverse complement strand
AACAGTTTTTCCATGTGCAATTGTGCCTCGGTTGATTGTGACAGATTCACGAATGATAACATTATTCCCAATTACGGTTATAGTTTTTTCATCAGAATATTTTAGATCTTGAGGGGCTTCCCCAATCGAACAATTATGATAAATGGTACAATTGGAACCAATGGTTGTTCCTTCGCAGATGGTATTATAATTGCCAATGGATGTTCCTTCGCCAATTTTTACACCTTCTTCAATTACATTATAAGCACCAACGGATACATTTTGACCAAGTTCTGCCTTAGGAGATATAATTGAGGTTGAATGTATGGAGATGAGGGATCAGGCTCCCGCCCGGTCCACAACCGTTGCTTTGATTTTAGCTTCTGCAACTAGTTTTTCTCCAACATACCCCTTACCAACTATTAGCGCTGTTTCTAGTTTGAACTTATCTATACTCATTTCAAGACGGAGTTGATCACCGGGGATAATTGGGTGGCGGAATTTTGCATCAGATAATGCAGAGAAAAACATATTCTTTTTTAAAGGATCATCAACACTATTTAGAACTAAAAATGCCCCTGCTTGAGCCATAGCCTCTAATACCAATACACCTGGCATCACGGGCTGACTTGGGAAATGTCCTTGGAAAAAAGGTTCATTAATTGTCACATTTTTAAATGCTGTCAATTTTTCACCCGGGGTGATATCGATAATTCTATCCACTAAGACAAAGGGATATCGATGTGGGAGTAAATTTAAAATTGAATTAATATCAAACATAAAATTGGAATTGAGATTTTTCTGAAAACGCCGTTGCAAGATTTTCTTTTCATAAACTTTTTTTATTTTCTTAACCAATTCTACATTAGCTGCATGACCACTTTTTGACGCAATAACATGGCCTTGTAGTGGCATACCTAATAAGGCTAAATCACCAATTAAATCCAATGCCTTATGACGTACGGGCTCATTGTCAAAACGTAATTCTTTACCATTTAATATTCCGTTTGCTCCTAGACTAATTGTCTTTTTAATGCCAAACAAGCCTTTAAGATTATCTGCTTCTTTTTGGTCAATTTCCTTATCTACAATTACAACAGCATTATCCAAATTTCCGCCTTGAATCAGTCCATCTTTTTTTAAAGTTTCAACTTCACTTAAAAAAGCAAATGTTCGGGCTGGGGCTATATCTTTTGCAAAATTTTCTTCTAGGTTATCCAAAGTAGCAAATTGTGTACCCAGAGAGCGAAATTTATAATCAATCATAAAAGTAATGCGGAACTGGTCAGAAGGCATAATATGAATATCAACACCGCGCTTATGATCAGAATAACCAACTGCTTCATCAATATGTAGATAATTTTTTGGTGCATTTTGTTGGACAATTCCTGCTTTAAGCAATGCTTCAACAAAATCGATAGCACTACCATCCATAACTGGTGGTTCCTTTGCAGTCAATTCAATAAGAACATTATCTAGTCCAATTCCAACACAAGCAGCTAGTGCATGCTCAACCGTATGGATCCTCACACTATTTTCTTCAATAGTTGTACCACGTGAAATATCTACTACATGATCTATATCGGCACGGATCTCTGGACATCCTTTTACATCCATACGCTTAAAACGAATGCCAAATTCCTCGGGTGCCGGTTTAAAAGTTATCTTGGATTCAACACCTGTATGTAGACCAATACCTACACAAGATGTTTCATTTCCAATCGTACACTGATTTTTTAGATAATTCATTTATTCTGGAACTAATAAAGATTTTTCTAGTTGTTTCATTTTATCTTGCAATCTTTTCACTTCTATATGTACAGCATCTCGACGATTTTTATCTTTTATTTCTCTTGCGGGTGCACCAGCATAAATTTTCCCACCTGGGAGATCTTTCATAGCCACTGTGTAACAGGCCAATATTGCGCGATCTCCAATTGAAATATGATCAATCGCACCTGCTTGACCACCAAAGCTACAAAACTCTCCAACTTTTGTGCTACCAGCAATTGTAACATGCGCTGTTAGTAAGCAACCTTTTCCTATTGAAACATTATGGGCAATTTGGACACTATTATCAAATTTGCACATATCACCAATAGTGGTTTCTCCAATAGTCCCACGGTCTATTGTGCAATTTGCACCTAATTCAACGTCATTACCAATAGTAACATTTCCATTCTGTGAAATTTTATGATTAAAATCATTTTCAGTAAAAAATCCAAACCCATCACATCCAATCACAGTTCCAGATTGAATTAAACACCTATCGCCTATTATCGAGCCATGATGAAGATGAATGTTATTTTCTATCTTAGAATCACAACCAATAACTGTATTGGCATTGATTACATTATTGGCACCTATGACCGTATTATCGCCAATGATTACGCCACGATCAATGATGGTATATGGTCCAATGGATACTCCTTTACCCAAAACGGCATCAGAATCAATGATTGCTGTTTTATGAATCCCTTTTTGCGAACGGTACTGAGGGGAAAAATAATCCAATACTTTTACCATTGCTAAGTTTGGATTATCTACAATAATACCATTTAAATCATTTAATATTTCCGAATCGGAAGTAATTATAGCTGAGGCTTGCGTTGATTCAACGTATTTGAAATATTTTTGATGAACTATAAAAGTAATAGTACCTGGCTTCCCATTCTTAATAGTGGAAACACCTTCAATATTTAATTTAGGATCACCAACAACGGTACCCTCCAAAAATACTGCAAGTTCTTTTAAGGTAAGCAAGATAAGGAGTAAAGTTTATTTCTCGTTTACTGAATCACTATCACCCGATACATTGTATTTACGTAATTCAAATAAAACATCGTCAGTCAAATCATGTACAGGATTTCCATACAACAAGGCTACTGAACCATCAATAATAAAATCGATACTTTTTGCAGCCGCAACTTTATCTACAGCGCGTTTTACTTTTGAAAGAATATCAAATTCTAATTGCGCTTGTCTGCGGTATAGTTCACCTTCAGGACCAACTTTTGTCACTTGGAATTGTTGAATTGTTTGTTCACGAGAAGCGATTTCAACTTCTTTTTCTTTGCGCCAATCTGGACTGCTCATAAGACGCTGGGTTTCAAACGCTTGTTTAATACTGTCAAGTTCAACAACCATTTTGTTATACTGTGCATTTACTTGGCGATATTCCATTTGAAGCTGGGCCTCTGCATCTTTGAATTCTTCATACTCTGCACGTATACGATCTGATTGAACAAAGCCAATTTTATTTTGGGCCGTAAGAAATATAGGCAAAATCATTGCCATAATACCCACGGTTGTGATTGTTTTCCTAATCACATTGACCTCCTTGATTTAATTATCATCTACCA
>CAYXUK010000025.1:13877-18102 GCA_964468295.1 uncultured bacterium | reverse complement strand
CAAAAACTGTTACCTATGATTTTCACAGGTTAATGAATGATGCCACGAAAGTTTCTTGCTCAGGGTTTAGTGAGGAAATCATTAAACATATGTAATAGACAATTTTTTTTCTATTATGTTCATAGATTATACAAAAGTAGAACTATACGCTGGAAAAGGTGGGCCAGGGTGCGTTTCCTTCCATAGAGAGAAGTTTGTCCCAAAAGGCGGGCCAGATGGCGGCAATGGTGGCAATGGCGGCAATATCATAGCAATAACAAATTCTAATCTTCATACTTTGCAGGATATTCGTTATTCAAAGATTTATAGGGCAAAAAATGGCACGCCAGGATCATCGAGCTTAAAAACAGGTAAAAATGGTAAAGATATTCGTATTGAAGTACCTATTGGCACAATAATCCGTAATATTGGTACAAGTGAGATCGTAGCTGATCTTGTTGAATTAGACCAAGAGTTTATGATTTGTAAAGGAGGTATTGGAGGTAAAGGTAATGTGAATTTCAAATCATCCACCCAACAAACACCTCGATATGCACAACCAGGTATTGCAGGTGAATCAGGACATTTTGAATTTGAGTTAAAAATATTAGCTGATGTAGGTTTGGTTGGATTTCCCAACGCAGGAAAATCAACTCTTTTATCCGTCGTATCAAAAGCCAAACCAAAAATAGCTGATTATCCATTCACAACATTGGAACCACATTTAGGAATTGTCAAATCAGGTGAATATCAGTCTTTTCTTATGGCTGATATACCCGGGTTAATTGAAGGTGCAAGCAAAGGTAAGGGATTGGGTCATCAATTTCTGCGTCATATTGAAAGAAATAAACTATTATTGTGCCTAATTGATGGTACTGAGCAAAATCCGTCAACTGTTTTTAAATCTCTTAAAAAAGAACTCGAATCATATAATGTATCTCTATTAATGAAGCCAATGATTTTAGTTCGTACTAAAGGAGATATAATCATGGATGTCGATCATGAAAAATGGGAAAATATTCCTGAATATCTTATGGAGATATCCGCAGTAACCGGTAAAGGAATGCAAAAATTAATCAAAGAAATATCGAATAAATTAGAAGAAGTATGATTCACTTTAAATATTTTTCTAGGCATAGAATACTTTGTTTACGACTTATTAAATAGAGTAGTTTTTTATTCAATTATTATACTGCATTTCACATATTTGGAGAGGTGGCCGAGCGGCTTAAGGCGGCACCCTGCTAAGGTGTTTTAGGTGAAATATCCTAACGTGGGTTCGAATCCCACCCTCTCCGCAAAATTTTTATTATTCTAAAATTTATATTGTCCAACTTGTATCTATTGTTTGATCATTCGAAATTACCCGCCAAATTTTCGACCAAATATTAAATTTTGATTAAAACCTCGCCTTCATTGATTGGAGATAAAAAAGTGCATATCAAAACAAACCCAATAATTTTATTACTATTACTTTTTATAGGATGCGTTAAGCCACTGGAAGGTTGGAATAAGTATGTTCATGCAGAAGATGCGATTAAAGCCCAAGAAGCTATTACTAGTGAATTATTAAATAATCATATCTCTACTTTGGCTTCGGATGAATTTGAAGGTCGCTTTCCTGGAACCATAGGTGAAGAGCTAACAGTGGAATATCTTTCTAACACTTATTCAAGATTGGGATTAAAGCCAGGTAATCCCAATGGAACATGGATTCAAAAAGCGACCATGACCGGTATAATATCGGAAGTAAAAGCGCAATTTATTACTGAAGACGAAAGATGGGTGATGAAGTTGGGGAGAGATATTGTAGGAAATTCTTTTCAAACAAAAGAATCTGTTAATATTAAAAATGCGGATGTGATTTTTTGTGGATACGGAGTAAATGCACCAGAATATGGATGGAATGATTTTGAGGGTATTGATATTAAAGACAAAGTAATTATTGTTTTGGTGAACGATCCTCCAGTAATGAAGAATGGTGATTTAGATGATACGATGTTTGGTGGGAAAGCGATGACCTACTATGGACGCTGGTCATATAAATTTGAAGAGGGATTAAGACAGGGAGCTAAAGGTGTAATCGTTATCCATGAAACTGAACCAGCTGGATATCCATTTTCAGTTCTTCAAAATGGATATGATGGTGAACAGCTGACAATTGAAGATCAAAATATCACACCATTGGCTTATCAGGGATGGATACCTTTATCTTCAGCAGAACGACTGTTCCAAATGAACGGGCTAGATTATCATGAACTTAAAGCTACCGCAGTTAACCCAGATTTTAAGGCAATACCACTGAAAGTACAGTTTACTAGTAAAATGATTAATTCGGTTCGCCGATTTGAATCAAATAATATAGTCGCCAAATATGAAGGCACAGATGCTGAATTAAAAGACGAATATATTATTTATACAGCCCATTGGGACCATTTAGGAAAAAATAAAAAATTAAAAGACGATCAGATTTATAATGGTGCGAATGATAATGCTTCAGGTACAGCTATGATCATGACGATTGGTGAAGCATTTACCAATTTGGTAGAAGGCTCAAAACGAAGCATCCTGTTTCTAGCAGTAACTGCGGAAGAACAAGGTCTTCTAGGTGCCACTTATTACAGTTTGAATCCTTTATATCCACTTAACAAAACTGTGGCTGTTATTAATATAGACGCCATGGGTAATACGTTTGGAAAAACTAAAGATCTAATCGTTGTTGGGAAGGGAAATTCTGAATTAGATCAAGTACTAGAATTTGCTGCGGCACAAGATGGGAAATACCTCATTCCAGATGCAGAACCGGAAAAAGGGTTCTACTATCGATCAGACCACTTTGCATTTGCTAAACAAGGGGTTCCTGCTCTTTATGTTGATGGAGGACTGGATGTTATGGGTAAGGGCGAAAATTTCGGTATTGAAATGAAAGATGATTACACCAATAATCATTACCATGGTGTTACCGATGAAGTGAAGCCAGATTGGAATTACAAAGGAATGGTGGAAGATGGTCGTATTTTATTTCGTGTAGGATTTGCTATTAGCCAACACAACGAATGGCCCCAATGGAGTGATGGTACTGAATTCAAGGCTAAGCGAGAGGCAATGTTAGCCAAATAATTGATTGATTCTTTTATTTCAGCCCGATTTCTTGTAGTCGTTTTTTAAGATAAGAACCAGCAGTGTGTTCTTTATCTAATATCACATCGTCACGAGGATGCAAAAATAAAGGCATAGAGTAACGACTTACATTTAAAGTTGGATCAGGATTTACAACTCGATGAGTAGTCGATGGATAATAATTTCCAGATGCCATATTGAGCATATCACCAGAATTGACAACGATTGTATTTTTATCAGTACTCACATTGTGCCATTTCCCATTCATATCTAATACTTGAAGACCGGGCTGACTTCCAGCCACCAAAACAGTTAATAAGTTAATATCTTCATGTGGAGCAGCTCGAATAGCGCCTTGTTCTTCATTGCCAGTCATAGGAGGATAATGAATTATTCGAAACAAGTTCAGCCGGCTATCCTTTATCATATTTTTTAACGCTATTGAAAATAATTTGGTAACAGAAGTGGGTGCATAAGATTCGATCCATCCTAACAATGTGGATGCAACTTCAGTTAACTGATTGAATAAAGTCATGGTAGAAGAACCAATAATATCTGGTATGCGTCCCCATTTATAGATGTGGTAGAATTCTTTTAGGTCTTTTGATGTTGCTCCCTTAGCATTTTCAGTAAGGTATGGGAAATATCCATCTTGTTTTTCATCGTCAAAAATGAAATCCATTTTAGAATCGCTAGAAAAATAGGTGTTCCATTCATCATAAACTCGATTGATTAAATCAGCTTCAATAGAATGATCTTTAATTACAGCAAATCCTGTATTCTTCATAGAATTTTCAAAAAGAGTAGGTGCTTTAGGATCAGGGTAGGAAATGGTTAAGACATCAAGAGACATGAGATTGCCATTCTTCAGTTGTATAGGTTTTCATGCTAAATGCATGAATTTCATTTTTTATCAAAGATCCCAAGGCAGAATAAATGAGTTGATGTCGTTCCAATAGAGATTTATTTTGAAAATTGTCGGATACAATGATAGCGGAGATATGAAGTCCACCATCAAAGTTCTGATGGTGAATATGTTTACCAGTTGTATCATGTAGATCTAAATGGGTAAGAGTTAAATGTGCTGATAATCTTTCACGTATAATTTGTTCTGCATTCATTATGA
>CAYXUK010000025.1:3575-13777 GCA_964468295.1 uncultured bacterium | reverse complement strand
CTTTGGAATATTTTCTGGAGGAATTGGATGAAATCCCCGATAGTTCACCCCTAATTGGTTTACTTGATGATTACGTTCTTGTTAGGTGGGTTGTAGATACTATCATGGCAGATTATTCAGAATTGTTTGAAGCCTAAATGAATCACTTTTCTTTAAGTTCCTCTTCCGAAAATTGCCATTGACAGGTATGGCACCACCAAGGTTTTCCATAATAATCACGTAAATTTGCTTGTAATTGCATTTGGTTATCACATCTGGGGCAATTACGCTTTGACCCTTCTTTCGGCCATGTATAATCAGCCCGAAATTTAATTGATTCTTCTATATTATGGTTGCTTGTCATAGATGAATTTAGGAATGATTGCAGTGATCATAATAATTGTTTCATTTATTGGCTCGATAAAATCCATAATTGCCAAATCACTAATAGACTGATACCAATACCAACATAATTTGTAAAATAATAATCTTTTTTCATTTGATTTAATCGATTGGTTAATAGATAGGTATCTAATAAAACTTCGACAGTATCTCCACTCATAACAAAAACCTGTTTCATATCATCAGTATTTGAGTATTGTAAAAAGGGGTCTCGAATTGAAGGGGGATGTGAACTAATATGATGAATACCTTCCAATACTGGGATGGGCTTAAAAATTGGAGTATGCCCGATCAAGTTTCCGTTAATATATATTGGCACGGCAGTTGTATCAGATTGCACATGTATATATCCTGGATTTTCCGAAAAAATGTTTATTTGAGCATTCAAGAGCTTTAAACACACGAAAAGGTAAATAATCCATTTCAATTGCATGGAATAAATTATTTTTAAATAACGATTGGAATGAAGGAACTTCTGTAGAGAAAATATGCCCAAAAATCATATTTATATATTGGCCCGGAAATGGATACCTATTGCGGGCCTTATTTTTATAAGCTGTGCAAATTTCAAAGCATATTTTAATACATTTTACAATGCAGAAGAATTTTTCGAAAAGGCTGAAGCAATTCGGTTACAAAATCAAGGGGAAAAAATTCCCCAATCATCTATAAACGATTATGAAAAAGTTATTGAGAAATCTAGGCTTGTTCTTGATGAATACCCTGAATTTAAATTACGAAAAAAAGCATTTATTTTAATTGTTCAATCGCACTTTTATCGTGGTGAATTACGTGAAACCCTAGGGACTTTAGGTGAAATGAAGAATGAATTCGGTGATGAAGTATATGTTGAAGTAGAATTCTGGACATCTTTAGTTAAATGGAAACAAAATAAACCTCAGCCTGCGATTAATGGTCTAAATGAATTAATTAATTTCGGTTTAAATACTGACATGGAAGCGAAGTCATACCTTGCAATTGCTGAAATATTTTTAGAACAGCAAATGCAAGCTGAAGCGATGGACAATCTTGAAAAGTCAGCCGAGAGAATTCAAGATCAAAATGAGAGAGGTCAAATTTATTATCGTATTGCTGAACTTTCTTTTGATGCAAAATCTTATGACCGTGCACTTTCAGCATACCAGGAGGTGATCAAAAATTCCCAATCAAAAAAACAAATACAGGAGGGCAATTTAAAAACAGTTCGAATCTATAGGTTGAAAGGCAACTTGGATTTAGCCATTAGCTCTATAAAAAATATGTTATTGGATGAAAATTATAAGTCCATTTTTGCAGACCTTGAATTAGAATTAGCCAAACTTTATGACCAGCAAAATATGATATCTGAATCCAAAAACCGTTTAGAATCAATTGTGCAGGATTATCCTAAATCGATTGCTTCTGCAGAAGCATATTATATGTTGGGTAATTATTCTATCGAACAAGATTGGGATATGGGAGACGCTTTAAAACATTATAGCTCGGTGGTTAAAGAAAATAAACAATCACTGTACGCACAACCAGCTCAGGTTCGGATTAAGGAAATTAATGCTTATCAACATTCCAAATTAAACCTCGTATCCTGGTCACTCCGAATTGCTGAATCGGATACAATTTCTGATTTCTATTTTACGGAAAATGAGCAAAATGATTTGGCAAAAATTTTATATAGTATCACTGAATTAGAAGCTTTTCATTTTGACCGAAGCGATACAGGATTGGTTTATTTAGATTTACTTATTCAATACGCTTATCAATCCAAACTTTTCCCAAAAGCCTTATATGCAAAATCGGTCATTCTGGAAGATAAAGGTGAATTAAATTTGTCAAAATTATTAAAACAGCGAATTGTCAATGAATTCCCTAAAACAGATTTTGCCTTAGCAATTATCAATACAGATAAATCATATAAGGTAATGACTTCAACATCAGATGAAAAATTGGTAACGGCTGAACAAAAATGGAATGATAATCCAGTTTTAGCTATGGATGGTTATCGTGATATAGTTATTGAAGATACTGTTTCTGAATCCAGTGCAAAAGCGGCTTATTTTCTAGCATACCAATATGATTATCATTTTGTACAACCGGATAGTGCATTAAAGTATTATGAGTGGATACTAAAACATCATAGTGATTCTTATCAGGCTGAACCTTCAGGAAAGCGTGCCGCATTATTAAATTCTGTCTTTGTAGATACTTCTGAAACCAATGATTATTGAACGTGCCCGAATAAAATCGAATTGCGAAGTGGCGCATAATATTTGGGAAACGCATTATGAAGCGCCCAATATTGCAAATAACTATTTAGGTGCAGGTCAATTTATCAACATTCTTGCAATGGATGATTGGAGCCACCCATTACGCAGGCCAATGAGTATTGCCTCAGTCGAACATGAATCTGTTTCGATTATTTATAAAATTTTTGGTGATGTAACGAAAATTCTAGCAAGTCAAAAAGAAGGTGAAATTGTAGAATTAATGGGACCATTAGGTAATACATTTTCAAATTGGGACAATGGAACTTATCCGGTATTAATTGGCGGAGGGGTCGGCCTGGCGCCCATTTTAAATTTGAAAAAGGAGTGTACTACAAAAAAAGTCGATCATACAATGATCATTGGAGCGAAATCAGGAAATGAACATTTCATTGAACATGATCCAGAAGAAAATATTTATCTTACAACAGATGACGGTACTATTGGAGATGAAGGGACAGTAATGGAACCGTTAAAACGAATTATTATAGAAAATAATAATACATACTTGTTTGCATGTGGGCCGGAACCAATGTTACATGCAGTACGCGAATTTGCACTAAAAAATAATATTCCAGCTCAATTATCTGTCGAAAGCTATATGGGGTGCGGTTTTGGTCTTTGCCAAGGATGTGTTATCGAAAGAAATAATTATAAAATTCGCGATCATAGTTATCATAAAAAATATTCATTAATATGTTTGGATGGACCTGTATATGAAGCTGGAGATATTAGTTTTGGCTGATCTAAAGATATCAATGGGAAGTGAAGTATTTCAGAATCCAATTTGGGTAGCATCGGGAACCTTCGGTTATGGTACCGAGGCGCCAGAACTAGTAGATGTAAATCGTTTAGGAGCTATTGTTACCAAATCAATCACCCGAAAACCGCGTGAGGGTAACCCGCCACCTAGAATTGTTGAAACGCCATCAGGTATGATTAATTCAATTGGCCTTGCCAATATAGGAGTGAAAAAGTATATACAAGACATGCTGCCGATTTACGAAAATCTTACTACCAAAATAATTGTGAATATTGCTGGTACTGATGTTCAGGAATATGTTGAAATCATGGAAATGATGGAATCCGTATCTTCTGTAATTGCGGGATATGAAATCAATATTTCTTGTCCAAATGTTAAAAAAGGTGGCATGGAATTTGGTGTGGATTGTGACATGACAGCAAAATTGACTGAGAAATTGCGCGTTTTAACTGAACGATTGTTAATTATGAAATTAAGCCCAAATGTATCAGACATAGTTTCTATAGGGTTATCTGCCGAAAATGCAGGCGCTGACGCCGTTTCTGCAATTAATACTGTAGTTGGTATGAGTATTGATGCAAAAAGTGGCACAAGCAATATTTTTACAACCTATGGCGGATTATCAGGTCCTGCAATCAAACCTGTTGGGCTGGCCATGGTACATAAGTTATATAATAAATTATCTATTCCAATAATCGGTATGGGAGGAATAGTAAATACTGATGATGTTGTTGAATATATGATGGCGGGTTCTACTGCTGTGCAGGTCGGTACGGCAAATTATAGAGACCCCGGTATTGGTGAAGATATCATTGATTCTTTAGATTCATTTATAAATCAAACTAATCGAAAATCGGCCACAGATTTGATTGGATCAGTTCGAACCCTTTCCTGAATTGTATGTCAAAAATCTATTTACTTATCATAATTGTTGCTTTGATCAGTAGTTGTTCAAATTCACCGCGATATCGAACGGGACCTGCTAAACCCAACATTACAAAGAAAGGAAAACCGCCAACCCTAAAGACATCATCCAATGTAAAAAATCGCAAAGTGATGACTGGTGTAAGCTCTTTTTACGCTGAAGATTTTCATGGCAAGCTTACAGCCAATGGTGAAGTTTATGACATGTATGGATTAACGGCAGCGCATAAAACTCTGCCATTGAATACAATCGTCCGTGTTACAAACATAGAAAATAACAAATCCCTTATCCTACGTATCAATGATCGTGGCCCATATGTAAAAGGGAGAATATTGGATTGTTCTTATGGAGCCGCAAAAAAACTGGAATTTGTAAATCAAGGGACAACAAAGGTAAAAATTGAAGTTATAGAGTGGGGCGATGATAAATATATGAAGCACCGAAATTAAAATGTCTCGTTATTACATTACAGTGAACCCACATGGTGGTGCTAAGAAAGGATCGCGTATACTGGAAAAGGTTTTGCCAATTTTTGAAGGAAGCCATGCTGAAGTCAAAATATTGGAAACTGAATATGCCGGTCATGCACGTGATATTGCACAGGAAATTGATTTAATAGGGTACGATGGCTTTTGCTGTATCGGTGGAGATGGTACCCTGCATGAAGTGATCAATGGATTAATGCGTAGGAATGATGCTCAGAAGATTCCGATTGGCTTGATTACTGGTGGTACGGGTAATTCATTCATGCATGATTTGAATTGTCTTGACCCGGTTGAGGCAGCAAGACGTATCGTGAAAGGTCAAAGAAGACAAATTGACATCTTACACTGTGATGCGGATGGTGTCATTTATTATAGTTTTAATATAGTTGGATGGGGTATTCCTACTGATGCGAATCATTTAGCAGAAAAATTACGTTGGTTGGGTACTTCACGCTATGATATAGCCGCAATTATTGAGGTAATAAGACATAGAAAACGTTTTGGCAGAATTGAAATTGAAGGAAATAATATTGCAGCTGATTTTGCATTTGTCATTGGTTGCAATACTATCCACACAGGAAAAGGTATGAAAATGGCTCCATTAGCTAGATTAAATGATGGTTTGCTTGATCTTATCATTGTAAAAAAAGTAGGAAGACTTAAATTATTGCGATTATTCCCAAAAGTATTCAGTGGAAATCATATTAGTGATCCTGTTGTTGATTACCGTCAGGTAAGTGAATTTTCAATTTTTCCTGAAGATCAAAATATGTTAAATATTGATGGTGAAATGTTGGGAAATACACCTGTTCATGTTAAAGTATTAGAAAAGGAAATGGAAGTATTGGTATAAAAATGGTGAGTACGCTCTGGACTAGACTACCGGTTATTTTGTTGGGTATTCCAGTAATAATTTACCTTTTGATTGAAGGTGGTATCTTATTTGCTGCTTTTGTGGCTTTAGTTATTTTTCTTAGCCTTCTTGAATATTATGATATGAAAAAAAGCAGCGGAGTTAAACCTAATGCAATACTAGGTATTCTTATGGCTTTGTCCGTTTGTTTTTTATATATCCAATATCCTCATATACATCCTACAAATATTCTTGCTGGCATTTTATTACCGGTGGTTCTTTTATTATTGATTGAAATATTTGCTGCCAAGCCAAATCCGTTTGAAAATATATCGGTAACAATAAGCGGAGTCGTATATGTTGCTGTTTTACTAGGGACTATGATTGCAGTTAGAAATTGGGATGAACTCAATGGTACCCGTTTTACCATGTCTATGATTTTTTCCGTATGGGTTTGTGATTCAGCCGCATATATTTTTGGAATATTGTGGGGAAAGAAAAAGTTGATCGAACGCATCAGTCCAAAGAAAACAGTGCTGGGGTTTGTGGGTGGTATTATTGGAGCATTTGCGTCCTTTTATGTGATGAATATGATTGGTTTTATTCAATACGTGTTGAACCCAGTACAGGTATTAATACTAACTTTTATTGTGGGTGTTTGTGGTCAACTTGGTGATTTTGCAGAGTCCATGTTGAAGCGTGATGCAGGGATAAAAGATTCCGGAAAACTTTTGTTGGGACATGGTGGTGTACTTGATCGATTTGATTCACTGATATTAACCAGTCCATTGGTATTAATTTTTATTTTTTACTTGTAGCGAGGGATAATTCATGAACAATCTTTCCATCACCGGATATGGTGATGATTTAACCATCAATGGTATTCGAATAGGGGATTTAACTCCGAAACAACACGAAAATATTGAAAAAGAAAAAGGTGCGAATAACTATAGCCCTTTGGAAAATGTTGTTGTTTCTCATGTAAAAGATTCATCCACTTTAATTGCGCGCAAGCCCAACCCTAATGATATCTCAACTTTTATTGAAGAAGAGTTGATTGATGGATTGTGTTGTTATTCAGCCGTGAACCAGGGACAGTTAAATCAGACAATTGTGGATGCGGTTATCCAACATCTTTCTAAAGAAAAATTGCCAACTGTACCACGTTCAATTCGTCATAAATACATGTGTGCATTTTTAATGGCCGCTACGGCAATAACAAAGATGGATCGCGTAATACCCAAAGTTGCAGGTGTTGAAGCGCCGGAGTTGATGTTTAAACTATCCAGGAAATGGGGATATGAAGTAAAAGGAATTCCAGAAAATCAAGCGATTATAGTAGCTGCGAAAGGAAATTTTCATGGAAGAACAATGACTGCCATATCAATGTCGGATGATCCTAGTTCTTTTGAGAATTTTGGACCAAAAGTCCCAGGTATTGAACTGGTCGCGTTTAATAGCATTGAAGCTCTGCAATCATTATTTGAAGAAAAGGGAGATCGAATTGCATCTTTTCTAGTAGAACCAATCCAAGGAGAGGCAGGCGTAATTATCCCTGATGAATCTTACTGGAAGAAAGTATCTGAGCTTTGTAAAAAACATAATATTCTTTTGGCAATGGATGAAGTCCAGACAGGATTTGGTCGAACCGGTGCCAATTTTGCCCATCAGTCATTTGGCATTAAACCAGATTTAATGGGCTGCGGAAAAGCTGCAGGTGGAGGCGTTATACCAGTTTCTTTTGTTGCTGGCCGTGATGATATTATTGGTCTTTTAACGCCCGGTTCTGAAGGATCAACTTTTGGAGGATATCCGCTAGCTGCAGTAGTGGCTACGTATGCAATTAAAGTTCTTGTTGATGAAAATTTGGCAGAAAGAGCAAAAAAGAGGGGAAAACAGTTAATGACGAGGTTTCAAGCAATGAAAGATGCAAATGCTGACAAAATTAAAGAAGTGCGCGGCAAAGGGCTATTAACGGCATTTGAAATGCATAACGAAACTCATTTAGATGGTCATCATGTTTCAGTGGAATTACTCAAGCGTGGAGTATATGCTAAAGAAACGCATCATTCAACTGTAAGAGTTGCACCTGCATTGACTATTTCCACTGATCAAATTGATCAAATTGCAGATGCAATCGATGAAGTTATGAAATCACTTTAAGGATTTTATTAGTGAATTCCGTATTAAAAGAACTAGGAATAGAAAAAGTAAACTATGGCGCATGTTCCGGAGCTGGGAAATGGTCAACATCGCAGAATGGAGGATTAATAGAATCTGTGAATCCGTCTACGGGGGAATTAATTGCCAGTGTTTACCAAGCCACAGAATCGGACTACGATATTATAGTTAAAGACGCAGAAGAAGCTTTCAAAGATTTCCGTAAAGTTCCTGCCCCAATTCGGGGGCAACTCGTACGTGAAATGGCCGATGCCCTTCGTGAGAAAAAAGATGCCCTTGGTTGTCTTGTATCAATGGAAATGGGGAAAATAAAACAGGAAGGTGTTGGCGAAGTACAAGAAATGATTGACATTGCCGATTTTGCAGTGGGTCAATCAAGAATGCTTTACGGTAAAACAATGCACTCAGAAAGACCAGATCATCGCATGTATGAGCAATGGCATCCTCTTGGACCTATTGGTGTGATTTCAGCATTTAATTTTCCAGTAGCCGTTTGGTCATGGAATGCATTCATTGCTGCTATTTGCGGGGATCCAACTATTTGGAAACCGTCCTCCAGCACGCCTTTGTGTGCTATTGCAGTACAGAATATTTGCAATGCCGTAATGGAAAGAAACAACTATACAGGTATATTTTCTTCAGTCATAGGACAAGGTTCCGTGGTTGGAGAAAAAATGCTTAATGATGGGCGTTTACCCCTTGTTTCATTTACTGGATCCACATCTATGGGACGCCATGTGAGTTCAACTGTATCCAGCCGATTTGGGAAAACAATCCTTGAATTGGGTGGCAATAATGCTATAATTATTGATGAAACGGCCAATCTGGATTTGGCCATTCCTGCTGTAGTATTCGGGGCTGTAGGGACAGCTGGCCAAAGATGTACTTCAACAAGGAGAATTATTATACATGAAAGTATCCAGGAAAACTTTTTAATACGCCTCGTAAATGCCTACAAACAGATCAATATTGGTAATCCTATGAAAGATGGCAATTTGATGGGCCCACTCATCAATGAAAGTGCTATTAATGATTATTTACAGGCATTGGAAACTGTAAAAGATTCTGGGGGTGAAATCTTGTACGGTGGATCAAAACTGGAAAGAAATGGTTTTTTCGTCACTCCAACAATTGTTAAAGCGAAGAATGAATGGGATATTGTCCAAGCTGAAACATTTGCCCCTATACTTTATATTATTCCTTACAGAACATTAGAAGAAGCAGTTGATACGCATAATGATGTACCTCAGGGATTATCATCAGCTATGTTTACCACCAATGTAAATAATGCTGAATATTTTTTATCTCACCGTGGTAGTGATTGTGGGATTGCAAATATAAACATTGGAACATCTGGTGCCGAAATTGGGGGCGCCTTTGGTGGTGAAAAAGAAACTGGTGGCGGAAGGGAGTCTGGATCCGATGCTTGGAAGCAATATATGAGACGACAAACGAATACACTGAACTGGAGTACTGACTTACCATTGGCTCAAGGTATAGAATTTGATTTAGATTAATAACATATGTATAATAATATATGAAGATATCACCAAATAAAGTTAGAGATAGTATCGGCAGCTATATGATGGCTGACGGTATGGAACATGTGATTGATTTGAAGAAAAGTCACGGCTCATGGCTGGTGGATGCTCGGGATAAAAAAGAATATTTAGATCTGTTTTCTATGTTTGCATCAATGTCGGTTGGCTATAATCATCCATATGTTTTGGAAAATAAAGACCGTCTTACTGATGCATCGTTGAATAAACCTACGAATTCAGATGTTTATTCCACTCAAATGGCAGAATTTGTTGAAACGATGGGGCGTATGGCACAACCGGAATATTTACCTTATGCCTTTTATATTTCTGGTGGAGCTTTGGCTGTAGAGAATGCTCTGAAAACTGCATTTGATTGGAAAGTAAGAAAAAATTTGGCAAAAGGTAAAAATGAAGGCGGTTCAAAAATAATCCATTTTCAAGAATCTTTCCATGGTCGATCTGGATACACACTTTCTATAACCGATTCGCCCGATTCACGTAAAACAGAGTATTTTCCAAAATTTGAATGGCCTAGAATTATTAATCCCAAATTAGAATTTCCTATCACGGATGAAGTAATCCGAATTGTTAAGGAAAAAGAGGTAAAGGCAGTTGAACAAATTGAAAGAGCAATTAAACAATATCCGGATGATATTGCGGCCCTTATTATAGAACCAATTCAGGGAGAAGGCGGTGATAATCACTTTAGAGAATCATTTTTTCGTCAATTAAGAGAATTAGCGAATGAATACGAATTTCTCTTGATTTATGATGAAGTACAATCAGGAGCAGGTATCACTGGAAAAATGTGGGCT
>CAYXUK010000025.1:0-3565 GCA_964468295.1 uncultured bacterium | reverse complement strand
CTCACCAGCATTATGGGGATTATTGTCAGCCAGATATCATCAGTTTTGGCAAGAAAACTCAAGTATGTGGAATTTTCGCAAGTAATCGCTTAAATGAAGTTGAAGGTCATGTATTTAAAGAATCAAGCAGGCTTAATTCAACCTGGGGCGGGAACCTTGTGGATATGGTTCGGTTTACAATCTATCTAGAAATAATTGAAAGAGAAAACTTGTTGGAACAAGTGGAAGAAAATGGTGCTTATTTAAAATTGGGATTAGAATCTCTTCAAAAGAACCATCCAGAAACAGTATTTAATGTTCGAAATCGAGGTTTATTTGGGGCATTTGATTTAAAAAATGTAGAAGAAAGAGATAAATCTATCACATTGATTGCAAAAGAAGGTGCTATCATGCTAGGATGTGGTACCAAATCTATTCGCTTTAGACCGCATTTAAATATATCTAGATCAGAAATTGACCAAGGTATCGATATGATCAATCGGGCATTGAAACACTTATAATACCAATGCCTGATATTGGCGTTCTTTATATTGTTTCAACCCCTATTGGTAATTTAGAGGACATTACCCTTCGAGCATTACGCATTTTGAAAGAATCATCATTGATCGCAGCAGAGGATACTAGGCAGACAAAAAAATTACTTAACCATTACAAAATAACTACCCCTCAAATGAGTTATTTTGAGCATAACCGGTTCAAACGAATCCCTCAGATTATTAATCACTTAAATTCTGGAAAGGATATAGCTGTTGTAACAGATGCTGGAACACCAGGTATAAGTGATCCTGCATATAAATTAATTCGGGCTGTTATTCAAGCAGGATGCAGGGTGGAGGCCATTCCAGGTGCTTCAGCATCTATCACTGCTCTTTCAGCGTCTGGTCTACCGTCAGACCGTTTTATATTTGAAGGATTTTTACCCAGTAAAAAAGGTCGAAAAGCTAAACTTGAGCGGTTGAAAACAATAGAGGCTACTATCATTTTTTTTGAAAGTCCTAAACGAATTAATAAAACATTAAATGACATATTGGAATATGTTGGTGATCGACCTGCAGTCATCGCTCGTGAACTCACCAAAATACATGAAGAGATGATTCGAGGTAAAGTTTCCGATTTGTTATCGTATTTTACTGATAGAACTCCGAGAGGGGAATTTGTCATTATGATTGGTAAAGATGATCCAAATGTCTTCTTCTAAAGGGAACTTTATTACATTTGAAGGTATAGACGGATGTGGGAAAAGCACACAGGTCAAAATGCTGGTGGAAGCAATGAATCGCTCGAACCAAAAAACAATATCAGTAAGGGAACCGGGTGGAACTGTAATTTCAGAAGAAATTCGACAAATATTACTTCACAATCATTTACAAGATATTTGTGATCGAACTGAAGCTCTACTCATGACGGGTAGCCGTGCACAACTTACCTATCAATTGATTCTTCCAAAATTAAATGCGGGAATTAATGTTATTGCAGATCGATACCTTGATTCTACATTAGCTTATCAAGGAGGTGGGCGAAATATAAAAATCGACTGGTTAATAAAACTGAATGAATTCGCCACCTACGATTTAGAACCTAAAGCAACTTTTTTCATTGATGTTTTGCCGGAGGAAGCTGTACGAAGAAAAAGTAAAGAAAAAGACCGAATCGAACGCGCAGGAATTGAATTGCAGACTAGGGTTCGAAAAGCATACCTTGAATTGTCGAACCGGTTTCAAGAAAGGTTCGTTATAATTGATGGCCATGAATCAATTGATGATATACATGGTTCCATTTTAGCAGAATTAAGAAGGAGAAAACTATTCTCATGAAAAAATATTTGTTCAAATTATTTTTACCACTAGCAATAATTACCGGAGTTATTTCGCTTGCCGTTACGCAATCTAGTTTTTATCGAAAAATTGGTCAATCTCAGCGTTTGTTTAATCAAGTATATAATCAGATTTTTTCAACTTATGTAGATGAATTAGACCCAGATGCTTTTACTAAAGCCAGTATCCAGGGAATTACTCAAAATTTAGATCCATATACCGTTTACATGGTTGAAGATGAGCAACACCAAATCAACCTTTTAAGTCAAGGAAAATATGGTGGTGTAGGCATTCAATTAGGATATCGAAATAAAACCATGTCTGTTATAGCGCCTATGGATGGCGGCCCGGCAAAAACGGCTGGAATTATGAGTGGTGATATCATATTAAAAGTAGACAACGATGATGTGAAAAAAATGACATTCAATGAGGCTGCTACAAAAATACGCGGTGAAAAGGGCACAGAGGTCCAATTAACCATTAAACGATTCAGCGTAGATGATCCTATAGTATTTAATCTCATTCGGTCCAATATTATGGTGAAAGATGTGACATATTCCGGTATGCTTTCTCCTTCAGCCGGCTATGTACGATTGAATCGATTCTCCCGCAATTCACCAAATGAAATGTATACAGCTTTTCAAGCTCTTTTAGATGAGAACGCAAAAGAATTAATTATTGACTTGAGAGATAATCCTGGAGGCTTGCTTTCTTCTGCAGTATCTATCCTTGATATGATTGTTGATAAAGGCAGTCCCCTTGTTTCAACTAAAGGGAGAACTAAGGATTCAAACCGAACATTTTACGCTAAGAGAAAACCGATAATCCCAAATGATGTTAAAATTGCTGTGCTCATCAATCAAGGTAGTGCATCAGCAAGCGAAATTGTCGCTGGTACGATTCAAGATTTAGATCGAGGGATTGTTTTAGGACAAAAATCTTTCGGTAAAGGTCTTGTACAAACCCAGTATACAATTGATGATAAGCGCAGTGTAAAAATTACAACAGCCCGATATTATATCCCCAGTGGCCGGTTTATTCAAAAGCCGGATTATATCGATAATAAATTTATATTGAATAAAACAGAAGCAGATTCCATATTTGCAACTTTAGGCGGCAGACAGGTATTGGGGAATGGCGGTATTGCTCCTGATTCAACGGTAATTCCTGAACCATTGCAATCCCTATCCAGTCAATATTGGATAAACGGATATTTTTATTCATTTGCCCAAAGAAATAAACATCAATATCAATCTTTTACTGATGTAGAGAATGATGCTAATCTCGTGACCAAATTTCAAAAATTTATTGATGATCAAGATTCTGAAATACTTCTTCCTGGCGAAAAAGAGTTCAAAACTGTTACTAAAAAAGTTGCAGAGCTGGATAGCTCAAAATCAGAAATCAATGATGCTTTAGCACTTATTTCCGACTTTTATGCAGATCAGGAAAATGAAAAAAGAGAGAGTGAGTCTGATGATATCCATAAGTTTCTTTTATTAGAATTTTCTGGATTAATTGATGGTATTGAAGGCAGACTTTTACAGTCTTTAAAAGATGATAATACTGTAAAAACGGCACTAGATATTCTATCTGATCAATTGGTTTATGAATCATCACTACTTCCTTCACAAATTACTGAAAATTAAACAGTAATTATCCTTTCCGTCATATTCTAGAACACCGTTAGATTTCTGGGCTTTTTTACAGGGCGATTAGCTCAGTTGGTTAGAGCGCTACGTTGACATCGT
>CAYXUK010000024.1:0-18830 GCA_964468295.1 uncultured bacterium | reverse complement strand
ACCCAGTTAGGCGCCTAACGCTCACAGCTGAAAAAGATGAAATCCGTACCGGTGACGTGCTTCATTTCAACGCCAGCGCTTTAAACCGTTCAGGAAGAAATGTAGATGATATGCCAGTAGTATTCTCGTATACAGGTAAAGCAGAATACGGTATTGGTCTTCCTGCTTCAGGACAAATAACGGATCAGGGCAAATTTGTAGCTGAAACTTCAGGTAAGTACACAATTACAGCCCAGGCAAATGGCTATTCAGTGAAAAAACATGTTAAAGTAGTTCCAAGAAATGTAAGAAAAAGAGTTGAAGTTGTTGGACATGGGAGAGTATCAAATTATAACACTTCTGATTTGTGGGTATGGCCAGGCATTGGAAAACATGAAGGCAAAGATTTTGCTGTGACAGGGACACATAGCGCTGATGGGGAAGCTTATTTCTGGGACGTAACAGACCCAGCCAACATGGTTATTATTGATACTATTAAAGTAGATGCAAGAACAGTAAATGATGTAAAAATATCAGAAGATGGCCGAGTGGGTGTAATTACCCGTGAAGGCGCTTCTAATCGAAAAAATGGTTTTGTACTTCTTGATGTATCTGACCCATTTAATGTAAGTATTATAAAAAAATACAATGATAATTTGACGGGTGGTGTCCATAATGTGTTCATATATGATGATCACGTTTATGCGCTCAGTGCCGGGACACGATATGATGTTATCAACATTAGTGATCCCCAAAATCCATTTCGTGTTGGATCTTACGAATTAGGTACCCCGGGGCATAGTATTCATGATGTATGGGTTATTGATGGTCTTGCTTATTCTTCAAATTGGGCGGATGGTGTTCATGTAGTTGATGTTGGTGGAGTCAAACAAGATGAAACAAACAGGTCAAGAAACCAATATAACCCATTTCTTGCAAAAGCAGGACAAGGAAGTCCCGGGAATCCAGTTAAATTAGGAAGTTGGGCTGATCGTAATGGGCATAACCACGCTGCATTTCCTTTTATTAGCCAGTCCACTGATAATTTCTATATCATTACAGGTGATGAATGGGCAAAAAACATTCCTGGTGAAGAAGGGAGCGTCTACCAAGGAGGATTCCACTTTGTTGATTTTACGGATACTGAAAATCCAACTGAAACAGCAGTGTACCAGGTACCTGAAGTTGGTTCACATAACCATTGGGTTCATGGTGATACCCTATTTGCTGGTTATTATTATGGTGGAATAAGAATTGTAGATATATCAGGAGAACTGATGGGCGACTTATATGCGCAAGGGAGAGAAATTGGATTTTTCATGCCCTTAGATCCGGAGGGGTTTGTAGCAAACAAAGCCAATGTGTGGGGTACAATACCCTACAAAGGCTTAATTTATTTTTCTGATTTGAATAGTGGTCTTTGGGCCGTCAAATTGGTTGATGATAATCCTATGGGAACAAATTAGAGGAAAAATAATGAAACGATTATTTCTATTAATATTGATAACCATAATTGGTGTTAGTGGATTAAGTGCAAAGGATTATTATATTTATTGCACAGCAGAATCTGAAGATGAGGTGGCACTAATACGTTTTGATGGTAAAACAGCACATGTAGAGAAACGAATTCCAGTTGGTGTATGGCCAGTGGAAATTGAAGGTCCACATGGTATTACAGTTTCACCTGACGGTAATTATTGGTACTTATCAATGGCTCATGGGGTACCATTTGGTCATCTTTATAAATATAAAACAGGTACCGATGAAATGGTAGCCCGTGTTGAGCTGGGTCTTTTCCCAGCTACTATGCAGATTTCAAATGCAACGGGCTTAATTTACGTTGTTAATTTTAATTTACATGGTGGGCATGATGAAATTAGTACTGTATCAATTGTTGATCCGGATGAAATGATTGAGATTGATCGTGTAGAAACTGGTATCATGCCACATGGTTCACGTCTTTTGAATAACGGTTTAAAACATTATTCCGTAGCAATGATGTCAGGCGAACTATATGAAATTGATGCCATGACTATGGAACTTAATCGTACCCTTTCAACTGCACCTAAAGTTATGAAAATGGATAATCACAGTGGTCACAATATGAAACAAATGGATCACAATAATATGGATGGTATGAAACAAGGTAAAATGGAAAAAATGGACCATAAAATGCCACCTGAAAAACCAACCTGGGTTTATCCCCACCCTAATGATAAACTTTTATATGTTGTAAATAACGGTACGGATAATGTTGTCGAAATTGATGTCAAAAAATGGTCGATTGTACGAACATTTAAAACTGATAAAGGACCTTATAACTGTGAAGTAAGTAGAGACGGAAAATATTTGGTTGTTACTTATAAAAGCGCAGCTAAAACAGGGGTTTGGGATTTAAAAACAGGAAAAGAAATAGCCAAATTGAATAATTCACGTAAAGTAACTCATGGTGTTGTGATATCACCAGATAGTCGTTATGCTTTTATATCGGTTGAAGGGATTGGGAAAGAGCCGGGAGCTGTGGAAGTTATTGATCTACAAAATCTTCAAAAAGTAGCTGTTGCTGAAATTGGTAAACAGGCTGGAGGGCTTTCCTTTTGGAAAATGGAAAATTAAGAACCGTGATAAGTTGCGATTAATTTATCGCCTTGGATAATTTCTGTAGTTTTAGATCCATTTGGCCATTGAATATAGATTTTTTTAGCTTCTTTTTTTAGACCCATTACTTGGATTGAGGAATTCTGTGACCAATATCCTGATCCAGATTGAATTTCCCGCATTGGCCCCATAGTGCCATCGTTATATTGAATTCTAATTTTTGAGCCGAAGGACCAAGGGTTATTTTTTGGTCCGCGTAATATGACACGTAATCCTGGTTTTGAATTTTTGTTTTGATATAGTTTAGTTTGGGCACCATTCTGGGTGACCAATAAATCAATCCGAGCGTCCATATTATAATCAGCAAACGCGGCCCCCCGTTGTTCACCGTAAACTAAAATACCACTTAAATGACCGGGTAAAGATTCAAAATTTCCTTTACCATCACCAAGAATCACTAGACCTCTACCAGAATCATTTCGATCTGTCTCTTTTTGTACAGCAAAGAAATTTTGACTAAGAAAAATATCTTCATGTCCATCACCATTGATGTCAGCCACCCCGGCATGCATAGCAGTAGTAATTTGCGCTTCAAAAGGTAAAATAACCGGAGTGAATTCATTACCAGTATTAATGAAAACTGTACTTTCCAATGTATTTGCTTCTAAATATGGTGCTTTAGTTAAAGAATTTCCAAAAATGTCATACAAGTTGGATTGGGCATAATTAAAAAAAGTTTGTTTTTCTTCTTTAACAAAAGGCATTGCATTTGAAATACATGAAAATCCACGCTCAGGGACAAAATCCTGAAATTCATCATCATAATGAGCTTCCACAATATCGAGAATATTATTATTATCAAAATCATTGAAATAAACCTTGAGCGGATGATCCAATGAAAAATGGTATTTTGTATTTGTACCCCAATTTGTTGCAACGATATCCATAAGCCCATCTTCGTTGAAATCTCCGGTTGCAACACCATTCCACCAACCTTTATAATTCAAAAGTCCCACTTCAGGTGTAATATCAATAAATTTTCCATTATTATTTTTTAAGATGGTGATAGGCCCCCATTCCATGGCCAATATGAGATCTGGATCGCCATCATTATCTATGTCACTAAATACAGATCCGGAAACAAGCCCAATATTTGCAAATATATTTGTATTGTTCCCATCTGGATTAAAAATACCATTTTGATTAATATATAAAATAGAACTAGCTGGTTTGGGGTATTGATTCGGAATAACGCGCCCACCCACAAATACATCAAGGTCGCCATCACCATCAACGTCAGCCTGGGACATGGCCCCGGACATATGTTTCAGACTTTCGAATTGATTTTGGTTCTTTTTGGAATACGTGGAAATGAAACTAGACCTGGGGGAATCTGATTCAAAATTCGCTTTTGCAACCATGATGCCAGGGTGTCCTTCAGCATCCACAGTGCTGATAAGACCAGTAATGTCCTGATCTAAATTTTTAACGACTGAAAAAGGAATAAATGAACGACCATCTTGGTTTTCAAAATGATCAAGGGAACCACCATTACCTCCGGAAATAAAAATATCTTCATCTCCATCTTGATCTGCATCCATCCAAGCTACACCTGGACCTAATTGACTGAAACGGTTGGGTAAAAGACTTTGGTGGGAAAAATCATCATAAGGGTTTTCGTGATGAATGTGATCAAGCAAATAGCTTACATCTTTATAAATGGGCTCGGGATGTTTATTAGTAAGACTAGGCCTAGTTGTATTCAATTGTCTAATCGTATAAAGATGGTTTGATATAAGAGAATCTATTTTTGTAATGGTACCATCTCTCCATCGGATTTCTGTTGATAAAAGACCTGTATCTACGGCAAATACTTGTAGTGGATCACTTCCAGAAAGGTAGCGTCCACCAGCGATAATTTCTCGGGACTGGATATCAGGTCCACCCTTAACTATTATTTTTGCACCAATTGCTTGCGAATTTGATTTTTGACCAATTAAACGTATGGCTAATCGAGGAGCATCTGAATCATTTCGGAATAATCCAACATTTTGATTAAGTCTGTTAATCACAATATCCATATCACCATCATTGTCTAGATCTGCTGCTGCCATTCCATGAGAAATATCTCGCTCTGATCCAAGACCCCAACCATCTGAAACAGTTTCAAATTTGAGGTTACCTTTGTTTCGAAAGACTATATTTTTTAATTCTAAAGTTGGATAATCGAACAGCATCCGTTTGTATTGATCAAATGAAGTCACATTTGGGAGTGCTTCTTTTTGTTTCTGGTTTGAATCAGAATCCTGCACATCATACATATGACCTGTGGTGATTAGAATATCTTCATAACCATCTAGATCGACATCCATAAACATACTAGCCCAGGACCATTCAGAAGCTTGTGTATTGCTGAACTGTGAAATTTCACTAAAGGTATGATCACCACGGTTAAGAAAAAGTGTATTATGCATATATTGTGGGCGATTATCAATTTCACCAATGGATAGAGGTGTTGGTGCCATGGTACCCATTTGTGTTTTTTGTAATATATGGGATTGGCTCATCATATCAGTAACGAAAATATCAAAGTCACCATCATTATTTAGATCTGAGAAATCAACAGCCATAGATGAATTACTAGTATGGCGAACAGCCAGTTTTGGCAATGCATGAAATGTACCATCTCCATTGTTGATCCAGATACGGTCTGGGCTTTCAAAATCATTACATATATAAATATCGGGATGAGAATCATTATTCAAATCTCGAAACTGGGCCATAAGGCCCCAATCTCTGAGGTGTGTTTTTAAAGGCTGACCATTTTCATCAGTGAAATGATTTTTTGTTATATTTACTAGTTCAAATTTCCCATTTCCATTATTGAGATAAAATTGATCTACTTCAGCCATTTCAAATCGGAGGAGTATATTGTTTCGTACTTCAGCTTCGTAATGTTGATTGAATGGTGGACGAACAATCCAACGGTTATTGGCAAGTTCAATTAAAGTATTGTCAAAACTTAAGATTGGTGGGGGGAGAGAATCGCGAATTGCCAGCCGTTTATAGTTAGTGATATATAAATCTAAATCTCCATCATTATCTACATCAGCTAGAGCAGAAGAAGTACTGCCAGGGTTGGCTAAATTAGAAGCTAGTTTGGATTCATTGAACGTACCATCGCCTTTGTTGATAAATAAACTATTTGGGCCACCTAATGCAGTTACAATTAGATCGAGATCCCGATCGCCATCCACATCTGCAAATACTGCACCAGTTGAATAACGCGATGAACAAGAAACACCAGCAGATTCAGATATATCTTCAAATTGCCAGTTTCCTTTGTTTAGATAAAGAACATTGTTTTCCCTTATTCGGGCTATGTAAATATCAATCAAACCATCTCCATTTACATCGCCCAGGGCGACTCCTGATCCATGCATTAAGTGTTGGTTTTCAAGGACTTCTTTTTCACCAATTTGATTTGCCGCTGTGACTCCTGTATGTGTTGGGTTCATTGATGTAAAGCCGGGTCTGCCATTTCCAATAGGCGGGGGAAATTTGTCCTTCTGAAAAATCTGTCCCGTTTTCCATCCAGGTTCATTTTTTGTGCACCCGGCGATGAATAAGATTAGAAATAAATATTTTATTTTCATATGAGATGAAGAAATAAAATTAATTATTAAAAGTAAAACCTAGAAATCCGTCCGTGTTGTTTTAGTCATTGTCAAAACAATTTGGGTGCTTTCTTTGAAAGATTGATGTTGAATGGTTGTTGCTTTAATGTAATAATAAACTGTTAATAAATATAAAATATGGAACCACCATTCAGATACTCTTCCAAGAAAAAACACTCCATCAATTATAACCAAGGCCATAAATAAAATTGTAACCATCATTGTTGGTGGATATAATTTTCTTTTAAGGCCAAGCATTTGTTGGTAGAGATCATTATTTACATCACTATGTGATTCAACATATTCCCGTATATTAACACCAGTTCCAACAAAAAAGAACATTACTAGAGTCTGGGTAGCAACAAAAATAATACTGATTAATAAATCTAGTGTAATATGATTTTGAGCCCATATATCAAAATAATGATTCATCCCAATTAGCAATAACCCAATGCCTGAAATAGCTACCATGACATAAGAAAGAATCATAAAAAACCACATCAGATTACCTAAACATTAAAATGAAAATAAATGCAGTCTCCATCCTGCACGATGTAATCTCTGCCCTGGAGTTGGACCAAGCCCGCATCCTTAGCGTTTTTTTCAGAACCCATATCAATCATATCATCATATTTAGTCACTTCTGCTTTGATAAACCCTTTTTGAAAATCTGTATGGATTTCCCCGGCTGCCTCTACAGCTGTAGTCCCTCGTTTTATGGTCCAGGCCCGCAATTCTTTTTGGTTAGCTGTAAAGTAAGTTTCCAAATCAAGCAAGTGAAAACTAGCATGGATTAATTTATTGAGCCCTGGTTCGGTAAGGTTGTAATCTTTTAGAAACATCATCATGTCATTATCATCGAGCATAGAAATTTCCTGTTCTAATATTCCGCATAGTCGAATCGCTACATTATTTTCTTTTTTTGCGAAATCAAAGAGAGACTGAATTTGAGGGCCTCTTTTTTGATGAGTGATTTCGTCTTCATCTACATTGGCTACATAAAGTACTGGTTTCTGTGTTAATAAAAAAAGACTTCTGGTAAAAGATAGCTCATCTTCTTTCTTCTCAAAAGTCCTAGCTTTATTTCCTTCATTACAATGAGCGTGTAAACGTTTGGCTACATTATAATCTTTATGATAACGTTTTTCTTGTTTGGATAGTTTTGAAAGGCGATTAACACTTTTTTCAAGTGTTTGTATATCCGCCAAAAGCAGTTCTGTTTCTATTAATTCTGCATCACGAACCGGATCTACATTACCCTCTACATGGGTCACGTTTTCATTTTCAAAACAACGAACAACTTGAATAATAGCATCCACGTGACGGATTTGACTAAGAAATTGATTTCCAAGCCCCTCCCCTTTATTGGCGCCTCGAACCAATCCGGCAATATCTGTGAATTCAACATTCGCAGGGGTAGTTTTTTCTGAGTTAAATATTTTTTTTAATTCTTTCAATCTAAAGTCAGGTAAAGGAACAATGCCCATATAAGACTCTATTGTACAAAAAGGATAATTTTCAGCAGGGACAGAAGATGTTGTCAATGCATTAAATATGGTCGATTTCCCAACATTTGGTAAGCCGACAATGCCGCATCGAAGGGCCATAGAAAATTCCTAATTAATATTAAATGAAGTAAAAAACAATAATGCTAAAATGGATCTAAAGCTGGGTCTTTGCCGAAATCCCATGTTAGGTTATCAAATAAACCTACTTGTAAATCTTTGGCAAAATAAATGGCTTTATCTTTGACTTCCAATACTGCATCTCCCCATGCCATATAGGTAGGTTTAGTAATGAATTTTCGTATGTCAATCTGGTAAACGATTTTTTCATGGAATGGACGAACCTGTCCTTTAAATTTTAAATCTTTCACGCCTAAAGCACGACCGCGGCCTTGGCCACCAGCCCAAGTAAGAAAAAACCCAATTAACTGCCAAAATCCATCAAGCCCCAGACATCCAGGCATAACTGGATCGTTTTTAAAATGACAGTCAAAAAACCATAAAGAATCACTGATATCTAGTTCAGCTTTTATTTCGCCTTTTCCATATTTTCCACCCTCCTCAGAGATATGTAGAATGCGGTCCATCATAAGCATGGGTGGCATTGGCAGTTTACCTTTTTTTGGCAGAAACAATTTACCTGAGCCACTATTAATTAAATCTTCTTTGGTGAAACTATTTTTACGTTCCATGAATCATACTAAAAGGTTCCGTAAATTTACCTTCAATAGAATAATTATTTAGATAATGTTTTCTATCTCATTTTATTTGGTGAATACATCTGCCTAAATTCAAACTTCGTTATTTGGAGAAAAAAATGACTGAATGGGTATTATTACTAGGTGGTTCGACTGGTCATGGTGCTGCAACTGCAAAACAATTGGCTAAAGATGGTTATGGTATTATTGCCTTTCATTTTGATCGTGGTGAAGCAAAAAAGATCGCTGAAAAAACGATCATTGAAATTGGTGAAATTACTAAGGGAGATTGTCATTATTTTAACAGCAATGCTGCATCCGAAGAAGTAATGGATAAGTATATCCCCCAAATCAAAGAAATTACTGGTGGACAACCATTAAAACTTTTATTGCATTCAATTGCATTTGGTACAACTACCAATTTTTTTGGGGGTAAACCTGTTACACAGAAACAAATGGATATGACCATTCACGTAATGGGGAATTCTCTTCTGTATTGGACACAAAAATTGTTTGCAGCTGATTTGTTGAGCAAAGGCTCCCGCGTGATTGGATTGACTAGTGAAGGTAACTATCTGGCTATGGATGGTTATGGTCCGGTAAGTGTTGCAAAGGTAGCTATGGAAGCAATCATTCGTCAGATTGGCTGGGAACTTGGAAAATATGGTATCACTGCTAATTCAGTTCAAGCAGGTGTAACACCTACTCGTGCTTTAACAAAAATTACTGAAAACTGGAAAGATTGGATTGAAAATACAAAAAAGCGTAACCCAATGGGTCGAACAACAACACCAGAAGACGTAGCTGGAACTATATCGTTATTATTGAAACCAGAAGCAGATTTTATTAACTGTTCCATCATTTATTGTGATGGTGGTGAGCATCGCTCGAGTTCTATTTAATTTAGATAATATTTTGGATTGATTAAGAGCCAGATTCTTCGAGTTTTGCTCTTTGTTTTATAAGGGTAACCAAATCATAATGAGCTTTGGTTGGTTGCATTTGAAAGCAAGTTTCTGCTTCTTTTAATGCATAGTTCCACCATCCCTTTTTTGTATACATCAATGACAAATTGTAATGCGCTTTGCTGAGAGTCTCAAAATCCTCTCTTTTTAATTCTTTATATGAATCCGGATAAAGTCGAGTTACTTCTCGAAATTCAAGGATTGCCTCTTCAACCAATCCTTTTTGGACATACCAATTTCCCAATTTCAAATGGCGCTTGGGATCTTCTTTACATCCGCTAATCAGAAATGAAAGCGATAAAATCAGGACTGTTTTGGTAATACAAAACTTCATTTTGTAACGATTAAATTGCGGCACGTATCCTTAGAAATCCAAGGAAAACATTTATTGATTTTTTGGATATTATTAATGGATAAAATCATTAATGGTTAGTTTGGCCAATACTGTCTTCTCGGGTAAGTAAAACTATAGATCCTAAGAGCAAGAGAGCTCCAAACCACTGGGCTGTAGACATCATATTTCCGCGGATAAACCAATCAAAAGCAACGGCTGATAAGGGCCAAAATAATTCATAAAGAGTAACATGGGATGCAGGTAAATGATTCAGACCATAATAATAAATAAATAGAGCTAAAGAACCTGTACTTATAACAATTAAAATAATATAGGCCCAATTGGACAAAGTCATTTTTTCAATAACTTCATATTGATCTGTTGAAAGAAGTATAAAAAATGTTATAACTCCTGTTATTGTGAGCCTAAGTGAGGTAACAGTTTTGAAGGATAAACGTTTTAGCGCATGTTTTCCTAGAACAGTAGAACTGCCCCAGCTAAAAGCGGCTAGTAAAGCCAAAAGGGCGGCGATGATAGTTTTATCATCCCAAGAATTCACGGAACTTGTTCCAAATGTTACGAGATATCCCCCAAAGATAGCCATTGCGGCTAGGATGAAAAATCTTGATGTAATCTTTTCTTTCAATATAACTGCTGCTAAAGCGATTGCAAAGACAGGTTGGAATTTTTGCAAGAGCACTACCACTGAAAGATCAATATGATTCACATAACTAAGTGCTTTCGTGTAAAAAAATGTGCCTAGGATGCCGCCACAAATACTGATCCATAATACAGATATCCAACCACGCTGGTTCAATGAAGATATTTCTTGCCACCCTTTAAATAATAAAGGTAAAAAAATGATGGCACCAATAATATGTTCTAGAGAAATAATTAAAAATGAAGGTAGACTAAACAAATTCTGACGTATAAATCCATCTAGACTCCATAAAATAGCGGTAAAAATAACTGCGAATGGGGGGAGATACTTTTTCATTTGTTGAAATTACATATCAAAGATAAATCTTTGGAAACGGTTATAATAGTTTGTTAATAAAATTATCAACGCATAAGCGCTTTAATGGTAGCATTGGATTTAGCCAAACGTTCACTCAATAATTGCACAATAAATGTATGAAGTTCTGCTGCTTTTTCCGGCGACTCCTTATTAATTGCATGAAAATGATCTTTGGAAAGAAAATAAATCACGCAATTTGTTTCTGTGATCACTGAAGCTGATGCTTTTGATCCTAAATAAAGACTCACCTCACCTACCACAGTACCATCGCCCATTGATTTAAGGCGAATATCCTTACCCTTTTCGGTTTCAAGTTGAACTGTGATGCGTCCAGATTCAATAAAGTAAATGCCGTTGGGGTCTTTACCTTGTTCTATAATTAGCGTACCTGGTTTAACATCCATCGTTTTAAAATATATCGCAATATCAACGAACCTAGTTTTAAATGATTCACTAGTTTTAATTGATTCCACAGTAGCGGCCTCTTCTTGGTCAATAATCTGTTCCTCGCACCATTCCAACCCATGATCTAAATCGGAAAATTCTAGAAATAAACCAGAATCATCAGGGAGTAATCCTTCAACAGCCAACTGTTGAGCCATGAATTTTTTAATATCGCAGAAAAGGACCCTAAATCCTTTATTTTCTGCCATAATATGGAGTTTGTTAAAACTATTAATTGTAGAAGAATCCAACCCTGTAACCTGTCGGAAATCAAAGATTAAATATGTTAATTTTTCTTCTGTGTCATGTGCAAGACGATCTGTAACTCTCTCTAATAATCTGTGAGCTGTACCAAAAAAAATAAACCCTTGTAGAGGCAAAATAAAAATTTGATTTCCCCTTAGTTCTACGACAGAATTTAATTTTTCTGATCTCTCTACATTGCTATGAAGAGTCTGCCCTGAAAGTTCATGCTTGATAACCTCTACTTTGGAATAATTAATTACAAACAGGGCGATGGACATTAATAATCCAACGGCGATACCCTCTAAAAATCCAATTGTACCTATAACAATTAAAATAATTACAATAACACCATAATCCATTTTGGAAATTCTGCCCCAAGTATCATATAGCCACTGTTCGAGAAAGGAAATACCTAAGTTAAGTAGTAATCCACCTAGAATCACTTTTGGGAAAACAGATAATACATCAGCACCAAACAGAAGCGTAATACCACAAAGTATGGCCACAGTAATGCTACTGATATTTGTTTTCGCACCAATTGAATGAGCCATGGTAGTCTCACTTAGCGTAAGGTAGCCCGGTGATCCCCCTCCAATACCAACAAGAATATTACTTAAGCCTGTGAGTTTTAGCTCACGATCAAGATTAAAATCTTTTTTTACTGTTAGCTCCAATCCACTATAATTAAATAAAACAGAAATAGCGCTTAACACCATCATAGTAGCTATAGCTGGTAGGTGAGCAAAATAAATATTCCATTGGAAAGAAGATAAATGAGTATTGAATAAACCAGGGAGGAGTCCACCCTTTGGAAATGGGCCAAGTAAATAACCAAGATTTTCGAGACTACTAAATGAGTAGCCTAAAAAATACATTACAATATAAAAAATAATGATACCACATAATAATATTGCCAAATATAGTAGATAGTGAGAAAAGAAACGCCCAGCAAGTAGCATACCAACTCCGAAAACAAATCCAGGGAGCCATTTTATTAATAGCGGCTGGTTAAAAAATGTTAGGGCTGAGTCTAATGTTAAATCCTGGTCTGTCATCATACTGAAAGAAAATTTTACAATCAGCCAACCAGTACCAGCTAGGAACCCACCTACCACAGGGTAAGGTATAAAGCGGACTAACTTACCAAGTCTAAACTGACCAAGAATGTAAAAAAAGATACCCACTAATACTGATGTCATGCCAATAGCCACAAACATAAAAGAAAAAAGTTCGTTTCCTGACCAGTGTGCACCATCACTTGCTATAAGTGTTAATGCCATTAAAGCTAAGATGGCAATGGGAATATCTTGAGGTGCACTAAGAATAATTGGAAATTTGGAAGTAAAAGCTGAGAAAAGTGCAAATATTAGCGATCCTACCAGAAGAATGCCAATACCCTGTGGAAGAAATCCCGCTAATGGGCCCGTAAAGACCAGTGCTGCAAGAGCCATGGCAGATACAATAATAATAATACCATTAATTGTACCAGCAATAATGTCTGGGATAAAACTAGAAAATTTAGATTCAGACACTATGAATCATTTTATGCTTGCCCCCCAAATGATGAAAAATCTGCAATATCAATCCCAAAAGAACGAATTGCCGCCGTCCACATTTGCCTTTCCGGCATATTAAATACAAAATCTGGTGTAGTTTCTTGGACAAGCCAATCTCCATTTTCAATTTCACGTTCCAATTGTCCCGCATTCCATCCAGCATGACCAAGTAATAAACGACATAATTCAGGCCCTCTTTTCGCTGAAATATCTTCTAGTGTGTTTTTATGACTGGATATAAAAAAATCATTTGAAATCTTGATGGAATCATTTGACTTATAGTTACCACTGTGAAGTACAATCCCTCTTTCTACCATTACTGGACCCCCAAAATAAATTTGATCTACAGCATTTAGTATTTCATCTTTTTCATCATAAAAATTCTCAAAATTTTTTTTCAAAATGGAATCTTTGAATGGTTTATTGATAATTAGTCCCATAGCCCCGTTTTTATTGAGTTCACACATGTAAATAACAGAACGATTAAAGTATGGATCCTGCATGTGAGGCATGGAAATCAGTATGTGATTTATTATTGAATGCATACTCTATCTTATGCAATTGTAAGAGTGAATGCTATAAAAAATTTAGCAAATCGTTTTTTGAACAGGCACCAATATAGTTGTAAATTCAAGGCCGTCTAAAATTTTAGGGTAAATAGGCGTAAAAAAGCATGGGAAATCTAGCAGATAAAATTATTATAAAAGGCGCTCGGCAGCATAACCTAAAAAATGTTGATGTTGAAATTTCCCGGAATAAATTAGTTGTGATTACCGGTCTTTCTGGGTCTGGGAAATCTTCGCTGGCTTTCGATACATTATATGCAGAAGGTAAACGAAGATATGTGGAATCACTATCTTCATATGCACGCCAGTTTTTGGGATTATTGGAAAAACCAGATATAGATTATATTGAAGGATTGTCTCCAGCTATTTCAATTGAGCAGAAAGCCACTGCTCGCAATCCAAGATCTACAGTGGGAACTGTAACAGAAATTCATGACTACTTGCGTCTTCTTTATGCACATGTTGGCCGACCTCATTGTTGGCTTTGCAACCGTCCGATTCAGCGACAGACGGTTCAGCAGATTGTGGATACTATCATGAAATTTAGTGAAGGGGCGCGTATTTATATATTGGCACCTGTGGTTCGTGGACGAAAAGGTCAGCATAAAGGTGTTTTTGAACAAGTACGTAAAGAAGGGTTCTTACGTGTACGTGTTAATGGTGAAGTATATAAAATTGATGATAAGTATACTTTAAATAAAAATAAAAAACATTCAATTGAAGTAGTAGTAGATCGCATTGTTTTAGAGGGTGATTTTAAAGAAAGGTTAACTGAGTCAGTTGAATTATCTTTAAAAATTGGTTCTGGTTTGATGATTGTTCATGAATTACCTAGTAAAGATCATTTATTCAGTGAACATTTTGCATGTCCACACTGTGAAGTTTCAATGGAGGAGCTTTCACCTAGAATGTTTTCATTTAACTCTCCTTATGGTGCATGTCCCCACTGCGATGGTCTTGGTTCTCACATGGAAATTGATCCCGAACTGGTGGTGCCAGACAAAACTAAATCTTTGATACAAGGAGCAATTCTTCCCTTAGGGGAACAACCTAGGGGAAATTGGTACGGAAGTATCTTAAAAAGTCTTTCTCGACATTATAATTTTAATTTTACTACGCCATGGTACAAACTAGATCGTGGGATCAGAGAGATACTATTAACTGGTACCGGTTCAAAAAGATTAAAGATGAAATATTCATCAGAAAGATGGAGTGGTACTTACACGGGCGGTTGGGAAGGCACTATTACCAATTTGATGCGTCGATATAAACAAACTAAATCAAATCACATACGTGATTGGATTGAGCAATTTATGAGTATGCGTGCCTGCCCAGAATGTGATGGCTCTCGGTTGAAGGAAGAAACACGTGCGGTTACAATCGGGAATATTAATTTGGGCCAAGTGTCATCTTATTCAATAAAAAATGCAAAGGAATTTTTTAGTACCCTCAAACTCACTAAAAAAGATGCTGCTGTAGCCCATCAAATTTTAAAGGAAGTCCAAGAACGTCTGAGTTTTTTGATTGATGTTGGATTGGACTACTTAACGCTTGATCGATCTGCAGCCACTCTTTCCGGCGGTGAGGCCCAGCGGATTCGATTAGCAACACAAATTGGTAGTCAATTGGTAGGTGTATTATATATTTTAGATGAACCATCAATTGGTCTTCATCCACGCGATAATGGACGCCTTCTAAGTTCTTTGAGGAAACTTCGTAATCTAGGGAATTCTATTATTGTAGTAGAACATGATCAAAAAACAATGGAATCAGCCGATCAAATTATAGATTTAGGACCTGGTGCCGGTGAGCACGGTGGAGAAGTTGTTTTTTCGGGGACACCTCAAAAAATATTAACTGCAAAAAAATCTGTAACAGGGAAATATCTTTCTGGTAAAAAATCGATTCCGGTTCCTAAAAGCCGCAGGAATGGAAACGGTAAAATTCTTACTATCAAAAAGGCTCATGGTAATAATTTAAAAAATATTGAAGTGTCATTCCCTTTAGGTAAAATGGTAGTGGTTACTGGAGTAAGTGGTTCAGGAAAAAGCACCTTAGTAAATGAAACAGTTTTTCCAATTTTATCGAAAGAATTAAATGGCGCCAGAGCCTATCCACTATTTTATGAATCAATCCAAGGATTGGAATATTTAGATAAAGTGATTGAAATTGATCAAAAACCCATCGGAAGAACACCCCGATCCAATCCCGCTACATATACAGGGGTATTTACATTCATCCGTGATTTATTTACTCAACTTCCAGAATCAAAAATTAGGGGATATAAACCAGGGCGTTTTTCTTTTAATGTCAAAGGCGGTCGATGTGAATCTTGCGAAGGAGATGGTATTATCAAAATTGAAATGAACTTTTTACCCGATGTCTATGTGGTATGTGAAATTTGCAAAGGTGCCCGTTATAATCGAGAAACACTTGAAATAAAATATAAAGGGAAAAATATTGCGGATGTTCTCAACATGTCAGTAAAGGAAGCCTTAGAATTTTTTAAAAACATTCCTCAAATAAATAAAAAACTGATTACCCTTTATGATGTAGGTCTTGGATACATTCGACTTGGCCAACAGGCCACCACCTTATCGGGAGGTGAAGCTCAGCGTGTAAAACTGGCAACTGAATTATCTCGTGTATCGAAAGATCGTACATTTTATATATTGGATGAACCGACAACTGGACTTCATTTTGAGGATGTGAATTTGTTACTGGCGGTCTTACAAAGATTGGTTGACCGAGGCAATACTGTTGTGGTCATTGAACATAATTTAGATGTGATAAAAAGTGCTGATTGGGTTATTGATTTGGGACCGGAAGGTGGTGAGGAAGGTGGTCAACTTATTTTTTCCGGGACACCTGAAAAATTATCGGAATATCCGGGTTCTTATACAGGAACTTTTTTGAAAACCACATTGAATGGAGCACCGATTTAATAATGCAGTCACCCAAACAACTCGAAAAATATTATTCCTATTGGGAAATCACAAAAGATTTAATAGATCAGTGTATTGATATTATGTTAAACCTTCGTCAGAGCGGACATCCAGGTGGTTCAAGATCAAAAGTTCATGGCATGGTTACAACATTACTGTCTGGGGCCATGCGATGGGATATTCGCGATGCTGGGAAGCGATTTGCTGATAGATATGTACTAGTCGCTGGCCATACTAATCCAGTTGTATATGCTACATTGGCTGTTTTGAATGAAGCTCTCATTATTAAATACAATCAAACTGGAAATGCCAAATATAAACATTTTAAAGGGGATGAATTCCAATTAAGGTGGGAAGATTTGTTGATGCTTCGTAAGAATGGTGGGTTACCTGGTCATGCAGAAATGGAAGGAAAAACACTTTTTTTCAAATTTAATACAGGTCCTAGTGGACACGGATCACCTCCTGCTGCTGGTGAAGCCTTGGCCTTAAAACTCGCTAAAGTCCCAGAAGTTAAAGTTTTTGCTTTTGAGGGAGAAGGTGGATTTACTGCTGGTGCTTCTCACGAAACTATCAATTCTGCCTGGGGTCTAGGGCTTGGGAACCTGATTTATTTTATGGATTGGAATGACTATGGTATTGACGCACGCCCATTTAGTTCAATTGTTTATGGTACACCAAAAGACTGGTTTGGTTCTCACGGCTGGCATGTAGAAGGTACAATGGAAGGTGAAAACTGGAATGAATTGACAAAAGCATACTATCGACTTTTAATTGAAAACGCTGACCCTAATATTCCTAAAGTTGTATTTGCCCGTTCAAGGAAAGGGCGCGGATATCACAAGTTTGATCATGCTAGTCATGGCGCTGCACATAAAAGAAATTCAGAGTTGTTCTGGAAAACCAAAGAAGATTTTGCAATAAAGTACAATATTGATTTTGATGAATTTGGTTCAAAAGCACCGGAATCCTGGGATGGACAAGTTGAACAAGCACGTTCATTATTTAATACCATTTTTTCTGTAATGAAATCGAACCAAGAATTGGTTAATTATCTTGCGGACACATTATTATCATTGGGTGATTCAGTACCTGAAGAAATCGATGGGTGTAAAATAACATTAAAGAATCCAGCCAATGATAAAACACTTTTTAATGTGGAAAGCCTTCCAGATGATTTATTTGTAGCACCAGGCAAGAAAGCACCAAATCGAGTTGGCTTTTCAAAATATGCTAGTTATATCAACGCCAGGTCAATTAAAAAATATGGCCGTCCATTAGTTATCGCAATGAGTGCAGATTTAGCTGATTCCACAAATATTTCAGGTTTTGCTAAAGGATATAATGGATCTCCTGATTTTGGGCTCTACGATAAAGAAACTAACCCCGATAGCCCCCTCATGCCCCAAGGGATTACAGAATTTACTAATTCAGGTATGTTAGCTGGACTGGCAACTGTGAATCTAAATGAAGACCCTTATTCAGAATTCAACGGGTTTTATGGCGCTATGAGTACTTATGGTTCATTCAGCTATTTGAAATACGGACCAATACGCTTGTTTAGCCAGGTGGCTCAAGATTCAAACCTTAAAGTAGGGAAATTGATTTGGGTAGCTGGACATTCAGGCCCTGAAACAGCAGAGGACAGCCGCACACATTTTGGTATTTTTGCCCCAGGAGTAACACAATTATTGCCAGATGGACATATTATCAATCTTCATCCATGGGAGCATAATGAAGTTGCCCCTGCATTAGCAGCAGCACTTGCCACCGATGTTCATATCGTAGCGCTTCATTTGACCCGTCCCCCAGTTAAAATTCCGGATCGCAAAGCATTAAATATAGCTTCCCATATGGAAGCAGCTAAAGGTGCTTATATAATAAAAGATTATGATAAATCGCGTCCTAAAGAAGGCATTGTAATTATTCGCGGTACAAGTTGTACTAATTCTTTGATGAAGATTTTACCGAGATTTGATACAAAAAACAGTAATGTAAAAATTGTAGCAGCTATTTCATGGGAATTATTTCAGCGTCAATCCTCATCCTATCGAAGAAGTATTATATCAGATCAAGAATGGATGGATGCTATGGTTATTACCAATGGTGCCCTTAGATTGATGCATAAGTGGATGGCCAATCGTATTGTAGAAAATACAGTATGAGCCCAGATTTTGATAACCGTTGGCGAACAGGTGGTTCCTTAGATGAAATTGTGGCAGAATCTAAACTGGACTCAAATAGTATTTGGGAAGGAATCAACCGATTTGCTGAAGAAAGAGAACAGAGATTAAATTCT
>CAYXUK010000023.1:0-20405 GCA_964468295.1 uncultured bacterium | reverse complement strand
AATAACCAATCAAACAATTTTGATTTTTGGTGGAAAGAAAGATAAGGCAAAAGGAAATATTTTAGTAGAAGCTTCTCAAAAAAAGAACATTTATAATATTGCCGGACATTATGGCCTCAGAGATAGTATGGCCCTTATATCACAATGCAAAGGTGCAGTTGCAACTGATAGTGGTTTAGGTCATATATCCGCTAATCTGGGTGTCCCTACCGTGTCTCTTTTTGGTGCGGGAGATCCTGAGATAACTGGACCAATTGGAATGAAAACAATAATTATAAATAAAAATGTACATTGCAGTCCCTGTATTAAAAATAAATGCTACAATGAGAATGATCCTTTATTATGTCTGAATGAAATTCAACCTGAATATCCATGGGATGTATTAACAGATCTTATGAACAATTCTAATTCTGAGTAGATTTAGAAAAATGCTTCAGATTTTTACGGGCTTTAGTTAATAATTTTTTTCTAATATCTGAAAAAACGGCGTCGGTTTTTGGTGGAACAGGTGTATCTAAAATTGTTTCCAAATTGCCTGCTTCAATTTTATTACCCGCAAGCTGGAATTCCATTTTCCATTCCGCATCAGCAATGAGAAATTCTTTTGGCCGTTTATTTATTTGGCATTCCTGCACAATTGCAAAATCCATTTTTTCATCATAACTCAAAAGGGATTTTCCATCGGTAAATAGTTTGTAAGAGGGCCAAAGTCCAATATAGTCAAAAATGGTGGGCATAATGTCAGCGTGGCTGGTGATTTTATATTTTGAGCTCGAATATCTAGGTATATGCATTACAAATGGTGTGGATGTTTGGACATTTTTGAAAGAATAAGAATGTGCAAAACGTCCAAATTCGTTGAATTCTTCTCCATGATCACCTATAACAACAATAATTGTGTTATCCATTTGACCATTTGCTTCGATTTCATTTGCTATTTTTTGAATCAGGTGATCTGCGTAATAAGCGCTATTTTTATAGCGGTTAAAAACAAGATCCGATTCTTGTTGAAGACTTGGCTCATAAATTTGATAATGGCGCTTAATATATGGGTTAAACTTGCCAAAAGATTCAGGGAAGTAATAATTGTAATGGGTCGAATAAAACCAAAGATAGCTTAAAATGGGGCCAGAATTTTTGGTTGATTTCATATTTGCGAAAAATTCTTCGATCATCATTTCATCCCATCTGTATAAATCGCTCCGTTTTACCATGGGATGGCCCAAACCACCGCCATAACCGGTGAATTTATATACGTTATCTATCGCATCTGTGAATATGTGTTTGTCCATATCCGAATAACCCAAGGCCGTTGTAGTGTATACATCAATTTGGTAGCCCAATTGATCTAAAATAGATAATGCCGATGGCTGTAATTCCTTTTTATAGGAAGGGTACCAATAAAATGGAGTTAACCCCGATAGTATACCGAAAGTACCATTTCCTGTACAATTACTGTTACTGAAATGCTGTTTACTGCTTATCCATTGATTCTGTGATTGATGAACAAAGGGCATGATTTCAGGGTCGTTCATATCATACCGTAGGCTTTCAAAAACAAGTAGAACAATATTGATATCCTTTTTTTCCGCTTTAACAGAATTCAATTGTTTATTGAGTTTGTTATGGGCAGTGAGGAATTCTGTCTCAAAGTCCCATGTGATTTTGGCTGCTTCACGTTCAGTTTCATTCGGTGCATTTATAATGGGGCCCCATACCTTACTCATTCTCAATGCCGTGTATGAGGGTACAGAATTCCAGTAGCGGTTCAGTTTTTTCCGATCCGTGTAATGAAAGTAGGAAAAGAAAAGTTTCTCTAGAATAGACAGATAAATCAGGAATTTGAATCCGCTCCGGAAATAACTAGAGATTAATTCTGGTATGATTTCTCTTTTATTATGATATACCCAATTAGAGATCATCAGAGTCAAAAAGACCCATACTATAATGCCTATAATTTGGATTGCAATGCTAAGCATATCCGATGTTTGAACACCAAGATCTTGCATGATTCCTGTTTCAAAAAGAATTCCAAATAGCTTCACATTAAAATGATCACGATAAATGGAAAGCACTTTGGTATCAATATTGGTAAAGATATAGGTGAATACAAAACACCCTATTGCTAGATAGCGAAAAACATATTCGTCAGATTGAAAAAGCTTGGAGATCCCTTTCGTTACAGCTTTAATAACAATGACTAAAAATAATGATGTATTAAAGGCCATTAAGATTTGAAATGCTCCCATATCTCCGCGACTTAGATAAATGGAACCATTAAAAATATATACTAATAGTGCAAGCCAATTCAGGAAGTAGAAAATAGTTAATCGCGTCATATTGAAAGTGCCTATTTTAGTTGAAATATAGGGAGAGAAATTAAACTTATAATTTATTTTTCATCAGAAGAACTATCGGCGGTAATTTCATCACTTATGAAAGCAATCATCCTTGCCGCTGGTGTTGCGCGCCGTCTTTATCCGGTTACATACACCATTCCCAAATGCCTTCTTGAAGTCGGGAGTAAGACAATTTTGGACCGGCAGATGGAAGCGCTAAAATCATCAGGTATTTCTGATATTATTATGGTGGTTGGTTATTACCGTGAATCAATTATTGCACATGTACGAAATAATTTTCCAGATATCAATTGTGAATTTGTAATCAATCATCACTATTTCGAAACAAACACAGCTTATTCACTCCACCTGTGTAGCGATTTAATAAAAGATCAGCCCTTTTTACTCATGAATGCTGACGTTCTTTACCCTCAGGAAGTATTAAGCCGTGTAATCCAATCATCTCACGATACAGTGCTGGCAGTTGAAATAAAACCCTGTGGGCGTGAAGAGGTCAAAGTGGTTGAAGGGAATCAGAATCGACTCGTGGCGATTGGGAAAGAACTGATTGAAGATAACTCCCTGGGTGAATTTATTGGTGTGGCTAAATTTTCTTCCGAATTCTCAACAGCATTTCAAATTTCACTGGATCATCTTATCACTGCTGGAGGTACAGCAGATTATTTTGAAGCAGCCATCCACCCATTAATGTCTGAGCATCCGGTTTATTATGAAAATGTTTCTGATTTACCATGTATTGAAATTGATTTTATTGAGGACCTAGAAAAGGCCCGCATACTGGTCGATTCAGACTGGTTCAAATAATATTCTGTGTTTCCCGATTATTTGATTATCGATTTTGACAGCACTTTTGTCACCGTGGAATCCTTGGATGAATTGGCACATATAGTTCTGAAAGATAATCCAGAAAGCACCCAACGCTTGGAAACGATCAGGGCGATTACTCGTGCCGGGATGGAAGGAAGTATCCCCTTTGATGAATCTTTATCAAAAAGGTTGAAATTGCTCAATATAAATCAAAAAGATATTCATGCGGCGAATATTGTTTTAGCGAAAAAAGTAACCCCGTCATTTAAACGTAATAAACAATTTTTGATGGAAAATGCTCAGAATATTCTGATTATTTCTGGTGGATTTTATGAAATGATTATCCCAATTGTCTCGGAATATGGCATAGTTGAAGATCAGGTTTTCGCCAATAAATTTGTTTATAAGGGAACAAGTAAGATTGCCAATGTGGACTCTCAAAATATTATGGCACAGTCCGGGGGAAAAGTCGCCCAGGCAAATGCATTGGGTTTAGCTGGTGAAATACATGTAATAGGAGACGGATATACCGATTATCAAATCAAGTCCGAAGGACCAGCAACAAAATTTTTTTCCTTTATTGAAAATATTCGCCGGAATAGTGTATGTGAAGTAGCGGATGTTGTCTTATCAAATATTGATGATTATATTAAATTTCTTACTGAATAGTCGAAATTTTTTTCATCAATTTTACCTAAATTACATTTCAACTTAGACTTAATCTTTTGAATTAAGGCCGATATGCTTCAGAAAGTACTATCAGAAAAAATACCCCGATGGCAGAAGGAAATTCATTCCATTATAAATGAAAAGGGCAATGTTAAAATCAGTGAAGTGTCCGTATCTCAGGCTTATGGAGGAATGCGGGGCATTAAAGGACTTACATGTGAAACTTCATCCGTGTCGCCTGATACTGGACTGATTATCCGTGGTCATCCGTTATTAGATATTACACATCTATCTCCCGCAGAAGTTTTTTATCTTTTGCTCACTGGCGATTTACCTAATGATGATGCATTAGGAGATATACAAAATAATTTTAAAACTCATCAAGATGTTCCTAGCTACGTATGGCAGGTTCTTAAAGCTATGCCGCCAGATTCACATCCAATGACGATGTTGACGACAGCAATTCAAAGTATGCAGGTAGATAGTCTTTTCGCCAGAAAATATGATGAAGGTATTCCCAAAACAGATTATTGGAAATGGACACTGGAAGATGGGATACGTCTGATTGCTAAACTCCCGGTGATAGCGGCTGGTATCTACCGCATACGTTTTAGCAAGGGGGATCGCATTACACCTGATAATTCACTGGATTGGGCAGAAAATTTTGCGCATATGTTGGGAATTGAAGATGATGATTTTAAAAAATTGATGCGCCTATACCTTATGCTCCATTGTGATCATGAAGGTGGTAACGTCAGTGCATTCAGTTCTCTAACGGTTTCTTCTGCGTTATCGTCTCCTTATCTATCTGTCGCTTCGGGTCTAAATGGATTGGCAGGACCACTCCATGGTTTGGCCAATCAAGGATGCTTAAAATTTGTTCTTAAGGTGCGGGATCATTTTGATGGATGTCCATCTCATGAAAAACTGAAACAATTTTGTTGGGATCACTTGAATAGTGGACAGGTTATTCCTGGCTATGGTCATGCCGTATTGCGCTGCCCGGATCCGCGTTTTATTGCTTTTATGGCTTTTGGCAAAGATCATATTACAGATGACGATATTTTCTCAATTGTTCGTGCGCTTTTTGAAGTTGTTCCTCCTGTACTTAATGAGCAGGGGAAAGCGAAAAACCCTTGGCCTAATGTGGATGCGGTTTCTGGATCACTACTTTATTATTATGGTTTAACGGAATTCAATTATTATACTGTTTTATTCAGCATTTCCCGTACGATGGGGATGATTTCTCAAATGGTTATAAACCGGGCTCTTGGTATTCCCATTACTCGCCCTAAATCTGTTACTACTGACTGGATCAAACAAAATACATAATCAAATTTGTGAACTCTCATGGGATAGTGTAGATTCCAAGAAATAAGAGAAATGAATATGAATAATGAATTTGATGATGAATTATCCCGTATGGATGAATTAGAAAAGGAATCTGACTCGCCCATAAATAAAGCATTATCCCTTGATGATCCTATTTCAGATTTAAAATTAAGAGCGCATCCGATAGTTCAAACAGGTACGAAACTTCAGTCAGTTATCAGTACTCTCCGTGATCAAAAAGTTGGTTGTGTAATGGTAGAATCCAATAATGAAATTGTAGGCATTATGACTGAAAGGGATTTTCTTCTTCGGGCTATCGCAAAAGGTTTAGATATGGAAAAAGAAGTCATTGATGATTTTATGACATCCAATCCTGAAACCTTGCAGGCGGATGATCCGATTGCTTATGCCTTGAATAAAATGCATGTATTTGGTATTCGTCATATCCCAATGCTAGGATCAGATAATAAAATACTCGGCTTAGTATCGGTGAAAGATATTATTGCCCATATCGGTAACTATTATGCCGATCAAATTGTCAACCTGCCTTCTCAGCCAGATCGAAAAGCCCTGGATCGACCTGAGGGAGGATAGTGTCCTCTTTTCTGCATTAAGTTTTCCGTCTTCACATTAATCATGAGACGGATCATACATATCAATTTCTGTATCCTCTTAATGATTGGATGTGCGTCCCATCCAACCATCAATCCCCATTTACCAGAGGCGGGTAAAGCCAAAAAAGGATATGCCTTTTCTACAGAAAATGTTTTTCCTTATTTATGGTATCGACAAGGGATATCAGATAAAAGTGAAATTGGTTTGCGTTTGGGTCTGCCTTTTTATGGTACAGGTATAGATTATAGTCGAGTACTTTATCAAAAAGAAAATAAATGGGATATGATTAATCTGGCTTGGTCGGTAAACCCAAACTTTAACGTGGATGCAACTTATTACAAATTTAAGACTAAAATAGGATCTGATAAGTTTGTGAAATCCCGTTGGTGGGGTCTTAGGGGAATGATTATTTCAAATGGTATTACAAATCATACCAGCAACCGCATTGGTATATTGTTTGGTATGCAACGGAACCCACGCTGGGGATTTGAAATGGGTTATTTCCATGATCCTACATCCATTCCAATCACAGAACTTTTTAATCCAAAATGGGATCCAACAGCAGACGGGGTATCATCTCGATTCTCCGATAAACCGATGAAAGATAAATCCACAGGATTCCCATCGGAATATTCACGCCTTACAGGTATGTCCTTTAGCATTTTCTTTGACCTTGATGCACCAAAAAAAGAGAAAAAAAAGTAGAATAATAATATCAGGAACTAAGTTATAAATACCACTTGAGTTGTTTTATCTATGTCTTTAACCAAAACCATTAAATCTTATTTTGACCGTAGTGTCGCTTCGATTTATGATGGATCCTCTAAAAAGCACCCAATTATTGCACTAAATTCCCTGAAAAATATCATTGGAGATGATCGCCAAAATCCCTCCCAGCGTTTGTTGGATTCCATGGCTGCTCTGGCAGAAAAATATCCCCAAAGAAAGGACGATAAAGCTGTCTTAGATACAGTAGCTAAAGAGGGGTTAGGGTACACGGTTTTTATTGCTGATCTGGAGGATGCTTGTCAAAGCGGGGATTCGTTAGCAATGGAAAAAGAAGCCGCCCGCGTTCAATGGGTTAGTGAAAATGGTCTGGCAGGGCTCGATTTACTTATTGAGGTGGCACTGCAGGATTTTGACCGCTTAGGTACATTTGCATATCACTTACAACGGGCTAATATTTTTCAGCAGGATGTAAATAATACCTGGCAATATTCCAGATGTTTGCTGAAAGAAATAGTCAAAACATCCCTACCAGAACCCCATCCTAAAAAGAATGTCAATCCCGAGTTGATAATGAACACAATATTAACAAAAAGAACCGATTCTCCAATCTCAATTTTTACTGCTGCTATCAGATTATGGGAGGGAGAACATGTCAGAATCTCTGGATATCGCCGTGAACTTTCTCACTGGTACAGTAAGTCTAAATTTGATGATCAAATTGAAATCAATCAAAATGTTATGAAAGGTTTAGAGAATTATCTTAAAAATGGCGGTAACTTTTTTATTCAAATGGCTGAAAAATTGATCAAAAATCATGGATGGGAATTGCAAATCATTGAATTAGAGGCGCTTCGATATTTGTTGAACAAAGTATCATCGAATAAGGATCTAGTAAATATTTCATCTTACTTAAGGGAAATAATGATATGAAAATCGGTGGATATGACCTTTACAGCATTGAAACTAGCCGCTTTGGTCTAGATGGGGGTGCTATGTTTGGGATCATACCTAAACCCTTGTGGGAAAAAGAAGCACCCGCTGATGATAAAAATCGAATTCATATGGTTACCCGTTCATTACTGCTCGTAGGTCACGATCGAAAAATCATTGTTGATACGGGTAATGGTGATAAATGGGAGGATAAATTCAAGACGATGTATGATATTGATACGGAGTCTGTAAATTTGGATTCTTCCCTAGCAAAGTATGGTTTTACACCAGAAGAAATTACGGATGTATTTTGTACACACCTTCATTTTGACCATATAGGCGGGAATACAAAAATTGTGGATGAAAAGCTGGAACCGGTCTTTTCCAACGCTATCTATTGGATGCAGAATGAAAACTGGGAACTGGCTAATTCTCCTAATGAAAAAGACCAAGGGAGTTTCATGGAAGCAGACTGGTCCATCCTCGCGGAAAATGGCATGATAAAGATGGTGGATGGAAAAGAACCCTTTTTGCCCAACATTGAAATTGAATTATCCTATGGTCATACCACTGGAATGATGATGCCCAAGATTCAAGACAGTTCCAATACTATAATTTATGTGGCGGATCTGGTCCCAATGGCGGCTCATATTCCTTTGCCATGGGTGATGGCCTACGATATGCATCCTGTCTTGACTATTGAAGAGAAAAGAATGCTTCTGCCAAAGGCTGTGGATGAAAATTGGCATCTATTTTTTGAACATGATCCGATTCACCAGGCCTGTACGGTTCAATTTGATGGTAGACACTACCGACTAAAACAATCTGTTACCATCAGTGAGTGAAGCTGCGGAAAAAGAAGCTCTGTTTCAAAAGGGATTAATGGAATATGAAAAGGGCGATTATTTTGAAGCCCACGAAGCTTGGGAAGACCTCTGGTCCGATTACAATTTATCCGACCGCAAATTTATCCAGGGACTAATTCAGCTTTCGGTAAGTTTTGTTCATTTACGGAACGGTAATATGAATGGTGCTCGGAGTCTCTTGAAAAAATGCAGTGAAAAATTCGAACCGTATCAGCATTTGCAAAGAGGAATCAATATGGATGAATTAAAAATGGACATCAAAACGGTAGCTTTGGCATATGAAGAAATTGACGATCCTCGAATATTTGATTGGGACCTGGTCCCCAGCTTGAAAGAATAATATGAAGGATATTGCACTGTTTGTGAAAGATTTCGAGAAAGGAACGGAATTATCAAACCTGCTAAGTGACATCGATATGCATGTAACGTTTGCCGAATCGATTTATGATTTGCCTGATCAATGCCAAATTGGAATCATAGATCTGGATGATGAGAAATTTGGCAATGTCCAATTTATATCAGAACTAAATCGACATTCTGGAATGATGCTATTGGGATATATGGAAAAAATCACAAAGGATGTCCAAGATAAACTAAAAGCCGCTGGATGTAATATGATTTTAACCACGGCATCAGTGGTGAAAAATATCCCGAGCGTTATTCATGAAATAGCTAAATGAGAGAAAGCCAAACGAAAAAAAAAGGCCGAGCGGCATTGATAGCACAGGCCTTGTATGAGGCCTATCCGAATGCCAAATGTTCACTCCATTACAACACTCCCCATGAACTGCTCATAGCCACCATCCTTTCGGCTCAATGCACAGATCACCGTGTAAATCAGGTAACTTCATCGTTATTTAAAAAATATTCGATATTGGAAGATTTTGCTTATTGTGATGTAACAGAATTAGCGAAAGATATCCATTCCTGCGGATATCATAATCAAAAGGCCCGGAGTATTCAAGGAGCTAGTTTGAAAATAGTGGAAGAAAACGGTGGTCAGGTTCCTGATAAAATGGAAGCTCTTATAAAACTTCCAGGCGTGGGGCGTAAAACTGCTAACTGTGTTTTGGGGGAGATTTATAATGTACCATCAATGGTGGTTGATACCCATATGGTGCGTATCATGAATCTACTCAAATTCACAGCAACAAAAGATGCAAAGAAGATTGAGTTTAATCTGATGAAATTGTTTGATGAGAAGGATTGGGTTAAGTTGACTCACATGGTGATTGATCATGGCCGCGCTGTCTGTATTGCGCGACGTCCACAATGCCAAGACTGTGTTATTGCACATTTTTGTCCATCAGTCGAAACAAAAATATAATTATCATCGAAAAAAGAGGAATTTTCCGTCAGTAATATCTAAATTAACTAGTTAATAATAATTGTAGCATACAAATAAAATGAATAATCCATATTTAACCAAAGTTTTCCACTTTAATGCTGCCCATCAATACGGCCATTCTGATTGGTCCGAAAAAAAGAACCGGGAGATATTCGGTGCTGATGCTAAAGTGCATGGGCACAATTATATACTGGAAGTTATGGTTACCGGAAAAATCAACCCAGAAACAGGGTTCATCATTGATTTAAATTATTTAAAAAATATTGTTGATACACATGTGATTCGGGTGCTCGATCACAGCCAAATTGAAAAAGAAATTGAATGGTTTAAGAATAAACAACCTAGTTCGGAAAATTTGGTCATGTTTATTTGGGAGAAAATTAATCCGCTTTTAAAGGGTGCTATTCTGCATAGAATTCGTTTAAGAGAGACACCCACAATTTTTACGGATTACTATGGCCCGCAAAGTGATCGTTAATGGAATTTAAAAACCGTTTATACCTTATATTGGCCGGGATATTTATTGCCTCGTTGGTCACATGTAATTTGATTGCGAATAAATTTGTTACAGTTGATTTTGGTTTTAAGGTTTTTGTTGTTTCTGCTGGTATTCTCCCTTATCCATTAACATTCCTTGTTACAGATTTAATTTCAGAGCTTTACGGACAGAAAAAGGCTAACCTCGTGGTTTTCTCAGGTTTTATTGCATCATTATTTGTTTTGTTATTTTTATGGCTTGGAGGACAGTTTAACTCAATACCAACTTCAATCGTTGATGATATTACTTATAATCAGGTCTTTCGAAATGCGTGGAGGCTGATTGCGGGATCTATGATAGCCTATTTATTTGCTCAGTTTATTGATGTAAGAATTTTTCACTTTTGGAAGAAGTTGACAAATGGAAAACATTTATGGCTTAGAAATAATGGTTCAACGGTAGCTTCACAATTCGTGGATACAACATTAGTAATATGTATCCTATTTGTTGGTGTATGGGAAACAGATCAAATATTTTCAGCAATTATAGATGGCTGGTTGTTTAAAATGATGATGGCATTAATCGATACACCAATCATCTATGGAATTATTTATTTATTAAAAGGAAAGATTGATATAGCTCATGATGAATAGGAAAAACTTTCATTTAGTTAGGAGTCGATGTAATGACGAAAAAATTTGATCAATTAGAAAAAATTACAAAAAATTTAATTGAGACAATTGGAGAGGATCCATACCGGGAAGGATTATTAAAAACACCACAACGTGTCGCTAAATCTTGGGAATATTTCTCGGAAGGATACCGCGCTGATTTGGATAATATTATTAATGAGGCAGTCTTTCATGAAGATTGCAGTGAAATGGTGGTAGTCAGAGATATCGAATTTTTCTCAATGTGCGAACATCATATGATTCCTTTTTTTGGTCGGGCACATGTAGGTTATTTGCCCAATGGTAAAGTGATTGGTCTATCAAAAATTCCGCGGATTGTAGATATGTTTTCTCGCAGGCTTCAACTTCAAGAACGGTTAACATCTCAGATAGCCAGCACATTGGAAGATGTACTACAGCCAATTGGCGTGGCGGTTGTAATGGAAGGCCGCCATCTCTGTATGCAGATGCGTGGTGTGGAAAAACAAAATAGCTATGCATCCACTTCAGCTATGTTGGGCCAATTCAGAAAATCTGCCGAAACAAGAGCTGAATTTTTAAGCATTATTGGGAAATGAATTTTTGTCAAACACCCAAACCGCCATATTATGCGGTCATTTTCACCACACGACGAGTGAATAATTCCAATGACGGTTATAACGAAATGGCTGAAAAAATAGATCAAATGGTAAAAGATCAGCCGGGGTATTTAGGAATGGAATCTGTGCGGAATGAAAATGGTTATGGGATTACAGCCTGTTATTGGAGTGATGCGGAATCGATATCCAAGTGGAAGGAGAATCTTGCACATCAAGAAGCCCAGACAAAGGGTATGAGTGATTGGTACGAAGATTATTTTTTACGGGTAGCAAAAGTTGAAAGGGATTATGGAACAGTTTGACATTATTGTTTTAGGTGGTGGACCAGGAGGTTATGTTGCTGCGATTCGTGGGGCGCAATTAGGTAAAAAAATTGCAATTATTGATGAAGATCGATTAGGTGGTATATGCCTGAACTGGGGGTGTATCCCAACAAAGGCACTACTCAAAAATGCGGAAATTCTTAACTATGTTAAAAACAGCAAAAAATTTGGTATTAATATTTCAAAATATGATGTGGATTTTGGTAAAACAATCAAACGCAGCCGAGATGTATCTGATCGTCTATCCAAAGGCGTTGAATTTTTAATGAAGAAAAATAAGATCACTCACATAACTGGTCGTGGCGTGTTCAAATCGACTAATAAAATTCAAGTTGAAAAAGGCAAGAAAAAGAATACGCTCAAAGCGGAAAAGATTATAATAGCCACTGGCGGACGGCCACGCGTATTCCCAGGAATGGAACCAGATGGAAAACAGGTGATCACATCCAAGGAGGCCATGATTTTGAAAGCACCACCCAAAAAGATGGTGATCATTGGTGCCGGCGCGATTGGTGTGGAATTTGCCTATTTTTATAATGAGTATGGAACAGAAGTACATCTGATTGAGATGATGCCAGATATCCTTCCGATAGAGGATGTAGATGTTTCAAAAGAAGTAGAAAAAAGTTTCAAGAAATCTGGAATCAAGATTTATAAAGAAACTAAAGTGACTAGTATTAAAAAACTAAAAACCAAAGTGAAAGTGAATGCTAAAAAGGGGGATAATACCCAGGTTCTTAATGCGGATATTGTATTAGTAGCAACAGGAGTTACAGGAAATATTGAGAATATTGGCTTAGAAGAAATTAGTGTTGCCACCGATCAAGGAGCTATAACCATTAATGAGTTCAATCAAACCTCGGTTCCAAATATTTATGCTATCGGTGATGTTTCCGGCCCGCCTTGGCTGGCACATCTGGCTTCTGCCCAGGGGCATGTAGCAGTTGAACATGCAGCAGGGGATACCGCCCATCCCGTCGATTATAGCAATATCCCGGCCTGTACCTATTGCCAACCTCAGGTGGCTTCACTGGGTATGACTGAAGCAGCCGCCATAGATAAAGGGCACCAAATTAAAGTTGGAAAGTTTGAATTTCGAGCCAGTGGGAAAGCCTTAGCGACTGGTGATTCTACTGGATTTGTCAAAATTATTTTTGATGAAACATATGGCGAATTATTGGGGTGTCATATTGTGGGCAGCGAAGCGACAGAAATGATTGCGGAATTGGGTGTGGCCAAAACATTAGAAACAACTTGGCAGGAAATTGCCATGACGGTCCATGCCCACCCAACATTATCTGAAGCTATAATGGAAGCTGCTTTAGATGCATTTGGACAAGGTGTGCATCAGTAAATGTCTAATCAAGCAAATATTAAAGTGATTGACCTCGGTTATATGGATTATCAGTCCACCTGGGACCTTCAAAAAGGTTATCACAAGAAAGTATTAAATGGAGATACAACTGACACGCTTTTACTTGTAGAGCACGAGTCTGTTTACACACTAGGAAAAAATGCGAATGAAAATCATCTGCTCCAATCCGCTCCAGAGGATGCAAAGATATTTCATATTGAACGAGGTGGTGATATCACTTATCATGGCCCAGGCCAATTAGTGGGATACCCAATCCTTGATCTTCATCGGTATACCACAAGTATAAGTTGGTATATGCGTAGACTAGAACAAGTTATTATTGATACACTAAATGAATATGGAATTAAAGCAGGTGTCAAAGAAGGATTAACGGGTGTTTGGGTAGGTGATGAAAAGATTGGAGCCCAGGGAGTACGAATTTCACGATGGGTTACCATGCACGGTTTTGCTCTGAATGTAAATACAGACCTGGATTATTACAGTGGCATTATCCCTTGTGGTATTTTTGAATACGGTGTTACGTCTATGGAAAAGATTGTTGGGGAAAAACTAAATATGGGTAAAGTGAAAAAAAGTATATTAAAGTCATTTCATCAGGCATTTCAAAATCAGGAAAAGGCGGGTGTGAATTAATGCCCAGGCTGCACGGATTTCAGAAAAAAGAATTACTAGAAATATACCGAAAAATGGCATTGGCCCGAAGACTGGATGAAAAGCAGTTGATTATGTTGAAACAGGGCAAGGCCTTTTTTCATATTGGTTGTTCTGGACATGAAGCAGCTCAAATGGCGGCTGCGGTAAATATGAATCCTGGTCAGGACTGGGCCTATCCTTATTACCGTGATGCGGCCCTTTGTCTTGGCCTGGGTATGACAGGAAGAGAACAACTGCTTTCATTTTTGGCTCGAAAGGATGACCCCAATTCTGGCGGTCGGCAAATGCCCCAGCATTATGGTCATAAAGATTTACGAATTGTCAGTCAATCCAGTCCTACCGGTACTCAATTTTTACAGGCTGTTGGCAGTGCCATGTCACGGAAATGGGAAGAAACAAAAGAAATCGTGTATGTGTCATCAGGAGAAGGAAGCTCAAGCGAGGGTGAGTTTCATGAAGCCTTGAACTGGGCCAGCCGGGAAAAACTACCGGTTATTTTTCATATTGAGGATAATGAATATGCCATCAGTGTCCATATTTCTGAACAGACTGCTGGAAGCTCTGTGTTTGCTCTGGTCGCAGGATATAAAAACCTGTCGCGGTACGATGTAGATGGAACTAACTTTTTTGAAACAAACCTGGCATTCCAACAAGCAATAGAACGGGCCCAGAAGGGCAAAGGCCCTTCAGTTATTGTATCTCATGTAGTTCGCTTGTTGTCTCACTCTTCTTCAGATGATCAGCGGAAATATCGATCGAAGGATGAATTAAATAAAGATCTTGATCAAGATCCGATCATCAAGTTTGAAGCTGATTGTATCCAGGCAAAAATTGCCACATCCAAGGATTTCGAAAAAATTAGGGATGAAGTAAAAAAGCAAGTAGATACAGATGCAGAATGGGCAGATCAACAGGACCACCCAGATCAAAATACGGCTTTGGATCATGTGTATACTGATCAGCCAGCATTAAAAGAAACAACATTCAATATCAAAAATGACAAAGTTGTATTGGTTGATGCCATCAATCATGCCATGGCAGAAGAAATGGAACGTGATGAAAAGATAATAATCTATGGCCAAGATATTGCTGACCCAAAAGGAGGTGTTTTTACCGCTACTAGAGGGTTAATGGATCAATTTGGAAAGAAAAGAGTGTTTAATTCACCTCTAGCGGAAGCATCTATTATTGGTACAGCAGTAGGATTAGCTGTTACTGGTTGGAAACCCTGTGTTGAAATCCAATTCGGTGATTATATATGGCCTGCCATGATGCAAATAAGAAATGAAGTTGCTTCGATGCGGTATCGCTCAAATGGGAAATGGAAATGTCCGTTGATAATGAGAGTACCTGTTGGTGGATATATACATGGTGCCATTTGCCATAGTCAATCGATCGATGGTTATTTTATGCATATGCCAGGGATTCGGATTGCTTATCCTTCTAATGCAGCCGATGCCAAAGGATTATTAAAAGCAGCATGTCGAATGGATGATCCTGTGCTGTTTATGGAACACAAAGGCTTATATCGACAGGGATTTGCTGCCACACCGGAACCGGATGAAAATTATATTTTACCATTTGGTCAGGCGCGTGTAGTGCAAGAAGGGTCAGTAGCAACGATTATTACGTGGGGAGCTATGGTGCAAAAATCAATTGAAGCAGTAAAAGCCTTAGGCATTGATCATGGATTGGTAGAGATTGTGGATTTGCGCACATTAAATCCCTTAGATCATGATGCTATCGCAGCTTCCATTTCTAAAACAGGGAAAGTGTTGGTAGTATATGAAGATGTGCTTACTAATGGACCCGGTGCAGAAATTGCAGCTATTATTGCTGATCAGCATTTTGAATCACTGGACGGACCGATTAAACGCGTTGGCGCTGCCGATGCGCATGTGCCTTACAACTGGTTTTTGGAGGAAAAAGTTTTACCGCAGACCAGTGATGTTCAAAAAGCATTAACAGAATTATTGGAGTACTGATGGTTATAGATATTGTCATGCCCAAGATGGGTGAATCCATTACAGAGGGCACCATTATTGAATGGCGAAAAAAAATCGGGGATGTAGTCGAAATGGATGAAATCCTGCTGGAAATTGGAACCGACAAAGTAGATTCTGAAATTCCCTCCCCTACAGCTGGAACCATTGTTGAAATCCTGGCTAAACCAAATGATATAATGGAAGTGGGGACAGTGATTGCCAAGGTGGAAACAGATAGTGATGCGGCTTTGGTTCAAAAATCAACTCAGTCATTGGTATCAGAACAGAAAACTGAAGAATTAGTTGAGGATAAAATTGCCGAAGCACCGAAGGCGATACCGCCAAAAACAAAACTAAAAACACAGTCAGGTGAAAAGAAATTTTTCACACCTGTTGTAAATAAAATTGCGATCGAGAATAATATAAAAATAGACGAATTAATGACAATTTCAGGTACGGGTAAGAGTGGTAGAGTGACCAAGGTTGATATATTAAACTATCTCAAATCCCGATTGACTGTTCCATCTGCAAAACAATCGGATATGGCACAACCTTTAGCAGTACCACCTGCTTTCTCAGGATTAGATGAGACAGTCGAGATGGATCACATGCGTAAACTGATAGCGGAACACATGCGAAATAGCCTTGATACCTCCGCCCATGTCTATGTGATGACAGAAGTTGATATGAGTGCAATCGTGAATTATGTGAGTAACCAGGGAGATGCTTTTTACCAACGGGAAGGTTATAAATTGACCTACACACCATTTATTATCCGGGCCTGTGTAAAAGCCTTAAATGGTCAACCGGAAATGAATGCTTCCCTTGCAGGCTCTTCCATTGTCTATCATAAAAATGTAAATATGGGTATGGCTGTTGCTGTAAATAAGGGCCTGATGGTACCGGTACTAGAAAAATGTGAGGAACTTAATTTTTTAGGCTTGTGCCGAAAAGTAAAAGACTTGGCTTTGCGCACTAGAAATAAACAGCTTAATCCTGATGAGTTACAGGGTTCCACATTTTCAATTTCAAATTTTGGAGTTTTTAATATAACAATGGGTACACCTATTATCAACCAGCCTAATGTTGGAATCCTTGGTGTAGGCGTTATCAAAAAACGACCGGTTGTGATTGAAACTAAAGAAGGCGATACCATTGGAATTAAAAGTATGATGGTTTTATCCTTAGGCTTTGATCATCGATTGATCGATGGTGCAGGTGGAAGCCAATTTGTTGATACCGTACGGAAGAATCTAGAGAACATGAATTTAGAAACACTACTCTGATGCCAATTGATCACGTTCTAAAACTCTATTCGGAATCAGTTCGTTCCCCTTATCTGCATTATGGTTTTTGGGATGACCCTAAATCGGTGAGCGCAGAAAATCTGTCACTTCATGACATCGTTGCTGCCCAAGATCGATACATAGAACACCTGACTTCTTTTATCCCAGAAGATGTGAAAACAATACTCGATGTCGGTGCTGGGATCGGGGGTAATTCCAGCTATCTTTTAAATAAGGGCTATAAAGTGGAAGCACTGTCTCCCGATGATTACCAAGAACAGGTATTCGCAGAAAAATATAATGGTGAAGTCAGATTCCACCGCTCCAAGTTTGAAGATTTTAATCCTGAAAAACAATATGATCTTATTTTGGAGAGTGAAAGTGCCTGTTATATTCAAATTCAGCCTGGATGGAAAACTGCACGAAAAACTGTTCGGGACGGTGGTTACTTACTAGCCTCCGATTATTTTTTGCATCATAATGATGGTAGTGGTGATTGGCATATTAAAGCCTCTCATAATGAAAAAGTATATATGGAGATTGGAGAAGAATATGGCTTTAAACTTCTAAGAGAATATGATCAAACGGAAAACACAATGCCTACCCTTGATAGCGCCAAAGCATTTATGGAGCGCTATATTTACCCAACAGTTGAATTTTCATCCAACTATATGGACAAAAACTATTCTTTTATTATGAAAATACTCAAGAAAGCCTTTGGTAAAAGAGTCAATGAAAAGATGAAGCAATTATCATTATTAGATAGTAATGAATTCAGGAAGTATAAACGTTACATGATTTTCCTGTTTCAAAAGGTGAATTGATGGAAACGCTTACAAATCGACCTGCTGGTAAAAAACCCAGAATTCGTCTCCATTACGGTAAAGATTATCGGTTTGTTCAAAATGTGGTTACCCAGAATAATCTTCATACGGTCTGCGAAGAAGCACGCTGCCCAAATATTTATGAATGCTGGAATCGGGGAACAGCAACCATTATGATCTTAGGCGATATCTGTACACGTGCCTGTGGATTTTGCTCAGTGGGCACTGGGAAACCAGTTGGTGTGGATGGGATGGAACCGGTTCGAACAGCCATGGCAATTCAAAAAATGAATTTACGACATGTAGTAATTACTTCTGTAGATCGTGATGATATAAAGGGGGATTTTGGAGCCGAAATCTGGGCCGAAACGATTCGACAGGTCCATCACCATGTACCAAAATGTACAGTAGAGGTATTGACGCCTGATTTTCAGGGATATTTGCCAGCCTTAAAAACAGTATTTGAGGCCGAACCTGAAATCTTTTCACATAATGTAGAATGCGTGGAACGGATCAGTAGGCAGGTCCGGGCCCAGGCGGTTTGGACTCGCAGTTTGGATGTTTTAAAGCAATCAGTGTCTTATGGTCTGCGGACGAAATCAGGTATGATGGTTGGCCTAGGCGAGGTAAAAGATGAAGTTATTGGGACCATGAAAGAAGTTGTAGATCTGGGAGTAGAAATATTTACAATCGGTCAGTATTTACAACCAACAATAAAACATCTTCCCGTTGATCGCTATGTTGCAGATCATGAGTTTGAAGATTATAAACAAATCGGTCTCAAATTGGGATTTCGCGTGGTTGAATCAGGGCCATTGGTGAGAAGTTCATATCATGCCGATGAACAGGCCCGTTTGGTAAAGATAGAAAATTGAATCAATATAAAAGTATGATTTACGGAATGGTGGTTATTGCTGGGTTAGTTTTAGTATGGATGATTTATGCCGATCAAGGAATTGAAATGAAACCGGAAATAGCAGTTGCGGAACCTCCTTTGATACTAGTAGATGGAAAAGTGCCGCCAAAACTTTCGAACTTTGTGGCCCATATGCAGTATATTGATGAAAGTACCTGTTTAAGATGTCATGCTACTGAACGTGAAATGAATTTTGGATCTGGACCAGTGATAGCAAAGCAAATGGCCCACGAATTCCGTGAAAATTGTGTTTCTTGCCATATATTACCAAAGTAAACCTATATGGCAGAGAAAAAGGATATTTTTGTCGATTCTACGTCATATAAGCATATTATTGCACATGGCATAAGGTTTGACTAATTGGTATTGGATATAAAATAAGGAATGTTATGACTGACGAAATTGAAAAAGATATGAATGAAAAACTGCTGGAGGAAAGCGAATCCTATCCAATCATGCCACTGCGGAATACGGTATTATTCCCACAACAGGTTATCCCCATTTATATTGGCCGTGATAAATCTCTGAAATTGATTAATGAATTACCCACGAACAGCAAACATATTGTTGTGGTGGCCCAGGAGGACGGATCCATTGAAGATCCTAATCCGGAAGATTTGTATTCATTTGGAACTCTAGCAATGGTTCTTAAAGTATTTGATATGCCTGATAACAGCAAATCAGCTATTGTGCAGGGAATTGATCGTGTCAAGATTTTATCATTTGAAGAAAGCGAACCTTATTACCGTGCTGCTATTCAGCGCATGTCTGATAAGGCACAAGGAGATGATGTAGAGCTAGATGCTATGGCCAATAATCTCCGCATAGTTTTTGATGAATTGATTCAGGTTGCTCCCAACCTGAGCGAAGAACATACCGGAATGCTATCGAATATCCAGAAGCCGTCTCGCCTTGCTGATCGGGCTGTTTCTTTACTCACTGTTCCGAATCCTGAAAAGCAGGATGTCCTAGAAGAACTAAATATCAAGAAACGAGTTGAAAAAGCAATTAAAATTTTAACTAAAGAAATTCAACGCATCAAACTGGGTGAAGAAATCCAGACCGAAGTTCATGATGAGATTGCCAAATCCCAGCGAGAATATTACTTGCGTGAACAAATGAAAGCCATTAAACGAGAGTTGGGCGAGGATGAATCGCATGTTGAATTAAAGGAGATCGAAGAGGCAATCAAAGAAGCCAAGATGCCTGAAGAAGCAGAAAAAGTAGCTCTGAAAGAATTAGATCGTCTTTCAAAAATCCCTACCCAGTCTCCGGAATATACTGTATCGCGAACTTACCTGGATTGGCTTACGGAATTGCCTTGGTCAAAAACTTCCGAGGATTCGATCAATGTAGCGGATGCAAAAGCTATTCTTGATGAAGACCATTTTGGATTGGATAAAGTGAAAGAAAGAATACTGGAATACTTAGCAGTACGGGCACTGAAAATGAAGAAAAATCCCGAAGGGGCAATCCGTGGACCGATTCTATGTTTTGCAGGGCCTCCAGGGGTAGGCAAAACATCGCTGGGTCGTTCAATTGCTCGATCGATGGGTAGAGAATTTGTTCGTATCTCTCTTGGTGGTGTAAGGGATGAAGCGGAGATTCGCGGTCACCGTCGAACTTATATCGGTGCAC
>CAYXUK010000022.1:17534-21243 GCA_964468295.1 uncultured bacterium | reverse complement strand
CTCGCACTCATCCTGACTTCTATGCAACTTCAGTTATGAACATGAAACTAGGTGGTAACTTCAGTGGTGATGTCAATATGGTACTCCGAGAGGAAAAGGGGTTTACTTACGGAGCAAGAACTGGGTTTAGCGGTTCAAAATTTCCTGGAAAATTCACAGCTTCTTCAGGTGTTCGTTCAAATACGACGGAAGAATCGGTCAATATCTTTAAAAATCTAATGTCTGCTTACACAAAGCCCATTTCAGAAGAGGACTTGGAATTCACAAAAAATGTAACCTTAAAATCAAATGCTCGTAGATTTGAAACTCTTGGTGCACTTCGTGGAATGATCTCCAATATCGCTATCTATGGTTTTCCTGTTAATTATATTGAAGAACAGGAAAATATCGTTCGTAATATGAGCGTAGAAAGTCATAATGCATTAGCAAACAAATATATTCGTCCAGATGAAATGCTCTATCTAGTTGTAGGCGATGCTGCCACCCAATTAGATGGTATGAAATCTCTCGGGTTTGGTGACCCAATTTTGTTGGATGCAAACGGCAATCCTGTAAAATAATTCAACCCTTCATAATACAATGTTATAAAAAACCCTCCGTATGAAGCGGGGGGTTTTTTATAACTTCAACCTTCAACTATGGACTTAAATAGATCTTTAAACGACTGGACTGTTTTCGCCATCATTTTTATCGGCATATTCCTTGTTTTGGGAATTGCTGAATTGATTCGAAAAATCATGATGAAGCCGCCGGAATCCACGCGAAAATTTGTACATATATTTGTTGGCTTGATCGTATCTATTTGTCCACTACTATTTAAATCTAATGTTCAACTGATTACTCTATCTTATTTATTTATATTAATTAACGGATTTTTAATAAAGTCAAATAAAATTTCCAGTATGCATGTTACCACACGAAAGAGTTATGGAACGGTTTACTTTCCTTTTTCTGTTTTAATTTTGTCTTATTTTTGGTGGGATAAGCCAATTTCATTTATCTTGGCCATATTAGTTATGACAATTTCAGATCCTATCGCCGCCATCATTGGAAAAAATGGTCAAACCGTTTATATGCCATGGCGGGACCAAAAAACACGTCGCGGTTCCCTGGCTATGTTTGGTTCTACCATGATCATTATGATGCTGGGAACCGATCTACTAGCAAGGATCTATGGTGCTTCATTTTTTATCCCATTTCCCATTCTTATCGGTGTTAGTATTTTTACTGCCCTTTCTGCAACCCTAGCAGAATCTGTGAGCTATAGAGGATCTGACAACCTATCAATACCAATCATTACTTTTTTATCCTACGAGACATTCCTTATTAACTATACTCATGGCACGCTAACGCAATTATTACTCTGGTCTTTTCTTTCTCTGGTTATTTTCTCCATCGCATGGAACCTTAAATCGGTTTCATCCAGTGGCGCTATCAGTGGATATATTATGGGTATCATCGTTTTTGGCGCAGGCGGTTGGCCTTGGATCATTCCATTGGTATTTTTCTTTATTTCTTCATCTATTCTCTCCCATTTGAGGCATAAACCTTATTCGAATAGAAATATCCTCCAAATCCTAGCCAATGGCGGTGTAGGTACTCTATTTGCTATCATCTATTTTTTTTGGCAGTTCCCTCCAGCCATTGTTTTGTATTTGGGTGCAATTGGTGCAGCAACTGCTGATACTTGGGCAACAGAGATTGGTTTTTATTCAAAATCCAAACCCCGATTAGTTTTATCAAAACAAGTAGTAAAACGGGGCATTTCCGGCGGTGTCACCTTTTTAGGAATCATTGGATCAGTTTTAGGTGCTCTAATAATTGGCTTATTAGGCGAATCAATTCTGAATATGAATGACCTGCTGCTTCCTTTAGCAGTTGCTGGATTCACTGGCTCATTAACCGATTCCATTCTAGGAGGATATATTCAGGCACAATTCAAATGTTCTATATGCAATGAGCACATAGAAAATCGTTATCACTGTAATACAAAATCTAAACTGATTTCAGGATCTAAATGGATCGATAATGATGCAGTCAATTTCATCAACACTATTATTGGCGCAAACGCTGCATATTTTTTATGGATGAATTATGGATAGAGAAACTCGATATCAAAATATTCTAAAAACTGTTAAATCTACCCTTGATGATTATTCAATGGATGAGATTGGAAAAATGACAGTTATGGCTGCAATATTAAAGATGGAGTTCAGTGAATGGATATTCTGCGGATTTTATCGTGTGATAAAACCAAATCTCCTTGAGATTGGTCCTTATCAGGGAAATATACTCGCATGTAGTCATATTGCTTTTGATCACGGTGTATGTGGTGCATCAGCTTCAAAGAAAAAAACTATAATCGTAGATGACGTCTCCACCTTTCCCGGTTATATTTCTTGTGATGAGAAAACTGTATCCGAAATTGTAGTTCCTGTAATAAAAAATGACGATTTGATTGCTGTATTGGATATTGACGGGAATCGAGTTGAACAATTCAATCGGATCGATCAACTTTATTTGGAAAATCTTGTATCTTATATATAAAAGAAAAACCCTCTGCAAATAGCAAAGGGTTTTCTTATAAGACTGATGTCAGGTTGTGTTTAAATAACTTTATGAACGATCAAACCAACCATAACGATGAGAGATACGAAAATAAGGGAAACACCCATATTTCCTTTTTTAATTTCTTCCCATTCGTCAATATCTGTTGAAAGCCAGTCGAAGACTTTCAAAGAGATACCAACACCTAAACCAAAGCCGATGGCCGCTGTAATCGCCCAAAGTAAAGAACGACCATATTGTGCAAACATGCCACCCCAACTGGTAGGATCTAACATTTTTCCTCCTTTTACAGTGTTTGAATTGAATCTTTGATCAAACGCATAAATCCTGCTGTATCAATTTTACCATCCGTCAATTGACGAACATGTTCAGCAGATGCTTGTGCGGTGATAATTGTATTTTGCCTGGAAACAGGTATCGTAACCGTTACTTCCGTGTTCCCTGGTACAATGGCAGAGTAACCAGGTTTTTTCTTCGCAAAAGATTCTTGATGATTGATAGCCTGCCCAACGGATATAAAGCCAACGAGCATTACCATTTCAAAGTTATTCCGAAGGCTTTCCATCTCAATAGAGAATTGGTATGAACCATCTGCATTCTTAGTAAGCGCCATTTTCTTTTGATCAACCGATACACGATAGAATTTACATGTACTGGAAACCTTTTTATAAAATGCATAGTTTGCGAATGCAAATTGGGAACCCATCAAAAGGATAACTACTATTGCGAGAATTTTTTTAGTGTTCATTTATTTACCATATATTATATTTAAACAGCCACAATTTTACACGAAGACTTGTTCCAGTGTCAAGCTTGAAATACAATTGTCCCGTTCTTTATCACTAGTTTAATTGGATGGTCAGAAACATAGTATGGAATATCCAACAAAGAATCTAAATCCCAGATAATAAGATCAGCCTTTTTTCCCACTTCAATTGAACCTATTTCATTTTCCATTCCTAATGCTTTGGCGCCATTATATGTTACCGACTGAAATGCTTCTTCCACAGTCATTTCCATATGCATACATGCTAATGTCATAATGAAAGGCATAGATTGAATATGGGAACTGCCAGGATTAAAATCCGTTGCCAAGGCTACAGTAACATTATTGTCAATTAATTTTCTTGCTGGTGCATAG
>CAYXUK010000022.1:10772-17434 GCA_964468295.1 uncultured bacterium | reverse complement strand
GAAAATTCTTTTGGGAAAGCATGGGCACCCATGAATGTAGGCACCATATCAATTGCATGATTTTGATTCACCTCATCGATCACTGAAAGAGATTTTAATTCTGAATCTGTATTAAGACCATAACCGGACTTTGCTTCAATTGTCGTCGTGCCTACTTTGATAAATCGATCCATTCGCTTCATTACTTTTTCAACCAATGCTTCCTTTGATGCATTTCTCACTCCCTCTACACTGGATATAATACCACCACCATTTTCAGCAATCTCTTCATAGGTTGCTCCAGACAACCGCATCCTATATTCCTCATCTCTTTTATTGTAAAACACAGGATGTGTGTGTGAATCTACAAATCCTGCTGTAACCATCTTTCCACCACAATCAATAATCTGGTCTCCATTTCTATCACTGATAGAAGATATTGTGCCATTTTCTATACATAGGGATGAATTTTGGTATCTTTCCACTCCGGCAGAATTGGCAGTGACAAGTTCTCCTATATTAGTTAATTGAAGTGAATTAGACATTGAGCATTGGAATATCTAAATCCCAATCCTTAGCATTATCAATTGCATTTTCATATCCTGCATCTGCATGACGGAGTATCCCCGTTCCAGGATCATTGGTCAAAACACGTTCCACTCTTTTTTCCATCTCAGGTGTTCCATCCACACAGATAACTTGCCCAGCATGGAGTGCTAGTCCCATGCCAACACCACCACCATGATGAATAGAAACCCAAGTCGTCCCGCTTGCAGTACTAGTAAGCGCATTTAAAAAGGGCCAATCAGCAACAGCATCCGAACCATCTTTCATGTCTTCAGTCTCACGGAATGGCGATGCAACAGATCCGCAATCTAAATGATCGCGTCCAATAACAATAGGTGCTGATAATTCTCCACTGGCAACCATCTGATTCAAAGCTACACCAAACTTCGCTCTTTGGGTGTAACCTAGCCAGCATATACGCGAAGGCAATCCTTGAAATTGGACCTGTTCTCGAGCCATTTTGATCCAACGTGTTAGTGTCTGATCTTCTGGGAACATTTCTAATACTTTATCATCGGTTTTATAAATATCTTCTGGATCGCCTGATAATGCAACCCAGCGAAAAGGGCCTTTACCTTCACAAAATAAATCTCGTACATATGCTGGTACAAATCCCGGAAAATCGAAGGCGTTTTTTACACCTGCCTTCAGTGCTTGTCCACGTAGGTTATTTCCATAATCGAATGCAATGGCACCTTGTACCTTCAAATCCAATATCCCCTGGCAATGCTCCGCCATAGCCCGGTAGCTTTCTTTGATATAGCGATCCGGATCGGATTTACGCAAATTCAGTGCTTCCTGATACGTCATCCCATTGGGTATATATCCATCCAATTCATCGTGAGCAGATGTCTGATCCGTTACTATATCAGGAACGACGCCTAATTCAGCCATTTGAGGCACAATATCAGCCGCATTCCCTTTTAGGCCAATAGATAGTGGCTTTCCGTTATTTTGCGCATCTCGGGCCAAAGAAAGGGCGTCATTTAAAGATTCGGTAGACATATTGAGATATTTCGTTTCTAGACGCCTTTGAATCCTAGAAGGATCGATCTCAATACAGATGATCACACCATTATTCATGGTTACCGATAAGGGTTGAGCGCCACCCATACCGCCGAGACCGGATGTTACAACCAACTTACCGGTAAGATCATTATTGTAATGTTGTTTTGCTGCTGCTGCAAATGTCTCATAAGTACCCTGTAAAATTCCCTGTGTTCCTATATAAATCCAAGATCCAGCAGTCATTTGTCCATACATCATGAGGCCCTGCTTATCTAATTCATTAAAATGTTCCCATGTAGCCCAATTAGGAACTAGATTTGAATTGGCAATCAAAACCCGTGGAGAAGTGATATGAGTTTTCAGTATTCCTACTGGCTTACCTGATTGAATCAGAAGCGTCTCATCCTCATTCATCCTTTTTAATGAATTGAGAATAGCATCATAGCATTTCCAGTTTCTTGCTGCTTTGCCTTTTCCTCCGTAAACAACCAGTTCATCGGGATTTTCTGCAACATCCGGATCGAGATTATTCTGGATCATGCGAAAAGGCGCTTCGATCTGCCAATTCTTACAAGTAAGTTCATTACCACGAGGGGCTTTGATGATCCGATTCGACATGCAACTAGTCCTTAATCTATAGTAATAATATAGTTAGAAATTTAATCAATGCCTGACTTACTCCATAATCTTACCATTAATTCAACTTCTTTAGAAAAAGAGGAGTTATTACTCCATTTTAAACATAAATATTAACCGCGTGGATAGAGTATCTTTTTAATCGACCGAAAATACTGCGGATTTTGAGCCATTACATTATATGAGAAGAATGAGATGCCTTTGAAACGTGTCACCCTGGTATATTTCACTTTATCCACCACCTGACTTGCTGGTTGATTATAGGTGGCAATCCCCATTACAATTTTCTTTCGATACTTGGAAGGAAGATTATCATACATAATATCAATATTGTCAGCAAATTTTTTTAAGTTCTTTGTATAATTCATCACCACTGCTTTATCCAAATAACCTGCTGCTAACCACACGTCCCATTCCTGAAAATAACGTTCACGCGCCTGGTATAGGTTTGGCTTCACTGCGGCAGATAATTCTACCCCTGGCCGAACTGTTTCAATAAGGTTTTTAGTTTCACGAACTAAATCTGTGATTGCTTTACGGCGATGGTCATTCCATTCTAATACACCCGACGTTTCTTCTGGTGGATAAGCCTTCATGCCATTATACCTTTGGAAATAGGCAATAGCACCAGGATTTTGACCGTATTCAGAATCATGAAATCGGACATAATCTAAGTGTAAACCATCCAATTCATAATTTTCGATTAAATCTCTAAAAACTGTCAATAGATAAGAATTTACTTTAGGATGATTGGGCGAAAGATAAAATCCTTCATTCCCATTTTTACCACTATTAAAATTTTGCATTTCCTCTGAGATATTAATCTGCATCTGTTTATTTTGATCGATCCACTCTGGATGGGAATAAAATAAATGATCATCTTGAATTGGTTTCAAGCGTGATGACCATAGCAAATAAGTATTCACCCAAGCATGCACATGGATACCTTTTTCTTTCGCCCTAGGAATCAAATATGCTAGGGGATCAAAATTCGCATCATTAATAAGTTGAGATTTAGGAACAATCATTGAATTATAATAAGCGTCTCCCCTCCCACGGACTTGTACCAAAATATGGTTGAACCGATTTAAAGTAGCAAAGTTGATCATCTGGTTTATACTGGACTTACTAGTAAGAGTATTGCGAACTACCCATAGATATCGTTGTTCAAATTCACCCTTTTGTAATAAATCGGATGCCCAGTTCACGGAAAAAAGAAGGGCAACGGAAACCGCTGCCCTTAAGAAGAATAGTTTAGATTGGTTTTTCAACGAATTGTTATTCAGATACTTCAGCCACTTCTACTGCATCAGCATGTTCAAAATCAACAAATTCTATCAAAGAAACAGATGCACGATCATTATCACGGAAACCAAGCTTAATGATTCGAGTATACCCGCCATTCCGTTCGGTATACAATGGCGCAATTTCATGTATCAATGAATGGGCCACTTCTTTCCTCGGAAGTTTTTTAGCAATTTGACGAATCGCATTAAGATCACCTTTTTTAGCCTTTGTGATTAAGGGCTCGATAAAGGTTCGTAATTCTTTTGCCCGGGACTCTGTTGTTTTTATTCGCTTATATTCGATAAGATTCGCAGCCAAGTTGCGTAACATAGCCTTTCGATGGGAAACACTTACTCCAAGTTTCCGACCTTTTTTCTGGTGTCTCATATTTAAATCAAACTTCTAGTTTCAAATATTTATCTACATCCATGCCGAAGCTGATACCCATTTCATCTAGTTTTTCAACCAGCTCTGTAAGGGATTTGCGACCGAAGTTTTTATACTTCAACATTTCACTTTCTTCTTTGCTAACCAATTCATAGATATACTTGATTCCAGCAGCTTGAAGACAGTTATGACTACGAACAGACAATTCCATTTCATCAATAGTTAAGTTTAGCAAGTTGCGTATCTTGATTACTTCTTCGCTAATTTGTTCAGTTACTTCCAAAACTTCGGGTTTTGCTAACGCTTCTACTAAGCGAAGATGATCTATTAATACAGTTGCTGAATAACTGATAGCATCCTGGGGAGTAACAGATGCATCAGTTACCACTTCAACATTAAGAATTTCGATAGGATCTTTTGCACCGGGAACAGGTTGAACATTGTAAGTCACTTTGGTTACTGGATTGAAAATACTATCAATTGCCAATGTTCCAATAGGTGCATTGGGTAACTCATTATCTTCTGAAGGAACATATCCTTTGCCCACACCGATTCTAATTTCTAGTTCTATCGAACCTTTGGCATTGATTTCGGTTATATAATGATCTGGGTTTAATATTTCAAACTGATCAGTGGCATCTTGAATATCTGCAGCGGTAAAAACATGCTTCCCTTTTAAGCGGATTTTTACGTTATCAACTTTTGAATCAGACAATTTGAAACGAACACCCTTAAGGTTTTGAACAATATCCGCCATATCATCCTTTACACCAGAAATAGTTGAAAACTCATGAAGAACGCCTTCGATTTTTACATTGGTAATTGCAGCACCTGGTAGGCTAGTAAGCAATACACGGCGAAGTGCATTCCCAACTGTAACACCATAACCCCTTTCCAAGGGCTGAATACTGAATTTACCATAAGTGTCTGTAAGAGATTTATCTTCTGTTTTTATTTTTAAATCATTTTCATTAGCCATAAGATTATGTTTCCCTATATTTATTTTGAATAAAGTTCCACCACCAATTGTTCATTGACTGTAAGTGCCATTTCATCCCGTTCAGGAACAGCCAAAAAAGTACCAGTCATTTTTGCCTTGTCCAATTCTAACCAGGGGAGTTCAATATCACCTTTTATTCTTTTCATAGAATTAATAATAACGTCCATTTTTTTTGAACCATCACGAACATGAATGATATCACCCGGTTTTAAAGAAGAAGAAGGATAATTGCATTTTCTATTATTTAACAAAAAGTGTGCATGACTAACTAATTGGCGAGCTTGCGCGCGCGTTGAAGCCAGACCAAGACGGTAAACAACATTATCTAATCTGCATTCGAGTAATTGAAGCAAATTGGTTCCTGTTTCACCCGTCATTTTTTCTGCTTTATGAAAATAATTCCGAAATTGGCGTTCCAACAATCCATACATTGCCTTGATCTTTTGTTTCTCCTGTAACTGAATGCCATAGTTGGATGGACGACGCCGACGTTTTGCACCATGTTGTCCAGGTGTATATGGCTTTTTATTTAGAAGAGTGTCATACTTTGGATTACCAAAAATGTTTTCCCCGAATTTTCGAACTAGCTTGCCTCTAGGTATAGTTGATTTTGCCATTGATATCTCTTTTTTTAAACACGTCGCCTTTTTGGCGGACGACAACCATTATGTGGTAATGGTGTAACATCACGGATAGAAGTGATTTCTAATCCAGCAACCGATAATGCTCTAATCGCTGATTCACGGCCAGAACCTGGACCTTTTACTTGCACCTCTATTGTCTGCATACCCATAGAAATGGCTTCCTTTCCTGCCTTTTCTGCTGCCAATGTAGCCGCAAAGGCAGTACTTTTTCTTGATCCTTTAAATCCACTTGTTCCTGCTGTTGACCATGCCACGACATTCCCAAATTTATCTGTTAAGGTAATATGAGTATTATTAAATGTAGCCTTTATATGCGCAATACCGGCAACATCAACCGATTTTTTCTTCTTTTTCTTTTTAATTTCTTTAGATGGTTTAGCCAATGAATTACCTACACTTTCTTACCAAGTCCAATTGTACGACGTTTACCTTTTCGAGTTCTAGAATTTGTTTTAGTTCTTTGGCCGTTTACTGGCAATCCCCGACGATGCCTTAACCCCTGGTAACAACCAATATCTCTTTTGCGCTTAATATCCATGGAAACTTGAGTCCGATTTTCACCTTCCACTTTAATTTCGAGCGCTGTTATAGCATCTCGAATAGATGCCACTTTATTATCTGATAAATCTTTTATTCTTGTTTCCTTATCAATTTTTGCATATTCACAAATACGATTCGCTGTAGTTAATCCAATTCCATGGATATAACATAACGAATAGGCGATTTTTTTATCGCGAGGAATATCTACACCTGCTATACGTGCCACAAAACTCTCCTAACCTTGTCTCTGTTTATGTTTTGGATTTTGACAAATCACCATTACTACACCTTTCCGACGGACAATTTTGCATTTCGCACAAATCTTTTTAACTGAAGATCTTACTTTCATAACGCTCTACTTATTTCTATAAGTAATTCGACCTCGACTTAAATCATATGGTGAAATTTCTAATTTCACCATATCACCTGGCAAAATTTTGATGTAATGCATTCGCATTTTTCCACTTATATGAGCCAATACTTCATGGACATTATCTCCAATTTCGACCTCAACACGAAACATGGCATTAGGAAGTGTTTCTTTAATGATTCCTTCCGCTTCTATAGCTTGTTCTTTAGCCATTCGCTGCCTCTTTTTTGCTCAAGATAATTGG
>CAYXUK010000022.1:0-10672 GCA_964468295.1 uncultured bacterium | reverse complement strand
TCAGATACAAAATTACCTGGTATCGCTTCCCCAATTCCTTTTACAAGTGATTTTTGGGTGATTTCCATCAATTTTCTTTTTTCATCCGAAACGTTCCCAACAGCAAAAGTTCTAGCATGATCACCATAATATCCATCTTTTTCCGCCCCACAATCGATACCAACAATCTGTCCTTCTTGAAGTCGACGATTATTAGGTATTCCATGGACTACTTCATCATCTACGGATACACAAAGTGTTGCAGGGAAACCCATATATCCTTTAAAGGCAGGGCGCGCCCCACATGAACGAATAAAATCTTCCGCTTTTGCATCTAAATCGATAATTCGAGTACCAGATTTTACGTATTCAGTGAGCATATCAAGTGTATCTGATACAATCTGACAACTTATACTAATTAATTCAATTTCCCGTTTGGTTCTTATGTGGACCATTACATTCGTCTCCGACCACGGATTTTACCCTTACTTAAAAATCCGTCATAATGACGGCTCATCAGATGCGACTCTATTTGTTGCAAAGTATCCAATGCAACACCAACTATTATCAACAAACTTGTACCACCAAAAAATGATGCCAAATCATAACTTATATCCATGGTTTGCATCAATATATATGGAAATATTGCAACGAAAGCCAGTGCAAAAGATCCAGGTAAAGTTACCCGGGACAAAATATTATCTATATACTCCGCTGTTTTTTTCCCTGGGCGAATACCCGGAATAAATCCACCATGTTGTTTCATCTGCTGAGAAACCTGGGTTGGATCAAATGCAATTGCGGTATAAAAATAGGTAAAAAATACAATCATCAATCCGAAAACGAACCAATAAAATGGATGGTCAAACGAAAACCAACGCATTACACCTTGCATAAATTCACTTTCACTAAAAAAAGTGGCAATTGTACTTGGTATGAACATGATAGATTGAGCAAATATAATTGGCATCACACCCGCTGTATTGACTTTCAACGGAATGTGAGTGGATTGCCCACCATATACTTTTCTACCCACAACTCGTTTAGCATATGAAACTGGTATTTTTCGTGTACCTTGTGTCAATAATACAACAAAAGCGATAACAGCAAACATAATACCAATAAGGATCACTTCACTGAGAATACCACGGACCCCTTCACTTATCAAGGTAATTTCGGTTACGATCACATTTGGAACGAGAGAAACAATTCCAACCATTATAATCAAAGAAATTCCGTTCCCAATTCCCCTTTCTGTAATCCGTTCACCCATCCACATCAAAAGTATAGTCCCCGTAACCAGACTTACCATACCAGTAAAAATAAATCCAAATCCTGGATTAATTACTACTGATTGCCCTCCAGCAGACATGGAAGGTAAAAATATGGCCACAATTCCATAGGCCTGCATACTAGAGATTAAAACTGTCAAATAACGTGTCACCTGGGTAATTTTTTTACGTCCAGCCTCACCTTCTTTCTGTAACCTTTGGAAATAAGGAACAACGGTACTCATAAGCTGGATAATAATGGAGGCTGAAATATATGGCATAATACCTAATGCAAATAGGGTTGCCTTTTCAAATGCACCACCAGCGAAAAGATTATACAAACCAAATAGAGTGTTTTGCATTCCTTGGAAGGCAGCTGCCAATACATCCCCATCTATTCCAGGTATTGGAATATGGGCACCAAGTCGTACAGAAATTAATACGCCCAGTGTAAATAGAATTCGCCTTCGGAGTTCTGGAATTGCAAATATATTTTTAAATTTATCAATCATTGCTCAATTACTACTCCGCCGACTTTTTCAATTTTTTCTTTTGCTGACATACTAAAACAACTAGCAGTAACACTCATCTTTTTCGTTATTTTTCCATTGCCTAATATTTTAATTGGTCGCAAAGCATATTTCACTAGCCCGTTTTCCTTTAAGACATTTGCATCAATGGCGTCTATATTGAGATTTTCTAACGCAGAAACATTAACTAATTGATATTCTTTTTTGAATAGAAAATTTGAAAAACCACGTTTTGGAACACGGCGATGCAGAGGCATTTGGCCACCTTCAAACCAAGGACGATGTTTTGACCCGGAACGAGAATGATATCCTTTTTCTCCCCGACCAGCATTTCTCCCTAAACCAGAGCCATTTCCACGTCCTACGCGTTTTTTACTATGCGTAGCACCTTTTTTTGGTTTTAATTCACCTAGTTTCATTAATTTTCTTTAACCTGGACTAAATAATCTACGCGATTGATCATTCCCCTCAACACTGGTGAGTCCACATGTTCTACGGTATGATTAATCTTTCGCAATCCCAAAGCTTTTAAAGTGGCTTTTGCTTTCTGCTTATATCCAATTGGACTTTTTATCTGTGTAATCTTTATTTTTTTTTCTTTGGCCATCATTAATTAAACACTTCTTTAATTTTAATTCCTCGTTTACTGGCCACACTTACTGCATCTTGTAAATCTGTCAATCCTTTCATGGTTGCTTTGGCCAAATTTAATGGATTGTTCGATCCAAATCGTTTAGTCAAGATATTGTAAATGCCAACTTGCTCCATTATAGCTCGTACAGCAGCCCCAGCAATAATTCCAGTACCTGGAGCAGCTGGTTTAAGCATCACTTTACACGAACTATACCGAGAAATAATTTTGTGAGGAATAGTCCTATTCACCACTGGTATTTTTACAATATTCTGCTTTGCATTTTCCTTACCTTTATTAATGGCAGACATCACTTCACCGGCTTTTCCTTGGCCAATACCAACATGGCCATTTCCATCTCCAACAACCACCAAAGCACCAAAACGGAATTTTCTTCCACGTGAAGTTACCTTCGATACACGAGTTACACGTATAACAGCTTCTTCTTTCAGATCCAATTCTGCGGGGTTAATCATTATAATTACTATCCTTTAAAATTTTAGACCGGCTTCTCTTGCAGCATCAGCTACTGCTTTTACCCGACCATGGTAAGGGTATCCATTTCTATCAAACACAACTTTTTTAACTTTATTTTTAAGTGCATTATTTGCAATGGCAGTTCCAACTATTGTACTGATTTTCATTTTAGAATCGGCTTTTGCTACTTCTTTCAACATATTTTTATCCATAGAAGAGGCCGAAGCCAATGTTTTACCGCTTAAATCGTCGATTACTTGAGCTCGGATATGATTACTTGACCGATAAATAACCAAGCGTGGTCTTTCTGGATTACCAATATTATTTCTTTTACTGCGATTGCGCCTGCGCTGATTTCGTAAACGTGTAGCTGATAATTTTTTCATTACGTATCTATACCGCCTACAGTTTTACCTTGTTTTGAACGCACATATTCATTTTTATAACGAATACCTTTTCCCTTATAAGGCTCAGGTTTACGAAATGAACGAATCTTTGCTGCAACTTCTCCGACCAACTGTTTATTTATTCCAGAAACTGTGACTTCAGTTCTGTTAGCTGTAATTTCGATTCCTTCCGGTGGTTCAAAATAAATATCATGAGAATATCCAAGCTGCAAAACGAGATATCTCCCCTGCATATTGGCTTGGTATCCTACACCTCTAATCTCTAATTCTTTAGAAAATCCTTCCAAAACTCCTATTATGCCATTGGCAATCAATTGACGTGTTGTGCCATGTAATGAACGATGTAGACGCAAGTCGGAAGGTCTTTCAATTGTAATGGATCCATTTTCCTGTTTCACAGCCATATCTTTATGAACTAAAATTTCCAAACCACCTTTCGGACCTTCAATATCAATACCTACGCCATCAATACTTACACTGACGTTTTCTGGAACTTCTATAATCTTTTTACCAATTCTTGACATCAATCATTACCAAACATTGCACAATATCTCGCCACCAACACCAAGACGTTTAGCTGCTTTATTAGATATGACACCTTTGGAAGTAGATAAAATTGAAATACCTAATCCATCTAACACACGAGGAATTTGATTCTGCCCCACATATACCCGAAGACCAGGTTTACTAATTCGTTCGATCCCAGAAATAACAGCTTTTCCATGATAATCATATTTTAGAAAAACTCGTACAGATGATTTCACACCATTATCAATAAACATAAAATCTTCGATATATTTTTCTTCTTTTAATACAAAAGCTATACGTTTTTTCATATTAGAAGAAGGGATATCAACAAATCGTTTATCCACTGCCATGGCGTTACGAATTCTGGTGAGCATATCAGCAATTGGATCAGTCATTGACATATCATATACCTCTATTACCAGCTTGCCTTTGTGACTCCGGGGATTTCCCCCTTCAGAGCCATTTCTCTAAAACAAATACGACAAAGACCGAATTTTCTCATATATCCATCAGGTCGACCACAGTTAAAACAACGATTGTATTCTCGTGTACTAAATTTTGGTTTTCTTTTTGCCTTTACAATAAGTGATTTTCTAGCCATTAAGCTGCCTCAACAATTTCTTCTTGCTTCGTGGGTATTTCCCGCAAAGGAAGGCCCATTAATTTCAACAGCCAATAAGATTCTTCATCTGTTTTAGCTGTTGTTATTAAAGAAATATCCATGCCACGGATACTATCAATTTTATCATAGTCAATTTCAGTAAAAATTATCTGTTCTTTTACACCAAAAGAATAATTCCCATTCCCATCAAATGATTTAAAAGAAAGTCCTCGAAAGTCGCGGGTACGCGGAAGAGCAATACTAATTACCCTTTGCAGAAAATCATACATACGATTTCCGCGTAGGGTAACTTTACACCCTACAGGGAATCCTTTTCTGATTTTAAAATTAGATATGTCTTTTCGCGATTTTGTCACAACAGGTTTTTGACAAGATATAGATGTTAATTCTTCAATCGCACTTTCTAATTTTTTAGGATTATCCTTGGCATCCCCAATCCCCATATTAATGGAAATATGAGTAATACAGGGTACTTCCATTATATTACTGTACTTGAAGCGTCCCATCATGTCAGCAACGACTTCATCTTTGTATTTTTTTCGAAGAGCAGAAATAAATTTTGTATTATTCTTAGTAGCCATTAGTCTTAACCAATCTCTTCACCGGTTTTACTGGCAATACGCACTTTTAAACCACTTTCTAATTTTTTATATCCAATTCGAGTAGTACGACCATCATGGACAACCATGACATTGGAAACATGCAATGTGCCTTCTCTTTCAACGATCCCGCCCTGGGGATTTTCTTGAGAAGGACGTGTATGGCGCTTAATAAAATTGACACCTTCGACAATGACACGTTCTTTCTTTGGAAAAACATGTAGAACTTTTCCTTCTTCTCCTCGATTATTTCCGCTCATTACACGGACAGTCATTCCCTTTTTAATATGCATTAAAGAACCTCCGGTGCCATCGATACAATTTTCATATACCCATTTTCGCGGAGTTCACGACCGACAGGGCCTAATACACGTGTTCCCCGTGGTTCACCGGCAGACGTCAATAACACGGCAGCATTATCATCAAAACGGATGTATGATCCGTCAGATCGTCGTACTTCTTTACTTGTCCTTACAACAACGGCACGGGTTACTTGCCCTTTTTTAACCATTCCACCTGGAATAGCTTGTTTCACTGTCGTAACAATAAGATCACCAATAGTAGCATAGCGCCGCTTACTACCACCCAGAACTTTGAAGCACATGACTTCACGCGCACCTGAATTATCTGCTACTTTTAGTCTTGTTTCCTGCTGAATCACAACAACTATCCAATCTTTACGGATTCGCGTATAATTTCTCTGACAATCCAACGTTTTCTTTTGCTCATTGGTCTAAAGGGACTAATTCTCACTATATCACCTATTTTTGGTTCTACAGATTCAACATGCACCATATACTTTTTAAACTTTTTAATAAATTTGCTGTATACAGGATGTGGAATTTTGCGCATCACTTGTACGATAACAGTTTTTTCCATTTTGTCGCTTACAACTTCTCCGACCATGCTCTGTCTGTTTTTTTCACCCATAATTAATTTTCATCCTTTTCACCACGGAGACCGAGATTAAATTCTTTTATAATTGTCTTTAACTGAGCGATTTCTTTTTTCAAATGCTTAATTTGAATTGGATTTTCAAGCTGCTGCAATGCTTTCTGGAAGCGCAAATTTTGCAATGATTCCAAATTGTCATGTAATTTTGTTTCAATATCGATCAAAGTTAAATCGTCTAATTCTCGTCTTTTCATTATAGTTCCCTACGACCGACAACTTTTGTTTTGATGGGGAGTTTATGCGCTGCATTATGAAATGCTTGCTCAGCTCCTTTGCGATCAACACCTTCAATTTCAAACAAAATACGCCCAGGTTTTACAACTGCTACCCAATATTCAGGAGTACCCTTTCCTTTACCCATACGAGTTTCAGCTGGTTTCTTGGTTACGGGTTTATCAGGAAAGATACGAATCCACATTTTTCCAATTTTACGAACTACACGCGAAATTGCAACACGGCAAGCTTCAATTTGACGGCTAGTTATCCAGCCAGCCTCCATAGCTTTTAATCCATAACTGCCAAAAGCTACATAATCACCACTTTTAGCCATTCCTCTACGATTACCACGGTGATGCCTGCGAAATTTGGTTTTCTTTGGTTCTAACATAAATAATTATCTCGAGGATTCGCCATTACAAATCCAAACTTTAATACCAATAATACCATATTTTGTATACGCTTCAGTTAAAGCATAATCTATATCGGCACGAAGCGTGTGCAACGGAACACGTCCTTGCGCAAATTTCTCACTTCTAGCAATTTCATTCCCACCTAAACGGCCAGCAACATTAATTCGGATACCATCTGCACCCATTCGCATGGTAGATTGTATCACTTTATTAACTACACGACGGTAAGAAACTTTTTTTGTTAGCTGGTGAGCAATGTTTGAACCAACCAAGGCTGCATCCAATTCTGGCCTCTTGATTTCCGAAATATTTACTTGAACATTTCTTTTTTCCCTCAATTTGGCATCGTGTTTTTCCGTCAGCTGTTTCATTTCATCTTTTAAACGGTTGACTTCTTCACCACCTTTACCAATAACAATTCCTGGGCGCGCAGTATGAATAGTGATTGTCACGGTTTTTGTTGTACGACTAATTTCAACTTTTGCAATGCCGGCATTGGGTAACCGAGCTTTTATATATTTTCGAATTCTAGAATCTTCTTCTAATCCAAATGCAAATGAATCACCTGGAAACCATGTGGAACTCCAATTTTTCTTCACTTGAAGCCTAAACCCTACAGGATGTGTTTTTTGACCCAATTCGCCCCCTCTAATTTTTATCGTCCGAAACAACGATTGTCAAATGACTCGTTGGCTTATTTAATCTTGAGATACGACCCATGGAAGCCGCACGGAACCTTTTCATATGCGGACCTCCATCAGCATAGCATTCTTTAATATGTAATCCTTCTGTATTAACTTCAATTTCCTGAGCCAGATTCATCAAATTTGCTATAGCGGAACGTACTGTTTTTTCAATTTGAGCCGATGCTTTCGCCTTAGAAAAATGGAGATAATTCAATGCGTCTTCAACTGCTCGACCACGGACTTCATCTAAAATTATACGGATTTTTCTAGGAGACTGACGAATATGACGTGTTATTGCTTTTGCTTCCATATTTATCAATTTTTTCTGTCGCCAGAGTGTAATCTAAAAGTTCTTGTTGGGGCAAATTCACCAAGTTTATGTCCCACCATATTTTCATAAACAAATACAGGAATAAACTTATTTCCATTATGAACTGCAAAGGTATGACCTACAAAGTCAGGGGTAATCATAGAACGTCGAGACCAGGTTTTTATCACCTGTTTTTTACCATTTTTATTCATTTTTTCAACTTTCAATTGAAGTTTTTTATCTACAAATGGTCCTTTTTTCAAGGAACGGGCCATTCTATTTTCTCCTCATTATTATATGATCATTAGATTTTTTATTCTTTTTACGAGTTTTATATCCTTTTGTTGGTTGTCCCCATGGTGAAACTGGATGACGACCGCCCGATGACTTACCTTCACCACCTCCATGCGGATGATCAACCGGGTTCATTACTACACCACGCACAGTTGGACGTTTACCTAACCAACGACTCCGCCCTGCTTTTCCAAATATAACCTGTTCATGAGATTTATTTCCAACTTCACCAATAGTAGCTAAACAATTTTTCCGTACCTGGCGAATTTCACCAGAAGGCAATTTCAATGTTGTAAAATCATCATCGTGCGCCATGATTTGCGCTGCTGCACCTGCACTACGTACCATTTGGCCACCACGACCTGATTCTAATTCTATATTATGGACAAACATACCCGTGGCAATTTTATGTAAAGGTAGTGCATTCCCAAGTCGAAGAGGTGCATTATCACCTGAAATAATTTCGTCTCCAACTTTAATCCCAAAAGGCGCTAAAATATAGCGTTTTTCTCCATCAACATAATTCAACAGCGCAATATTGGCTGAACGATTTGGATCGTATTCAATTGAAGTAACTTTTGCAGGAATATCAAATTTATTTCGTTTAAAATCAATAATACGATAACGGCGACGGTGTCCACCACCACGATGCCGGACAGTAATCCGGCCTTTATTATTACGACCACCGGACTTACGCAACGCAACAGTAAGTTTTTTTTCAGGCGTATTTTTAGTAATATCGACGAAATCGGGGCGTGTTGCAAAACGGCTACCAGGTGTAGTTGGCTTAAGGCTTCTTATACCCATTATTCTGCCACTTCCCCTCTAAGGAGATCAATTGAGTGACCTTCTTTCAATGTAATAATAGCTTTTTTCCAACTAGAGCGCTTTCCATGTGTACGAATCGTACGTCCACCACTTCTTACGGTCATTTGTTTGTCTTTTCCCGAACGATTCATTGTGGCAATCTTTTTGACTGCAACATCAAATTTTTCTTCAATAGCTCGTTTGATTTCTATCTTATTTACACCTCTCATTACCTGAAAAGCATACTTCAGCTCCTCCTCTTCAAGACGGCTCATTTTTTCCGTAAATAATGGGCGAATAATTGTTTTTTGGTAAGACATTAGGATTTTACCATTAGTTGTTCATTCAACAATGACAAACCTGCCTCTTCGATTAGAAGCACTTCACAGTCTAAAAGATCGTAGGTACTGGCAGAATTTGCTTCAACCACATACACGTTTGGAATATTACGGGCTGCTAAAAATATTTTTTCATCAAAAGAAGAAACCAATACAGTAACTTTTTTCCCTTCAAGGTTTAGTGACTGTAATACTTGTATGAAGTTTTTTGTTTTTGGTGAGGATACAGAAATTTCATCAACAACAACCAAATCTCCGCTACTAGCTCGATGGGATAATACAGAACGTCGAGCTAATCGTTTCATTTTTTTTGGTAGCCTAGTTTCATAACTATGAGGTTGTGGGCCAAAAGTAATACCACCACCTCTCCATATTGGAGAACGTATTGTACCAGCACGGGCAACGCCCCTGCCTTTTTGTTTAAATGGCTTTTTACCACCACCTTTTCTAGCAGATCGATTTTTTGAAGCATGAGTCCCTTGACGACTATTTGCCAATTCTGCTACGACAGCTTGGTGGACTACACTTTTATTTGGCTTAATTCCAAATACAGAATCATCAACTGTTATAGTCGATCCTTTTTTACCATCTTGCTTTAATACGTTAAACTTCATTTTTACTTCGTAATATAAATAATTCCATTTTTAGCTCCAGGAACGGCGCCTTTTAATAATATTCGATTATTATCTAAATCAACAGAAACAATTTCAAGGTTACAAACCGTCACACGCTTATTTCCATGTTGACCCGCCATTTTCATTCCCTTGAAAACACGGGATGGATCGGAAGCTTGCCCAATAGATCCGGGCGATCTTGGATGTTCCCTTTGACCATGGGTCTTAGGACCACCACTAAAACCATGACGTTTCATCACGCCAGAAAACCCTTTACCTTTCGAAGTACCAGAAACATCAACATATTCTCCCACTTTAAATAAAGAAGCTCCAAATTTTTGACCGGTTTTATATTCGTAATCTGTAACCGGTACAAATTCAGCTAAAACTCGTTTACTATCAGTTCCAGCTTTATTAAAGTGTCCATTCAATGCTTTATTTGAATGTTTTGGTTTCCTATCTCCAAATCCAACTTGAATTGCATCATAACCATCAATAGTTTTATTCTTAACTTGAGTTACAATACATGGACCTGCTTCTACAACAGTTACTGGGATAGCTTGACCACTTTGGTGGTAAACTTGAGTCATTCCAATTTTTTTACCAATCAAACCACGCATAATTAAACTTTGATTTCGATATCTACACCAGCAGGAAGATCGAGCTTCATCAATGCTTCGACAGTCTTTGGAGTTGAATTTAAAATATCGATTAAACGTTTGTGTATTTTAGTTTGAAATTGCTCTCGGGATTTCTTATCAACAAAAGGTGAACGTAAAACGGTATAAATCGTCCTTTTCGTAGGTAAAGGTATTGGGCCTGATATAATAGCACCAGTTGATTTAGCCGTTCTTACGATTTTCTCAGTTGATTTATCAATCAATGAATGATCATAAGCCTTCAAACTGATTCGGATGGTTTGTTTAGCCAAAGCGTTTCCTTTTTTATTCTACGATCTCAGTGACAACACCAGCACCAACTGTATGACCACCTTCA
>CAYXUK010000021.1:16168-22209 GCA_964468295.1 uncultured bacterium | reverse complement strand
TGTTGTTGCCCTAGTATGATCTGGAGAAACAGTTGTTCGAAAACCGGCAGACATCGTTTCCCGTGTTTCAAATGGTTTTCTAATAGTAGGATTTTGAACAATATCATCAGAGTAGCTTTGATCTTGGATTACAACAAAAGAGTCAAATCCTCGTTCCAGCGCTAATTCTGCACAACGGTATAATAGCAATTGTATTGTCTTATCAGCAGTTGTGTGCTGATTGCCATAAAATCTGACTTCAATCAAGTCTTTACCCACATTTGATTCTTCATATCCCCCTAGTGCATTCCGTGGACCATAAGCAGTAGCACAGGCAGAAAAATAAAGTGTGCCGAAAAAGGCGGTTATTACAATAAGTTTGGAGGGATGTCTCATATAATAAGTCCCCCTAATATTTAGCGGGCTCACCATTTTTTGGTGTTGATTTTTCAATGAATTTTCTGATGTCCTCATTTGACTCTTTTAAATCTTCTACTCTTAAATACATCATGTGTCCACTTCGATATCCTTTGAAGCTAAAACGTTCTTTCATCCGACCGCTTGGATCAATACGCCACATTGTATATTTAGCTTCAAAATATTGTGTCGCACCATCATAGTACCCGGACTGGATCATCGTATGCAAGAAGGGGTTCTGTGCCATGGCCTGACGAAGATTTTCACCTGTATTATTATCAGACCTGTCCCATGGACGTACTGGGCCAAACATATTGTATTTTACATCTGTATCAAAATTTAGGGTATTTTTATAATAATAATTAATTGCCGGCGTGAAAGAATGAAGCCAAGAAGTCAGCTCAGAATTAAAATCAGGTCTAACACCTGCCTTTGTTTTATCAATTCCTCTATACCGTGAATCCAACCGCCCAACAGTGTAACCTTCTTCACGGAGTAGTTCTTTCCAAAAGAAAGAGGTGGGAACTTCCAAATTATAAGATAATATTGCTTCTTCAGAAATGCCTGCATACCGAGCCATTTTTCTGGCGGCGTTTTGTCGTTCTTTTTCTGAAACGAATCCACCTTTAGCGATAACTGCCATCAGTTCATTAACAGCATAATCTTCTGCTTCGCCAAGTACAACAAGCAAATCCTTACGTTGAAGATCTCTTGGAAGCTTGTTGTGATACCAAGCAGCAGCAGCAAAATAGGGAACACGCAATGCCGAACCAAGCGGTCCAGCACGGCTCCCACCACTAGCGTCTACGCCTAATTCTGTCGGTGAAACAAGGATAACACCATTTAAATACATCCACTGTCGGCTCTGAAGAGCCAATGATAATCCTGATACGCGCGTAGTTCCATAACTTTCACCAATTAAATATTTCGGAGATTCCCAACGGTTTATTCTTTGAATAAAGGTATTGATCCATTCCGATAGGTATTTAATATCAGCATTAACACCAAAAAATACTTCTTTTTTTGTTTCTTTATTCACAATTCGGGAGTACCCAGTATTTACCGGGTTTACATAAACAATATCCGCAACATCTAGTATAGAATATGGATTGTCTTTAACACCATAAGGTTGAACTGGGAACCCTTCATCATCTACTTTTAAAATTTTCGGGCCGGTATAAGCCAGATGCATCCATACGGAGCCTGAACCAGGTCCACCATTAAAAGAAATCATTATCGGTCGTGATGCGCGGTCTTTCACATCGGAGCGCTCGTAATATGTATAATGAACATAAGCAATTGGATTTCCATCCTCATTCCATACCGGTTGTGTGCCAGTAGTAACCTTGTATTCAATACGGTCACCTTTAATCATTGTTTTATGGGTAGTTACAACGGTGGTATCAGAGGGTAATGACCGACTCTGTCCACCAAGTATTCCGGTTAATAATACCATAATAATAAATTTGATTTTCATATGCTTATCCTCCATAAAACATCGACTTTTAAATCAGAAATTATCTACACTACGATATGCTTCAATTACTGCCATTTCTCCGCCTTTCCCAGCTTTCGAATTTCCATGTTCCATTCCCATCACACCTTTATATCCCTTACTATAAATATGTTTAAACACATTCAAATAATTAATTTCTCCTGTGGTTGGTTCTTTTCTTCCTGGGTTATCACCGATCTGAAAATACTCGATTTCTAACCATGATTTATCAATATTAGGTATCAGATTTCCTTCCGTGATCTGTTGATGATAAATGTCAAACAAAATTTTACATGATGGACTATCTACCGCCCGGCAAATTTCATAAGCCTGCGGTATCTCCGTTAAAAATTGGCCGGCATGATTTGCCCACCAGTTTAGTGGCTCTAGTACCATTACCAAACCATGTGGCTCCAAAACCTCACTAGCCCGGCGCAATGCCTCGACAACATTAGCGGTCTGATACGCCATTTCTAAACCTAGATCCACATGGCCAGGTACTACTGTCATCCAAGTTGCATTAACCCGTTTTGCCACTTCCACCGAATCTTTTACGTTTTGTACAAACTCATCCTGAAGCGCTTTGTCTCCGCTGGTTAGGTTGGGTTCTCTCCAATAAATTTTATGAGCAACAAAAACACCCATTGTCATCTTCAGTTGGCTCATTTTTTTCCCAATGTTATTTTGCTCTTGTATCGAGCGACCTTTCATACCATTATCTTCCAAAGATCGAAATCCATGATCATGCATAAATTGAAGCTGATCAATAAAATCATCACCGGCATTGTGTTTAAACATTCCGAAATGAGGAGCATAATTCAAGTTAAAAGTTTGATCAGAAACAATTTTTTCTGATCGGGATTTAGCTATTAAACCACTTCCAATTAATGGTGTTGCTGCTGTAGCTAATCCTTTTTTTATGAATGAACGTCGTTTCATGATTTATCCAAATTGAGTAATACCGGGAACCGGGATAGGATATTTTCCGTTTTTATCCGGTTGAACCGGTGCATTATCGTTAAATGAATGTAGTTCAGGTACAAGTTTATGATTAAATCTCATCGCTTGATCCCAAGTAATAACTTGACCCGAATATGTTGCCATCCTACCTAAAATTGCTGTCATCGTACTTGTTGCGCCAAGATCCGTATCGTCCATTTTATATTCACCTGCTTTAATGGCCGCAAACAATTCATTATGTTCTTGTTGATATGGGTTGATGTCATTTTCGCCATCATGATTGTAAATCGCTCTTCCTTTTTTCGATTCCATCAAACCGTAATGGCTGCTGTTTACTACAACATTTCCTTTTTCGCCTTGAAACACTTCTTCAACACGATTCATACAGCCTTTTTGGTGGCGACATTGACTGGCAATAACCTGACCTTCTGGGTAGGTAAATTCAACAAAATGATGATCATAGATTTGTCCATGATCAGGCCCTGTACGAACTTCCCGACCGCCCATACCCTGAGCTGAAACCGGAAGGGCACCAATGAACCAATTAGCCACATCTATATTATGAATATGTTGTTCTACAATATGATCACCACATAGCCAGTTAAAATAATACCAGTTTCTCATTTGGTATTCTAATTCCGTTTGCTGGGGTTCTCTAGGCTTAACCCAAACACCGCCACTATTCCAATATACTTGTCCTGAAACAAGATTACCGATTCTTTTGCGATCAATTAACTTTTTGATTGATCGATAATTCCTTTGATAATGGCGTTGCAGCCCTACGACCACATTCAACTTTTTTTGCCGAGCGGTTTTCCCAGCCGCCAAAACTTGTTTAATTCCTGCAACATCTGTTGCAACAGGTTTTTCCATAAATACATGTTTATTCCGCATAATTGCATATTGAAAATGGTTTGGACGAAAAGCAGGGGGCGTTGTTAAAATAACTACGTCTGCCATATCAATTGCTTTTTTATATGCATCAAACCCAATAAAAACAGTTTCTTCATTTACATTCAGCCTATCTGAGTGTTCATTGTTCTCTGATAAAGATGCAAAACATTCCTCAGCACGATCAACAAATACATCCGCCATGGACACTAGCCTCACATCTGGATCTGCCGCAAGCGCTTGAGCGGCCGCACCGGCACCTCTGCCGCCACAACCAACAAGTGCAACCTTAATTTCGCCTTCAATGCTAATTAATTTTTTGGTCGCTGCTGGAAGGCGGTTCATTAATATGCCAGCAGCTGTAATTTTTGCAGAATGTTCTAAAAAATTTCTTCTATTTAATTTTTTCTGATGATTTTTCATAACACCTCAATATTCTTTCTTTGGTTTTACCCAATATTTACCCAATTCTTCATTAGGCGGTGATATTTTTGGCCGCACTATACGGAAGCCAACATGGGTTGCATCCGTGTGCCACCATAAGCTTTTTGGTATTTGTGGATCTCGTTGTTTCCATGTTTTTTTTGAATAGCCTCTTGCTGCAGACCTTAGTTGGTTTGCACTATCTTTAAATGAACCGCCTCGTACTACCCGAGGATAGATCGCTTTATTTTTTTTAATCGGATTATTGACACCCTTCTTTCTTGCAATATATGCCTCAGAATCATAATTGTCCAATACCCATTCAGCTACATTGCCATGCATATCATATAACCCATAATCATTGGGTTGTTTTAATGCCCCTTTTTGCAGTTTACCTGTACTATTATTTTTATACCATGCATATTGATCAATCTTTCGTTCATTTTTTCCAAATGAATAGGGTGTTTTTGTCCCTCCACGACAGGCATATTCCCATTCTGCTTCTGTAGGAAGTCGATAATAATTCCCAGACTTAGCTGTTAACCACTTACAAAATTGTGATGCGCCATATTGGGTTATATTAATAACAGGTAATCCATTTTTGTTATAATTAACATAGGGCATTGTCGCACCGGAAACACCATCAATATCTATTTTGACTAACCTCTTTGGATTTTGGGAATTATCAGTATTGCGGGTAAGAAATAATTCATAAACATCCCATGTGATTTCTATCGTGCTCATCCAGAAATCATCAATGGTAACTTTATGTACAGGTCCCTCATCTTTTTTCCGATTTTTTTCTGTTTTTAAACTTCCCATTTGAAATGTCCCGCCATGAATCGGAACCATACTAATTTTATATTTTGATCCTGTGATTATTTCATCATATTTATGAAAAAGTTGTTGTTGGCTGTATAGAATTCCAACGGTAACTACAAAATAAAATGTTAAAAAATTAATTTTCTTCATGTATTTCCTTAGCTGCGCGCAATCCTGAGACCAATGCTCCTTGCATCCAGCCATGATATTCTGAAGCATGTTCACCGGCAAAATGAATTCGTCCCTCAGCTTTTCCAATATGTGAACCTAAAGTTTCATTTTGTGCGGATGATGGAGATGCCCAAGCCCCGCCAGACCACTGATCAAGTGCCCACGCATGTGAAACGCCATTTTCCATTTGATCATTTGCACCCGGAAAAATATTATCCCATCTATCAAGTACTTGCTCAATTCTTTTTTCTTTACTGAGCTGGTCTATTTCCGTGGCGCGACTATATCGTAAATAAGACATGATAATTCCTTTTGGCCCTTCTCGGTCCCAAGTGGGCTGCCATATTTCTTCTGGCCAGTCCGAATATCCCCAGGCGTTCAGGTTTTCATTTTCCCAAAATCGGTTTTTAAATTGAATAAAAACCCTCGTGGAATCCGCATAATTATATCCCCCATTTCTTGCTTGTTCTTTTTCAGGTGAAAGGGTTGGAACAAAGTTGATTTTTTTTAATACTGTCAAAGGTACAGTACACAGCACCCTATCTGCAGAAAATTCAGTCCCATCAGCTGTATGAATAAGAATATTTTTTATTTTTTGTTCAATTGATTTAACTGGCATCGAAAGATGAATTTGTTCAGATAAATGCGTTGAAAAGGCTTGAGGTAGTTTGTCTGATCCTTCTCGAATTTTTAGATATTCCTTATGTGGAACAGATCCAGGCCAAGGCCCATCATTAAGAAAATTTTCTGTTGAAATAATATTTCGTGTTCCCTCACGGTAATTCACAAATAAACCCGCATTCGGATAAAAGTTATCAATGGTTAATCCAAAGTGATCTGCATATCCAAGCGTCAAATCATGATCTGGTGGAATTCTGGCTGC
>CAYXUK010000021.1:11927-16068 GCA_964468295.1 uncultured bacterium | reverse complement strand
CGGGTAAAATCAGGCATGAATAAAAAAACTAATCTAACTGTTTTTTATCCAATATATTGAAAAATGCGAATGTTATTACTAAACAATTGTTGAGATTTCACTAAATGGCTTTTTAGAAATATCCGGGACTTCAGCATCTTTTGCGGGATACCCTACCGGTATCAACAAAAATGCTTTTTCATTTTTAGGTCGGTTCAAAATTTCCCCTAAAAAATTCATCGGGCTAGGGGTGTGGGTTAATGTGGCTAACCCCGCATGATGAAGAGCCGCCAATAAAAATCCTGAGGCAATACCTACAGATTCATTTACATAATAATTTTTTCGTTGAGTTCCATCATCTTGTAAATCATATATTTTTCGAAATACAACAATAAGATATGGTGCTATTTCTAAAAAAGGCTTATGCCAGTCTGTTCCAAATTGATTTAAATCTTCCAACCATTCTTTTGTAGCTCTGTGTCCGTAAAACTCTTTTTCTTCTTTTTCCGCAGCCTTCCGAATTTTTGTCTTAATGCCTAGATCTTTCACAACCACAAACTGCCATGGTTGTTTATTGGCCCCAGATGGTGCAGATGCAGCTGTTTTAATACAATTATTAATAATATCTATCGGAACGATACGATCGGAAAATTCGCGGATGGTTCGTCGTGTAACGATTTCATTAAAAAAAGACTCAGAACGGGAACGCATTTTTGTTTCCGAATATTCATCAAAGTCTAGTTTTTTGAATCCCACAACTAATGCCTAAATTAACTTCTACTTATGAAAACAGAATTTAATGTACCAAAACCCGTGAATCGGCGCTTTGTTTTATCCATAATTAGTTTTTTTCTTTTTTTCACTGCATGTCCAAGTGATAACGGTTCCACTACTACTAAAACACCTCTTATTTTAATATCCATGGATGGATTTCGTTGGGATTATTTTAATAAAACAGAAACAACCAATTTTGATGAACTAATCCAATCTGGTAGTAAAGCAAACGCACTCATCCCTGTATTCCCTACTAAAACGTTTCCTAATCATATTTCCATTGTTACGGGTTGCTATCCTGAAAATCATGGTATTATTGCCAATCGTATGTACGATCCAGTCTTTGATGAATCTTATTACATAGGAGAAGGCAGTGCCCCAGTTCGGGATGGAAAATGGTACGATTCAGAACCAATTTGGGTCACAGCAGAAAAGCAGGGTCAAAAAGCGATGACCATGTTCTGGCCTGCCTCAGAAGCAGAAATCATGGGTATACGCCCAAGTGAATATTTTGTTTATGATGGTTCTGTCTCTCATAATGATCGGATAGATCAAATATTAAAGTGGCTTGATTATCCAGCCGAAGAAAGACCAACGTTTATTTCCACATATTTTAGCCATACAGATAGCTATGGGCATCAGTATGGTCCTGATTCTGATGAAATACTTAAGGCAATTGGCGAAATGGATCGAACAATTGGTCGATTAATCTTCGGATTAAAAGTTCGGGGTTTATTTGATAAAGTAAATATTGTACTAGTTTCAGATCATGGAATGGCCTCTGTTCATCTGGACTCTATTATTTATTTGGATGATTATATTAACATGGATGATGTATATATGGTGGATTGGACCCCTATTGGCTCTATTTCTCCATTAAATAATGTGGATGAAATATATTCAAAACTAAAAAATGTTCATCCTAATATGAGTGTGTATAAAAAAGGTGAAGCTCCAGAACGATATCACTATCGAAATCACCGTCGTATTCAGCCGGTTACAGCAGTAGCTCGCGAGCATTGGTCTATCTCAACACATGAATATATTGCCACAGATGACCATGCTGAGGGTTTTAACGGTGCAACTCATGGATATGATCCAGCATATAAATCTATGCGAGGTATTTTTGTGGGACATGGGCCTGCCTTTAAATCTGGTTTTAGTGGCCCGGGGATTACGAATGTCCATTTATACGAAATGATGTGCAGTGTTCTTGGGTTGAATCCGGCTAAGAATGATGGAAGTCTCGATTCAAGTCGTGTTTTTCTCATAAACTAATTTATCTTCCTACATTCCGTACCATGCGCATATACTTCCAGAACACAAAGATAGGGTAAAGGAGAAAAATGGAACCTAAATTTGCTTGGCTTATCACATTTGTCAGTATTTATTGGGCTTATTGTTTATTCTGGGGTTTCAAAGGCGCTCGTTCAGCAAAGACATCAACTGACTATTTTTTAGCCGGTCGTTCTATTGGTATATGGGTATTTGTTCTAGCCGCCACAGCTACCAGTTTCAGCGGCTGGACGTTTGTGGGGCACCCCGGTAAAATTTTTACCGATGGGTTGCCATATGCCTTTGCTTCTTTTTATGCTTTGACTATTCCTTTTACTGGCGTTCTTTTTCTCCGACGGCAATGGGTATTAGGAAAAGCCTACCAGTACATTACACCCGGTGAAATGTACAGTGATTATTATGGGGGTAATTCAATACGTCTGTTGACTGTTTTGGTGGCGTTTCTTTTTAGTGTACCTTATTTAGGTGTTCAATTACGCGCTTCTGGGGCTCTCTTTAATGTGCTTACCGATGGGTTAGTCAGTATCAATTTTGGCATGTTTGCTTTATCGGCTATTGTTATGATTTATGTGGCTTCCGGTGGTTTGAAATCTGTTGCATTTGTCGATTGTGCCCAAGCTATTTTATTAGCCCTTGGCATCACAATTCTTGGTGGAATTGCTATTTACTATGCTGGTGGATATGGTGGGTTCACCAGCGGGTTGGCAGATATGGTAATTTCCGATGTTACATCTGGACAAAACCTGACAGCAGATGGATATTCAATGAAAGTAGCTATCCCCGGCAGTATTCAAATGGTGTCTGCTGGATCTAAATCAACCGGCGGTCCGTGGACTGGAATCATGTGTATGACTTATATGTTTGCTTTAATGGGAATTCAATCCTCACCCGCATTTTCGATGTGGGCTTTTTCTAATAAAACTTCTAAGGCTTTTCGATGGCAGCAGGTGGTCGCATCTTCTGTGGTTATAGGGGTCCTTTTATTTTCATTCACTATTTTTCAAGGTATGGGGGGTCATATTTTAATTGCGAATGGCGTATTAGATTACGCTAATGACAGTAATCTTGTCCCTCAACTAATTAATCTATTATCTGATGTTGCGCCCTGGCTTGTTGGTCTTTTAGCCGTGTGTGCCCTTGCAGCCATGCAAAGCACCGGAGCAGCTTATATGTCAACTTTTAGTGCTATGGTCACCAGAGATATTTATGCAAAATTCATTTCGCCTAACGCCTCTGATAAAACCCAAAAACTTAGTGGTCGTGTTTTTGTCATTATCGTGACCGGCGCAGCATTAATTGTCGCGGCTAATTCTAGCCAGGCTATCGTTATGCTGGGCGGATTGGCTGTGGCATATGGTTTCCAAATGTATCCAGCCTTGATTGGTATCTGTTATTATAAAGGATTTACCCAAAAGGGTGTTGTTGCTGGTTTAGTGATTGGATTAATTGCCGTTACATTAACCGACAGGACATCAGCCTGGTTCGGAGTACCATGGGGTGCGTATCCATTGACTATTCATAGTGCTGGATGGGGAATTTTCTTCAATTTGATTACTGTATTTTTAGTCTCACATTTTTCTGTTGAAACAGATGTGGAGCAAAAAAACAAAGCAAAAAAACACCAATTGCTTCAGGCTGTGTCAGGCATGAATTCGGCACGGAAGAAAAAAATAAGATTGGCCTGGATATTGACCTTATTCTGGTTTCTTGTTGGATTTGGACCTTTTGCAACCATTGGAAATACTATTTTTTCAGACCCTAACTCGCCAGCTTTATGGGCACCTTTTGCTCTTCCTTCTCTTTGGGTTTGGCAAATTATATTTTTAGGATATGGTATTTTTGTTATGTGGTTTCTTGCTTTTCATATGGGCATGTCCGAACCTATAGATCCAAAAAAAGTGGAAAATTTTCTGAAGAATTAATCTAATTTACTGAGTAGAAAAAAATTGCGACCATTTGAAATTATTTTGCTAATTCTACTTGGAGTGGGCACTATTCAAATTTTGTTTGGTACAGGAAAACAGAATCAAACAAAATTATTATTAAAATTCATCTTTCCTGTTTTGCTTATCCATCTTTTTTTAGAACAATA
>CAYXUK010000021.1:0-11827 GCA_964468295.1 uncultured bacterium | reverse complement strand
TACGAACCGAATCTATCGGAATCGCAGGTGGTTTTCCTGGGTTTTTAGTTAGACATATCGAATTAACAAAAACCAATAGTTATCTTGATTTAGAGGTTGATCCTGCCCCAGCACCTTTCCCAATAATAATTTTTTCACATGGAATTACATCTATGCGTTATCTCCATACTTCATTCGCCGAAAAATTGGCAAATCATGGCTATGTTGTTATAGGATTAGATCATAGTTATGATGCAAACATTACAATTTTCCCTGATGGCAGCATTGCAGATTATCGTTCCGATATAACCGGTCATCCTGATAGCATCATTATCAGAAAGAACCAAATTGATACTCGGGCAAATGATATTCGTTTTATTATTAATGAATTGGGTCGCATACAATCTGGAAAAATAAAACATGTATTAAATGGATATTTAGATTTGAACCGAATTGGTATGGCTGGCCATTCTTTCGGTGGCGCTACAAGCACTTTAGTGTCTTTTTTAGATGAAAGAATTACAGCCTCAATAGCTTTAGACAGTTGGATGAATCCTGTGCCAAGAAAGGTGATTGAAAAAGGCCTCATGCAACCCTTTCTTCATATAGGAAGACCACATTGGGATGATTCTGATTATCCTTCAAACTATTCTTTGTTGGATACCTTGATTCAAAATAACAGCGGGTATAGTCATCAAATCACTATCAAAAATACACTCCATATGGATTATTGTGACGCGCCTCTTTTTTCTCCTTTAGTGCAATTTATACTTGATGTAGGAAAGGTGAACCGGCATCGATCTGTTTATTTGGTTAATCAAGTGTCTTTGGAATTTTTTGACCAATATTTACGTAATACACCTAGCTTGATGCTAAATAAAAAAATTGATGTCCCAGAATTTCATTACCATCAATAATCCAACCTTACAATACAAAAACTTTTTATTGATGGTTGATACGTTCCATCTTATTTTTTCCAACCCAACAAACGGCTCAAAAGAGAACACTGTTTTATGAAATCCAATTATCAGAAAATTGGTCTTTGGCTTGGCCCAACCATATGTCTTATACTGATAATGTTACCACCCCCAGAAACTATGTCGCTCAGTGCTTGGCGTACGGCAATAGCTGCAATTCTTATGGCAATTTGGTGGTGCACAGAAGCAGTACATGTTTCTGTTACTGCCATGGTTCCGTTGGCGGTTTTTCCACTTCTTGGAATTGGTGATATCAAAACCGTGGCGGCACCTTATGCTAACCCGATCATTTATCTTTTTATGGGTGGCTTTGTCATTGCCTTAGCCGTTGAAAAATGGAATCTTCATAAACGTATGGCGCTCACTATTCTTACTTCTGTAGGTAAAAGCGGACCAGCCGTTGTGGGTGGTTTTATGTTAGCTAGCGCTATAATCAGTATGTGGGTAATGAACACGTCTACAACACTTATGTTGCTTCCTATCGGTGTTTCGGTTGTTAAGATTGTTTCCGAAACTGCAGATGAACTTAATGATACTCAAAAACGCAATTTTCAACTCGCAGTTTTGCTGGGGATTGCTTACAGTGCTACCATTGGTGGAATGGCCACTATTGTTGGAACTGCGCCCAACGCACTTTTAGTTGGTTTTATGAAAGAGAACGGGTTTACAGAAATAGGATTTGGTCAATTCATGCTTGTAGGTTTTCCACTTACGTTAGTCATGTTGCCCCTTGCATGGTTTGCTATTACACATATTGTATTCCCCATCAAATTTACTACATCAGATGCAACGCGTAAACATTTGTACTCGTTGCGCGCTGATCTAGGTATAATGAGCACCGCGGAAAAACGCGTTTCTATTGTTTTTGCAAGTGCTGCATTTTTATGGATGACTAGACCATTATTAAATATGCTTTCTATTTTTTCAGGATTATCTGACGCAGGTATTGCTATGATTGCAGCTACTACTCTTTTTCTTATCCCCAGTGCAAATAAAAATGACCCGTATCTAATGAAATGGGAGACAATGTATAAACTTCCATGGGGACTGCTCATACTATTTGGTGGGGGACTAAGTCTTGCTTCTTCAGTAACTCAAACTGGTCTTGCAGACTGGATTGGAGAAAGCCTTGTGGTCTTAGGTGGTGCAGGAACGATTGTGCTTGTGGTGGTTATTACAACTTTGATTGCTTTTCTAACAGAACTAACTAGTAATACGGCCACTACTGGTACTTTTCTTCCCGTCGTTGCAGCTCTTGCAATTGGCATAAATGTAGATCCTTTAATCTTTGCTCTTCCTGCTACTTTGGCTGCCAGTTGTGCTTTTATGTTACCCGTGGCAACACCCCCAAATGCTATTGTTTATGGTTCTGGTTATATTCGTATTCCAGAAATGGTCAAAGCGGGGTTTGTGCTCAACATAATAGGAATTGTAATATTATCTATTCTTGCACTCATTATTGCCCCGGCTGTATTTAATTAGTGTAAAGATATATGAATAAGAACAAACTCAATACGCTTGGTTTAATCCATTTATGTATTGTTTACGTTCTTTGGGGTAGCACTTATCTAGCAATCCGCATTGCGGTACAGGACGGCTCTGGATTTCCACCTATGATTATGTCAGCTACACGTGTGTTTGCTGGCAGTTTAATATTACTTGGTATCGCAAAATTTATTAAAAAAGAATCTTTTCGTTTAACTCAAAAAGACACCATAGCGCTCGCTGTTTCTGGCCTTGCTCTTTGGTGGATCGGGAATGGTTTAGTGGCCCTGGCCGAAACAAACGTTGATTCCGGATACACAGCCTTAATCATTTCCTGTACACCTATTTGGGTCGCCATTATTGAATCACGATTAGACAGAAAAAGACCATCTTTACAATTAATGATATCTTTATTTATCGGTATTGCCGGGATTGCTGTTTTGAATTGGCCTGCTATATCCGGCGGAAAAATTGGCGACCTTCAAGGTGCTTTCATGCTAATTGTAGCTGGGTTAAGCTGGGGGGCGGGGTCCGTTTATCAAAAACGTTCTAATATACAATCCTCACCGGAAGTTAGTTCCGCAATTCAGCAGGTCTTTGGCGGCATTGCTTTGTTTCTCACTTCTTTAATAATACAGGAACCTGCTGTCAACCCTTCAGTATCTGCGTGGTGGGCGTGGGGATACTTAATCGTTTTTGGATCAGTAATCGCATTTACTTCTTTTGTAAAAGCACTAACATTATTGCCGCCAAATGTTGTGTTTACCTATGCGTATGTCAATCCAGTAATTGCGGTGATTTTAGGTTTCATCATTTTAAAGGAGCCCGTCACGGAGTGGACATTAGGGGGCGCAACTCTAGTAATAATTGGTGTATTAGGTGTTTTTAAAGACCAGCATAAAACAATGTCATTGTCTCACTAAATTTGCATACACTTTCGCCCTTATTTTACATGATCTCAATACACATTATTATTTTTTAAACCATTAAACAGATGATAAACCCAATGAAGAAAATTATTCTCTTTATTATTTTATGCTGTTCTTCACTTCCAGCTCAGTCAACGTGGATGATGACAAACCGTGTGCATCCAGAATTAAAATGGTCCACCATATCAACAAAACACTTCAATATTCATTATCACCAAGGTATTGAAGAAATTGCCAAAGAAGGCGCCATCATTGCTGAATATGTGCGCCCCACTTTGTTAGCACAAATGGATTTGGATACAATACCAACCATTGATATCATTTTTACTTCAGAAGATGAAATCATGAATGGGTTTGCTACGTGGATGTACAATACTTTTATCTGGGTGGACCAAAATGATGCTGCAATCTGGTTAGAAAAAGGCAAGTGGTTGGAGCAGGTCTTATCCCACGAACTACAGCACATTGTTTTACTCCACAAAACACGGTCGTGGTTCCCAGATCCATGGGGGCGATTAATCAGCGGTCTGCCGGGGTGGGTTGTAGAGGGCACGGCAGAATATGAGACAGAAAGCTGGCGTCCATACCGAGCCGACATTTCCCATAAAGCCCATATCCTCAGAAATACAACAAACCAGATGGATCCACATCATGACGGTTTTTCTAAAATGCTTTACTGGGCTGACCGTTTTGGCGATTCTACCATTACCAAAACACTGGCTTACAGAGATGAGTTTAAATTATTCAATTTTGGCAAAGGATTCAAAAAGGCTACTGGAATAACCGTAAAACAATTTGAAGAAAATTGGCGGCGTCACATGAATACTTATTACTACGGTTATCGTTCACAAAAAGAAACTTATAAAGAAATTGGTGAGGTGTTTACTCTGCCAATTACAAATGCGCTTACGGGGGCAGCCTTATATTCCGATAGTACAAAAATCGCTATGATCGGTAATGATGATAAAGATCAATTTGATTTGTCACTTGTAATCGCCGAGCGTGATTCCACAAAAGAGAAAAAACGATTTGAGGCGTGGGAAAAGCGAATAAAAAAACTAAAAGAAAAGGGAAAGAAAACAAAAAAAGATTCTCTAGCCATAGAAAAGCCTTATAAAGAAAAAGTGTTATGGAAAAAAGAAGAGATTGATTTCGGGAGTTTTCATTCCGCTTTGTCGTGGTCATCAGATGGTGAAAAAATAGCCTATTCCAAATATCATCATGGAGAAAACCAATCCATGGTATATGATATTAAATATTATGATTTTGCAGAACATAAAGACCGTTGGCTCACCAAATCAATGCGTGCGACATATCCCGTTTGGCTAGATTCTGTCACTATTGCTTTTGTTGCGCACCACAACAATGTGTCCAATATTTACTCTGTAAAGCTAGATGGAAAAACACCAGAGCCCATTACCAATTACACAGATAATACTCAAATCGCTTTTTTATCTGTATCTCCTAATTTAGATCAACTCACCTTTTCCATGTCTCCTGAAAATGGTAATCTGGATATTTACAAAATGGATGTTCAATCGGGCAGTATAAACCGGTTAACCAATGATCCAATGGCAGATACAAGGCCAGTCTGGCATCCTTCTGGGAAACATATTTCATATACATCTAATAGTAACGGCGTTCCTAATATTCATACTATAGATTTAAGCAACAACAATATTACTGTTAATACAGACGCCGGGGACGGGATCTGGACTCATCAGTGGATGCCGAATGATTCCCGTATAGCATCTACAACATTAAATTCTGTCAAAGATTCGGTTAGAGTTGTGAAGGTAGATCCTTTTCGCACGCCGGACACAAAGCCACTTTCACTTAGAAATAATTATACATCCTGGTTAAAAGCTGGGCCGGACGTATCCTTCGTAAATGAAAAACCGGATACGCTGCCCACAATATCAAATTCCAGAAAATACAAATTCAACCAGCATATGAGACATTTTACATCCCTAGTCCTTCCTTTTCAAAGTCCGGTTGCAGTAACTGCGTGGACTGATGCTTTGGGAAGACATATGTTTGAAGCGTTTGGATATATCAACAATATTAACCCCAGCAAAAGCGGGTATGGTTTTGGATATATTAATGCGGAGCACGGACCACTCTGGTCCATTTCATTATCTAAAAATACGGATGGTTCCTTTCGTTTATATGATGACGCAAAAATGATCGATGTGAAAAACGGTGTTCGCTTTGGCGCGGAACATCCAATGAATTTTGGAGAATCTTTTTCTTCAAATCATGCAATTGGCTTTAATGCTTCTTTCATTTCACATGATGTTACTGTTTGGGAAAAAACAATTAAAAAAACAGGTGAGCCCGTTCCTCGTGATTCCAGCGAATATACTAATCTACCCATACCTGATAATGGACAGGATGGATATCTATCTTTATATTATCTCTGGTCTGATAAGCGACCTCATGGGTGGAATTTGCTCCACCCAAATCGAGGTTTTGGTGTATATGCCCAAGTAGATTATGCAAACAAAAACCTTTTTGGCGCATTCAGTTATTCTCGTTTAAAAACAGATGCATACGTGAATCTACCTATCAAAAAAACGTCCATTTATTTTCGGTTAAAAACTATCTTTCAATCAGGACAACCACCAAAACAAGACTATGTTGGCTTAACCGATGATGAACCAATTTACTTAAATGCTAGTCAATTATTATTTGGTGATTATCTTCCTGAAAATCATAACCCAAGAGGCTGGTCGGGTTACAGCTTGGGCGATCGCCTTATTTTTGGGACCTTCGAATACAGACTGCCCGTAGTACCAAAAGCTCTTTCGCTTAATTTAATATCAGATTATGGTTCTGTGTGGTCATCCGGAAAAAAACAAACAGAGGTTTCCACAGCAGGATATGAATTGCGGTTGAGTCTTGGTCTTATCGTTTTATCAGCAGGTGACGCACAGACCATTGATGGTTGGAACAACGATAAAGATCCAATAAGATATTATCGATTGGTATTAATTAATCCATTTTAAAATAAATTTTTTGTAATTATTTCCAATTTTATGAATTGTCACTTTGCCAATAACATGAATTGAATGTAACCTTTATGGCTTTAATTTTGTGTTTCATGCTTTTTTCCCACATACCAAAGGCAAGCCAGCATTCTTTTTTAAGTGACCGATCACCCATCTAAAATAACCGCAATCGTTGGCGCCCAATGGGGCGATGAAGGCAAAGGAAAAATCACCGATTTTTTCGCTGGCGAAGCTGATTATGTAGTCAGATTTCATGGTGGTAACAACGCTGGTCACACCGTTGTCGTCGATAACAAAACATACAAATTACATCTTATTCCTTCTGGTGTTGTATATGGCGAACCTATGAGTATCATCGGCAATGGCGTGGTGGTAGATCCCAAGGTGCTATTGGATGAGATTGCATATATCAAGAAAAAAGGTATTGAACCAAAACTAATGGTTAGTGATCGGGCTCATGTAATTATGCCTTATCATATTGTATTGGATGGCGTATTATCCGGCCACCAAGGTAGCCTAGCAGCCGGTAGCACTCGCCGCGGAATTGCACCAGTTTATGCTGATAAAATGTATCGAAATGGCATCCGCATGATTGACCTTTTGGAGCCAGAAATTTTAAATGAAAAACTAGAAAAAGGATACGGATTTGCTAAGGGACTCATAGAAAAATTGTTTGGGCAAAAGCTCAACATAACACAAAATGAAATTTTTGATTCATATTCTAGTTATGGTCAAAAGTTAAAAGACTACATTACAGATACTGCTTTGGAATTATACAACGCACACAAAACAGGAAAAGCCATTTTATTTGAGGGAGCTCAGGGTATTAGCTTGGATGTAGATCATGGCATATATCCTTATACAACTTCCAGCAATACAGCCGCCGGACACATTTCTACTGGAACCGGTGTTAGCTTTAGAGACATTAATCGAATCATTGGTGTAGTGAAGGCATATTTAAGCCGAGTAGGAGAAGGTCCCTTGCCATCAGAAATAAATGGTGACGATGCTCATATCCTCCGAGAAAAAGGTAATGAGTATGGCACTACAACAGGGCGCCCTAGAAGGGTTGGATGGTTAGACTTGGTTCAAATTCGACAGGCGGTACGAGTTAACGGACTTACTGAAATCGCGCTTACTAAATTAGACATATTAAATGGATTTGAAGAACTATCAATATGTGTCGCATACAAAATAGATGGACAGAGAATTATGGAAATGCCTGCTAGTTTAAATCAATTCCGCAAATCAACTGCTGTATATGAAACCCTTCCTGGTTGGGGTGAATTACCTAGCGATATATTGGATAATGGGTACGATATGCTTCCGAGTACAATGCGAGAATATATTGCTTTTATTGAGCAAGCTGTTGAATGTCCTGTCAAAATCGTATCCATAGGCCCGCAACGACATGAAACAATTCTACGGTAATATTTCTTTTTTGCTATAATCTTTTTCTGATTAGAAATTCCGCATGGCATTTACAAGCGAGATCATCAATTTCAGCGGATTAGAATCCGATGCCATCCAAAACAAACTTGCTGAATTAAATATTCCTCTTACCCCTGAAGAGGCCATGAAGATTCAAAACGAAATGCTTGGCCGAGCACCTTCTCTTGCTGAGCTTGTTTTATTTTCCATTCAGGGGTCTGAACATTGTAGTTATAAAAGTAGTCGTTCCCACCTAAAACAATTCACCACTGAGGGCCCAGATGTGATCCTGGGTGCCAAAGAAGACGCTGGCGTTGTATCTGTAGCTATAGACAATGAAGGTCATCGTTGGTGTGTTGTTATGAGTCACGAATCTCATAATCATCCGTCCCAAATTGTGCCATACGAAGGAGCCGCAACGGGCGTTGGGGGAAACGTCCGTGATGTTATGTGCATGGGCGCCGAGGTTATTGCGTGCACAGATTCTTTTCGTTTTGGAGAAATTAGTCGCAATAAAACTAAATGGATACACGATGGTGTGGTAGCGGGTATTGCTGGCTATGGCAATCCTTTGGGAATTCCAAATATTTGTGGAGATGTTTATTACCACAAAGGATATAATGAAAACTGTTTAGTGACTTTAGTGACGCTTGGAGTTGTGCGAGAGGATCATATAATTCATTCCTACGCACCAAAAAATGCCGAGGGCTATGATCTTATCCTTATTGGAAAACCCACAGACAACAGTGGCTTTGGCGGCGCCAGCTTTGCATCCTTAGAGCTAGAAGAAACAAAGAAAGAACAAAATAAAGGAGCTGTACAAGAGCCCAATGCTTTTTTAGAAAGACACCTTTTAAAATCCACGTACGCTTTATTTAATATCTTAAAGGAGAAGAACCTTATTAATAATATTGGATTCAAGGATCTTGGTGCCGGCGGTGTGGCCTGCGCAAGTGTAGAGCTAGCAGAAACTTCAGGATATGGATCTGAAATATGGATGGATAAAATTCATATTGGAATGGAAAATCTCCACCCATCAGTATATCTTTGCAGTGAGACTCAGGAAAGATTTATGTGGGTCTGCCCCCCGGAATTAACAAATTTTATTATAGACCATTACAATACTGTGTTTGACTTACCCGGTGTAAGCGCTGGCTCTATGGCATCAATTATCGGAAAAATACGAAGTGATGGACAATATATTGTTCATAATGGCAGCGAAGAAATTGTAAACGCACCTGCCAAAGAAGTAACTGAGGGATTTTTATATAACCGCCCGTTTAAGCCCAGAGAAACAACACTTTCCGAACCAAGTTTTCCAGAGCCATCAAACTATAATCAGGTTTTGCTATCCATGCTTTCTCATGAGAACATGGCCAGCCGGGAACCGATATTTGAACAATATGATAAACAGGTACAGGGGCGTACTCAAATCGAAACAGGCATGGCCGATGCCGGGGTTATGGCTCCTTTTAATTCAGAAAAATATCCATCAGAAATTCGAGACATTGGTATAGCTTTATCTACTGATCACAACCCACGACACGGATTAATAAGCCCTTACTGGGGTGGGGTGAATGCTGTGGTTGAGGCCATGCGAAACATTGCCGCCGTGGGAGCAACACCTCACGCTATTACAGATTGTTTATGCTTTGGGAACCCGGAAAACCCCCACCAAATGTGGGAATTTGTTGAAAGTGTCCGCGGCGTCGCAGATGCCTGCCATGCCATAACATTAAAAGAAAATCCGGATCATCCCACGCCTATTATCGCAGGAAACGTAAGTTTTTATAATGAATCTAAATCGGGTGCGATTCCTCCCAGTCCAATTGTGAGTTGTTTGGGGCGGATTCAAGATATAAACAAAACAATACCCATGTGTTTTCAAAAATCAGATTCTATTATACTGATGGTTGGTCAGCGCAAAGATGAGCTGGGCGGAAGTGTGTATTACGGCCTATATAATGAGTTGGGAAGCAATCTGCCAAAGCCTGATCTTAAAGAAGTAAAAAATCAAATTTTTGCTTTAAATACTTGTATTGAAAAACGCTTGGTTCGTTCCTGCCATGACATCTCAGATGGTGGTATTGCCTCCGCTGTTGCAGAAATGACTTTTGGAAATAAAATTGGGTGCGATATTGAAATCATTAGCGATTTAAGAGCTGATACAATTTTATTTTCTGAAACAGGAGGATTCGTTTTGGAGCTATCAATGAATAATATGGAAGCAGTACAAGCTATATTTTCTGATTATATGATCGAATTAATTAAAATTGGGTCAACAAATGATTCAGAAATAATGACCTTTAATAACGTTGTTAAATTAAAGGTGAAAGAAATGAAAAAAGCGTGGACAAATGGATTGCGGGAAAAACTGTAATGGCTAAAATCAGCTACAAATCGGCTGGTGTGGATATTGATGCTGGAAATGAAGCAGTAGATCGGATCAAAAATAGTGTGCAGTCTACTTTTACATCTAATGTCCTCGATGGGCTGGGTGGTTTTGGCGCGCTTTACGATCTAAAGCCAATTCTAGATAATTATAAAAATCCGGTTATGGTTCAAAGCATTGATGGTGTCGGGACAAAAACGATCATCGCTAGAAAACTAGAAAAATTTAACACTATCGGGATTGATCTTTTAAGTGCCGCTGCCAACGATATTTTAGTTATGGGTGCACGGCCACTAACCTTCCTTGACTATATTGCTAACGATAAGCTGAATCCTGAAATTATAGAAGAAATCGTCGCTGGAATGGTGGCGGCCTGCAAAGAAACTGGCGTGTCTTTAGTTGGTGGTGAAACAGCTGAAATGCCGGACACCTATTTATCTGGAGAACATGATCTTGTTGGGGTCATTACTGGTGTTGTTGAAAAAGAATCAATTATTACGGGTGAATCCATTGTGCCTGGCGATTCAGTGTTGGGACTACCATCGAACGGTCTACACACCAATGGTTATTCTTTTGCACGAAAGCTCTTTTTTGATATTGGCAAATATGATGTACATGATTCCATCCCGGAATTAGAAAAACCCATCGGACTTACACTGCTAGAGCCTCATATTAATTATACAAATCATGTGTTTGCAGTATTAGACAATAATATTGATATTAAAGGTATAGCACATATTACTGGGGGTGGTCTGCTAGAAAACATTCCGCGCATTTTGCCTGATAATTGTGGCGTTAAAATTCAAAAAAAGGTTTGGCCAACTCCCCCTGTTTTTAATGTGATGCAACATATAGGCAAAGTAGATGAAAATGAAATGTATCGTACTTTTAACATGGGTATTGGAATGGTATTTATTGTTGATTCATCTAATATACACATCGTTAAAAATGCGCTCAATAATTTAATAGATGTCTACGAAATCGGTACTGTAGTAAAAGGGGAAAAAGAAGTGGGTATTGAATAATGTCCAGCATAGCTGTCATCCAATTTCCCGGATCTAATACAGAACGAGAGACACTCATGGCTTGTCGCCGGGTTGGTTTAAATCCTGTCGAGTTTTTATGGAATGAGTCTACAGAAAAATTAATGCAATTTGATGGATACGTTATTGTTGGAGGATTTTCTTATGAGGATCGTTCCAGGGCGGGTATCATTGCTGCGCTGGATCCCATCATAAAACAAGTCAAGCTGGAAGCAGAAAAAGGTAAGCCCGTTCTAGGCATTTGCAACGGTGCACAGATTTTAGTGGAGAGCGGGCTTGTACCTGGACTTCAAGGTTATTCTATAGGAATGGCGCTTACTGATAATAAACGAGTTAAGAAGGGTAGTGTGGTTGGTGTTGGATATTATAATACATGGGCTAATTTGCAGAGCTCTATACCATCAGACCGATGTGCTTTCACACTCCATCTAAAAACTGGGGAATGGATCAATGTTCCTTTAGCTCATGGTGAAGGTCGTTTTATTATTCCAGAAGAATTGCTAAAAAAAATGATTGCTAATAATCAAACAGTTTATCGTTACTGCGATGATAATGGTAATATTATAGATGAGTTCCCAAC
>CAYXUK010000020.1:13281-22748 GCA_964468295.1 uncultured bacterium | reverse complement strand
TTTATTTGGCATATTATATTGATAAGAAACGAGACAAAATCAAAGATTTTTATACCGGATTTTTCCCGCCGATCGTTCTTATGGCAGGTATCCTAGTCGCAATTGTTATTCAACCAGATTTCAGCACGGGAGCAGTAATTGGATTAATCGGTTTTGCCATGCTGTTCGTTGGTGGTGCAAGATTGCCTCATATCATGGCCACTGGCGCTGTAGCTGCAGCGGTGATGATTCCTGTGATGCTTATGCGATCCTATCGAATGAAACGGGTTATTTACTGGCTCAGTTCTGTTTTTGGTATGAGTACAGAAGCTAACCAGGAAGTAATAGGTTATCAGGCTCAACAATCACTGATCAGCTTGGGAAACGGTGGCTTCTGGGGTCTTGGACTCGGTAATAGTATGGAAAAGAATCTTTTTCTGCCTACGCCTCACACAGACTTTATTTATGCAATTATTGGAGAGGAGTTGGGGCTGTTGGGGGCGATTTTTGTAATCACCTTATTTCTCCTCATTTTTCAAAGAGGCATTAAAATCGCAAAAGAAACCACCGACCCATTTGGTGTAATGCTCACCGTTGGAATTTCGTTCAGCATTATTATTTATGCATTTATTAATGTCGCTGTCGTAACGGGAATCATACCTGTAACGGGGCTGCCAATGCCTTTGGTAAGCCATGGCGGCAGTAGCCTGGTCATGAACCTGGCCTGTTTAGGTATACTTTTAAATATCAGCCAGGCCAAGCGCAGTGTGAACCACCGTTCTGGCTGGAGGCCGCAATTCAATGGATAAGACCATGAATATTATTATTTCCGGCGGCGGCACTGGCGGCCATCTATTCCCAGCCCTGGCTATAGGCGATGAAATTAAGAGGCGCTACCCCGATGTCAACATCCATTATATTGGATCAAAATTTGGAATTGAAAAGGACGTGCTTCCGGTAAAAAATGTAAACCATTCCCTGTTGCCTATCCGTGGTTTACAACGCACGATTAATCTAGAAGGGATTGGGAAAAACTTAATGCTCCCCGGTCGCCTGATGGCATCCATATCAAAAATGAAAAGTTTGTTTCATGCCATTAATCCCGATCTTGTAATCGGGACTGGTGGCTATGCCTGCGCCTTACCCTTAAGAGAAGCCATTAGAAAAAAAGTTCCGACTCTTATCCAGGAACAGAATTCTTATCCTGGTGTAACTACACGTTGGTTTGCTGATAAAGCAAATACAGTTTGCATCGCATTTGAAGAAGCACAATCATACTTAAAAAAAAAATGCGTTTTGGCAGGTAATCCAGTGAGGAAAGAAATTAATAGCGGCACTCGTGAATTAGGTCTAAAACAATTTGGATTTGACCTGGATAAAAAAACACTCTTTTTATTTGGTGGTAGCCAGGGGTCCCTTGCGCTAAATGAGGCCATGGATCAAATGATTTCATTTTTATCTATTTCTAATACTCAAGTAGTCTGGCAAACTGGAAAAGATCATCACGCTAATTATGCCCATCATGAAAGTGACATATGCAAAGTGTTGCCCTTTATCGATGATATGGCCAACGCCTATGCCGCCAGTGATCTAGTTTTAAGCCGTTCTGGTGCCATTACCTGTTCGGAATTGACGGTATGTGGCAAACCATCCATTTTGGTACCCTTCCCTGCTGCGGCTGCAGATCACCAAACCAAAAATGCAAATGCCCTGGCTAAACATGGTGCAGCAGCTCTGATTGCTGAAAAGGATTTAATTCCAGAAAAAGTAGCAGCGCTTATCCAAAGCCTTTTAGATCAAAAAACCCAATTATTAGAGATGGCTGCAGCTAGCCGAAAGCTAGGCAGGCTGGATGCTACGGCTAAAATTGTGGACCATGCCATGGAGCTGATACCATGATGTTTCGAAAAGTAAACAAAGTTCATTTTGTTGGTATTGGCGGTATTGGGATGAGCGGAATTGCAGAATTGCTTTTAAACCTTGGTTTTTCTGTGAGTGGCTCCGATTTAAATGATTCTGAAATTATCCGAAATTTGAGATCCAAGGGTGCCATGATTTATGAAGGCCACTATGCCAAAAACTTAGGTGACTGTGAAGTTTTAGTCTATTCCAGCGCTGTGCCGGAAGATAATCCAGAGCTGATTGCGGCTAGAGGTAAAAATGTACCCATTATTAAACGCGCTGAAATGCTGGGCGAATTAATTGCCCTAAAACAAACCAGTATCGGCGTTGGCGGTACCCATGGAAAAACATCCACCTCATCTATGATTGGTGCCTTATTATCCCATGCGCAGCTGGATCCGACTTTGGTAGTAGGCGGATTGGTAAAAAATATTGATACCAACTCACAACTGGGTTCCGGCGATTTAATCGTAGTGGAAGCCGATGAATACGACAAAAGTTTTCTGCAGTTAAAGCCTACCATTTCTGTAATCACTAATATTGAACAGGAACACATGGATTGTTACGATGATCTGGAGGATTTACATAACTCCTTTGCGCAATTTGCCAATGCCGTTCCATTCTACGGGGCCGTTCTGGCATGTTTAGACTCTCCTGGTGTGCAGGATATTATTCCAAGGATAAAACGGCCTGTAATTACATACGGGTTTACTTCCCAGGCTGATATTAGTGCAAAGAATATCCAATCAAAGGAAACAAAAACCACCTACTCTCTTTATAAACAAAATCAAAAATGCGGTAAGGTTACCCTCAACGTTCCAGGAAAACATAACGTACTTAATTCTTTAGCCGCTGCCGCTATCGGTTTTGAAATGGGCCTGTCTGCCAAAACAATTATTGCCGGGATTGGTAGCTATGGTGGTGTTCGCCGCCGTTTTGAAATTAAAGGAATTGCCGGTGATGTAATGGTGGTGGATGACTATGCCCATCATCCAACGGAAGTGTCCGCTACCCTTCAAGCAGCCCGGGACGGATGGGACCGCAGAATTATTGCAGTTTTTCAACCTCACTTATTTTCGCGGACAAAATCATTTTACAAGGAATTCGCGGCCGCCTTTATGGATAGCGATGTTTTAATCGTTACAGATATTTACCCGGCACGTGAAAAACCAATTAAAGGTGTAACTGGCAAACTCGTTTTTAACGCTGCGCGCTCAACCGGCCATAAAAATGTCCACTACGTCCCTGATCTAGAAAATCTGCATGCTGCCTTAGATGATATTATCCGATCAAATGATATGGTGATTACCATTGGTGCCGGAACAATTTGGCGCTATGGCCAATCCTATTTTGATCACTTAATTAACCAGGAAGCGGCAGCCTAAGTGGACCCTATGGAAACATTAAGCACCATGACAAAAGGCTCTTTCTTAAAAAACGAAGCAATGGCAAAACATACATCCTATGGAATCGGCGGTCCGGCCAAAGCATATATTACACCTCGTGATAAAGATGATTTGAGCCAGATACTGCAATTTGCCAATCAACATGGTATTGCAACATATTTCGTTGGATCGGGATCCAATTTACTAGTAGCGGATGAAGGCATTGACGGCCTGGTCATTACTTTAGGTAAGTCCTTAAAACATCTGGAAATCACAGGTGCAACTGTATTTGCTGAATCGGGTGTTATGCTTGGAAAAATGGTGAAAGAGTGTATCGGCTTAAATCTGTCTGGAGTAGAAAGCATGATTGGTGTTCCTGGCACACTTGGGGGTGCTTTAGTGATGAATGCTGGCGCATTCGGTGGAGAAATTTCCAACTATTTAAAACATGTCACGGTAATGAAAATGGATGGGCAGGAAAAACAATATCAGCCTGGGGATATTTCTTTCAGCTACCGCCACTCAACCTTCCCTGATGATGAAATTGTTATCAGCGCTGAATTTGAGCTCATCCAGAGCGATAAGGAAACGGTCCAAGAAAAACGTGCCGTAGCCAGCGGCGGGCGTAAAGCCACCCAACCATTAAGATTTCGTTCGGCCGGAAGTGTCTTTAAAAATCCTAAAGAAGGTGCGGCAGGATATTATATAGACCAAGCAGGTCTAAAAGGGACAAAAGTTGGGGATGCGGAGATTTCACCTATCCATGCCAATTTTTTTGTGAATCATGGTAAGGCCAAAGCCAGCGATGTGGTCGCACTGATCCGACTGGCAAGAGAAACGGTCCATGATAAATTTGGCATCATGATGGATTTGGAAGTAAAACCACTAGGATTTAAACCAGGGACATTTGATATATGATTAAAATTAATAAACCAAATCTGCCATTAAGACAAGTCATTGGCATTGGGCTCTCATTATTTTTTCTTATTACCCTTTGGGGCGCAAACAGCTGGGCGAACTACCGCCAAATATTTGAGGTGAAGGAAATCGCTATCAATGGGTATGAAATATTAGATAAAAAAGATTACCAGGAAATCGTTGACCAGTTTGATATCAGATCGATCCATGGTGTTAAAATGCAGAAAATTGCTGAAACGATCGAAGCCAACCCTTTTGTAAAGGCTGCCCGGGTTAGCCGCCGTTTTCCCAATCAGATAACCATCAACATTGTGGAACGAAAACCATTGGCAATTTTAAATATGGATTCATTTCTCATGCTGGATGGTGAAGCAGTCGTACTCCCTGACCACCCATACAGCCAGAGCGTTTTGGTCCCTATTTTATCTGGATTTAATACGGCCTTGGACCTCTATCCGGAAGGTGAAAAAACCTATTCAATAAAAGTAAAGGAAGCAGTGGCTATTTTGAACAAGCTTTCCAACGGGTACCCTACACTCTATGAAAATATTTCTGAATTAACATTAAATAGTCATGATGAATATGTCATCATTTTAGCAGATCGGCCAACCAGGGTCATTCTTGGAAAAAATGATGTTTTCTCCAAACTGAACATTTTGAAAAATTTTGAAGAAGCTTTAGGACAACGACAGCTAACGGATTACCGTTTGCTGGATATGCGGTATAAAAAACAACTGGTCGCACGGGAGTGGTCATGATTCGTTCCAATCGCAATGCTGAAAAATATGTCCAGGCTGGCATGGATGTGGGCTCGGATAAAATCTGCTGCGCCATCACAGAAGTTGACCCCAAATCTAACATCGTTAAATTGCTTGGCATTGGTACCTCGCCCGCTACAGGAATTAAAAAAGGGTCCATCACTCATCGAGACCAACTTATCGATGAAATGGACAATGCTCTGCAAGAGGCGCAGACAATGGCAGATCTGATTGTGGAAAAACTCTCCCTTGGCATTTCGGGCAGCCACATAAGAGGAATCAATACCCAGGGTGCCATTGCTATAGGTAATAACAATGGTTCCAATGTACCAATTCAGCATGAAATCAGCGATGCGGACGTGCATCGTGTTTTGGATTTGGCCAAAGCCGTTTCCCTGCCAGTGGATCGGGATATACTTCATGTACTGCCTCAGGAATATGTGATTGATACTATGGATTCCATTAAAGACCCGGTTGGATTAACTGGCCGACGCCTGGAAGCCAGAGTGCATTTGATCACAGTTGCCACCACAGCAGCAACCAACCTGGCCAGCTGCGCTGAAGAACTGGGCGTGGATGTGGATGGAATTGTCTACCAGGGGCTCGCATCCAGCATTGCAACCCTAGGCGATGATGAAAAGAATTTGGGTGTGGTCTGCGTGGATATTGGCGCAACGACCACCGATATTATTGTATATCATGAAGGCGGAGTACGCCATACGGCGACACTCTCAATTGGCGCTGCCAGCATTACCAATGATATTGCCGTTATGCTTCAGGTCGGTATTGAAGATGCGGAAAAAATTAAACAAACCTATGGATCGGCAAAAGCATCCATGTCCTCTCCTTCCCTGGACTTTGAATTACCGGCCCAAAATGGTCAAATCAAGCGTAAAGTGTCTGAACATGAATTATCCCGCTACGTAGAAGCACGAATGGTTGAGATCCTTCAGCTGATCATGCGGGAGGTATCTCGGGCAGATATCAAAGAAAAATTAACCTATGGAATGGTCTTAACTGGCGGCGGATCAGAACTAAAAAACCTCGTTGGTCTTGCCCAGGAAACCATTAACATGCCTGTTCGAGTAGGTAACCCTGTCAACTTAAGCGGCGCAGTGGATGTGGCCTCCCGCCCCATCTATGCAAGTGCCATTGGCCTGGCACAATGGAAAATCTTTGGCGAAGACCTATCCCTGATTCAAAAAACAGGGAATACTTTTAAAGGCGCTATGGGAAAATTTAAAAAACTGGTGAAAGAGTTCTTTTAATAAGAAAAATTTTAAAACACATACCAAGGAATCAAGAAAAGGAGAAACGCTATGCTATTCGAATTCGATAATCTAGCGGAGCAAAAAGCGAAACTGAAACTTATTGGCGTTGGAGGCGCGGGCGGTAATGCTGTCAACCGCATGATCCAGGCCGGAATGGGCGGTGTCGATTTTATCGTTATCAACACCGACGCACAGGATTTAGATAATAATGCTGCAGAGCACAAAATTCAGATTGGTAAAAATCTTACCAAAGGATTGGGCGCAGGTGCCCGATCTGAAATTGGTAAGGACGCCATGGAATCAGACCAGGAAGTGGTCAAATCCCATTTGGAAGGTGCCGATATGGTCTTTATCACTGCCGGTATGGGTGGCGGAACCGGAACCGGTGCAGCTCCCGTAGTTGCGCAACTGGCCCGTGAAATGGGTATCCTGACCGTTGGTATTGTTACTCTACCCTTCAACTTCGAAGGCCCCAAACGTATGAACCGCGGTCTGGCTGGTGTCACCGAACTACAAAAGGCATGTGATACAGTTATCAATATCCCCAACCAAAAACTCATGTCCATTGTGGATAAGAGCACTACAGTTGTGGAAGCGTTTAAACTTGCAGACACAATCTTACTTCATGCTTCCAAAGGCATCTCAGATCTGATCAACGTCCACGGACTGATCAACCTGGATTTTGCCGATGTAGAAACCATCATGAAAAACATGGGTGCTGCAGTCATGGGAACAGGTACAGCTTCGGGTGAAGAAAGGGCCGTGTTGGCAGCACAGCAGGCCATCTCCAGCCCGTTACTGGACAATGCATCTATTTCAGGTGCACAGGGCGTCCTTGTTAATATCACTGGCGGTGCTGACCTTACGTTGATGGAAGTCGATGAGGCTACTTCCATCATTTTTGAAGAAGCAGGCAAAGATGCGAATATTATTTTTGGTGCTGTGATTGAGCCAGCTCTGGAAGAAGAAATCCTTGTCACAGTTATTGCTACAGGATTTCATAGAAAAGCGGTTGTCGAAGATATCCACAGGCCGGAACCGCAGCATAAAGAGGTAACGCCGACCCAAACTCGTGTTCTAGCTGAACAGGAAAATGTGCCGCTTCATAAAAAAGAGCTTGAGGAAGAAGTAGAACCTCAGCAACCGACACTGGAAAAAGCAAAGTCGCCCTTGTTTTTTGATGATACTGATCCTCCCATATACGGGAATGATCTGGAAGTTCCAGCCTTTATTCGTCGGCAGCACGAATAAGTACTGAAAATAGCACGTTCTTGAATCTCTTGACATTCTTGGTTTACCAGGATCACCTAGATAAGAAGTCCTCCTGCATGCTGTGGGAGGACTTTGTTTAAACAGTTTTGAACATAGATAGCGTAATCAGGTTCAAAGTAAATATATAGTATATATATTGGCTCAATGTATATTGAATACTAACCTAATGAAAATTTTAAATTGAACCGATACTTACTCCTTTTATTTTTCTTGATTCCAGGTTTTAACCTGGCCCAATCCACCACTTTTAGTTATATGCCCCCCTTATCTTCTATTGGTACAACTGAAAAACCTGCTGCAGTATCTACCGACCCTATCCAGAAAGATGAAAATAAAATGACCCTGGCGGTCCTGTATTTTGATCCCAAGGGTATCAGCCCTATGGAATCCCAGGCGCTCACGGACTACTTTATTACTGAAATAAACAATACCGGTAGTGCCATTATAACCGAGCGGGGAGATATCAATAATATATTTACCGAACAAGACATTGAAGCCAGCGGATGTACATCTGATGATTGTGTAACAAAAATAGGCGCACTATTAAACGTAGAGTTCATTATTAAGGGTTCAATTGTAAAATTGGGCGAAAATTATGTCATTGACGTTAAAATGTTTGAAGTCAGCCAGTCCATGTCGCCACTGGCAGTCACCAATCTCAATGAAGGAAATCTGGTAATAACAAAAACATTTAATAAATCTACTGGCCTTTCCTCTTTTACAAAAAAAATTGCTTATAATGGTCCGGTGGATGGCCTAATCACGGAAATTGAGATATTGGCATGGGAGATCATGGGCCGAGAACCTCCAAATGCATTGCTGGGCAAGAGATTCGCGGGTGCTGTAACGGAAATAGATGTAGTAAGCTTTGAAGATAGAACACGATATTATGCCACCATCCGTTCGGCCCTTCTACCCGGCTGGGGCCAGTTTTATACCAAAAACCGATCCATGGGAAAAGCATTTATGGGCGGTGAAGCATTATTAGGGTTTCTGGCATATTTGTCCTACACAGACTATCAAAATGAGTTAGACAATGCCAAGGAATACCAAAAAAGCTATTTCAATACAACCGATTTTGATGAAATGCGTATGTATAAGGAAAAAACAGAAGAGGCTATGCTTAGGGCCAATGGAGCTGATGACCAATATCAAATCATGAGCTACATTTTCGGCACTGTATGGTTGGCCAATATCGCTCATGCCTATATGACCAGTACTGATCAGTTTGCTGTCACAAAGAAAACCAAATTTGACCTGGTATATAACCCGAAAGTCCACCAACCACAGCTGAGGTTATCCATTGCGCTTGATTAATATTATTCTTGCAGGTGTATTGCTTTGGAGCTTGGCCTGTGAAGACGAACAGATAGAATTTGAAAATCCGCTGGATTTATATGAAGGCGATGTACCAGCTTTAGTATTTAACCCGAATCAAATCGATATATCCGTTGGAGACTCAACTCAGGTTGGTGTATACGTATTGGAAGCTGCCGATGTCAGCGGTGTCCATGCCCAGATCCAGTATGATACCACAAAACTGTCGATTTCCAGTGTCACCGTGGGCAGTTTTTTTGTATCGGACCAGGCACCCATATTTATTTTTAAAGACCAGGGCGGCACCCTGGACATTTTTTCCTATTACTTAGGCAATGATAAATCAGTCACCGGAACCGGCGTTATAGGTACGGTAACCTTTAATGCAAAGGTCCCGGGGAATTCGGAGATCAAGTTTACCACGCAATCAGAAATGGTAGACCCGTCCGACAATTCTATTGAGATCCGTTCTCTTGGGCAAGGGGTGATCAATGCGCAATAAAGCAATTGCCCTGCTGACGATTGTTTATTTGAGCTCATCCGCTCTTTTTTCACAGTCCCTGATGGGGCAAGATGCCGAGGTAAAAGAACTCGAACATGATACCCAACAGGGAACTTATAACTCGCTTGTTCAAGTCGATTCCGATACCTATTTATTGGCATAT
>CAYXUK010000020.1:11586-13181 GCA_964468295.1 uncultured bacterium | reverse complement strand
CTTGTTCAAGTCGATTCCGATACCTATTTATTGGCATATTCAGGCCAAGATAACGATGGTTACCTCAAAACCTTTACAGTGGCCGCAGACGGGTCCAGTATTACCCAGGTGGCGGTATTGGAGTATGACACGGGTAGCGGAACGTACCATTCTCTGGTTAAGGTGGATTCGGATACCTACGTCTTGGCCTATACGAGCTCTGGCAACGATGGATTCATTAAAACCTTTACAGTTCCCGCAAATGGATCCACTATTACCCAAGTGGCAGTTTTGGAGCATGACACCAATGTTGCCATATATAATTCTTTAGTCCAAGTGGATACGGACACCTATGTACTGGGTTATAGAGATGCTTGGAATGATGGCCAGCTTAAAACATTCACCATACCGGCAGATGGATCCACCATTACACAGGTGGCCACATATGAGTATGATACCGTTAATTCAACTTATAACTCCCTTGTAAAAATTGATTCAGACACCTATGCCGTGGCCTGGTATGGTTATAATCCGGCGGGGCTTGGAATATCCTCATGGGGAAGTTATGTCAAAACTTTCACCATACCCGCAGACGGATCCAGCATTACCGCCGTGGCAGTATTGAAATATGATGCCAGCGCAAGCAATTATTATCCTTCCTGGGTCGATATGGGCGATGGCAGACTCGCACTGGCATACGCTTACCAAGGTACTTATGGCTATATCAGAACCTTTTACATACCACCTGATGGTTCCGCCATCACAGACATGCACTCCCTTCACCATAATTCTTCTGGTGTTTATGGCCGTGACAATTCCCTGGTCAAGGTCGATGCGAATACCGTTGCATTGGCCTATTCGGGCTCAGGCAGTGACGGTTACATTTCAACCTTCACCATTCATTCCGGGCTCGCCTTCCAATCATCACTTGCGCTGGCATCCGATAACAGTACGCTTGCGGTAACATTCGACCAGGCAGTATTTAACACCAACGGAGGCAGCGGGAACTTAGAGGCCAGTGATTTTGCCTTTTCTTTAAGCGGCGGTACAGCCAGCCTTTCCAGTGCAACCCCCACCAGTATATCCATTAGTGGGAATGTGTATACCTTAGGCATTGGTCTTTCGGGTGCGCCCAACGGCAGTGAGACCCTGACAGTTAAGCCCGTTGAATTTTCCATCTATGATGCATCCGGTAATGCGGTGTTAGTGGATCAGAAAGTTGCCATTTCGGTAACGCTAAACGATAAATTAGGACCCACCATCACATCGGCGGATATCCCGGTAGGTAACGCCACAGTTGCGGTCACGTTCTCTGAAAGTGTATATAACACCAATGGGGGCAGCGGTGCTTTACAGGCCAGTGATTTTGCCTTTGCTATTTCAGGGGGAACGGCTACCCTTTCCAGCGCAACACCCACCAGCATATCCATTAGCGGTAATGTGGTTACGTTAGGCATTGGTCTTTCGGGAACGGCTAATGGCAGTGAGACTCTGACGATCACCCCTGTAGCAAATTCCATTTATGACGCGGGCGGTAATGTCGCCAGCACCACCCAGAGTAATAATACAGCCGTATTAAACGACGGTAGAATCACGGTTCCATACAATGCATCCGG
>CAYXUK010000020.1:5587-11486 GCA_964468295.1 uncultured bacterium | reverse complement strand
GTTTCTATTCCGGAAGACGGATCAGAGGTTAAAGTCTTATCTCAATGGACCTTTGACCACGGCAGCAGCAGCTATGGCGATTGGAATTCCTTAGTCAAAGTTGACGATAATACATTTGCTTTGGCATATTCAGGAGGTAGTAGTGGGGATGGCACCATCAAAACCTTTACCATTTCAGATGAGGGATCTTCCATCACAGAAGTAGCAGTCTTAGTGCATGACACGGGTATTGGACAATATAACTCCTTTGTGAATGTGAAAGATAACACGTTCGCCCTGGCATACACTGGGCTCAGCAACGATGGCTACATCAAAACATTTACCATACCCAACGATGGGTCCACCATTACACAAGTACAATCACTGGAGCATGATACCGATAACGCCCAATACAATTCCCTTGTTAAGCTGGATCCAAACACCACTGATAAAACACTCGTCCTGTCCTATTCGGGCACCAGCAATGACGGCTACATCAAAACCTTTACGATACCCGCCGATGGGTCCACCATTACACAAGTGCAATCACTGGAGCATGATACCGATAACAGTGCTTGGAATTCCCTTGCTAGGATAAATGCAAACACGGTTGCCCTGGCTTACCAAGGCAAGGATTCGGATGGTTATATAAAAACCTTTACGATACCTGCCGATGGGTCCACCATCACACAGGTAATTAATTTAGAGCATCAAAAAGATAACACGAACCAATACAATTCCCTCATCCCAATCGATTCAGATAAATATCTTCTGTCATATGCGCAAGCCAATTCTTATCAAGTCATTAAAACGTTTCAGGTGCCAATGGCGGCAAGCGCATCGGTCCCTGAAATCTCCCGCGTTACCCTGGCATCTGATAACAGCACAATCGCAGTAACCTTTAATGAGGCGGTTTATAATTCCAATGGCGGCAGTGGCGATCTAGAGATAAGCGATTTTGCCATGTCTAAAACCGGTGGTACGGCCGGCCTTTCCGGCAGTCCCGTCACCAGCATTTCTAAAAGCGGTAATGTGTATACTCTAGGCATTGGTTTATCCGGCACACCAAATGGTATGGAATATTTTGTGGTTGGCGTAAAGCCTGACGCTATTTATGATGGGTCAGGTAACGCCGCCAGCGATGTCCAAAGGAATAACAAGACTTATTTAAATGATAAAAAAGCACCCATAATTACGTCCACTACCGCAGCAGGAGATTACAACGCAAAGGTAACCGTAAACTTCAATGAATTTGTTTGGGGAAATTCTGGCGCCACCCAAGCAGTGAACGTGAGCGATTTTGAATTGTCTATCAGCGGCGGTACAGCCACGCTTTCAAGCACAACACCCACCTCTATATCGCCATCTGCTATTCCGAGTTATAATTATGCGCGGGCAAATCGCACCGAATATTATAACTATGGCGGTGGTAGTTATAAATTAAACTTCAGCTTATCGGGGATGGCCGATGGGAATGAGGTGATTACGGTAAAACCCAAAGCAAACTCTATCTACGATGCCTCCGGTAATGTGGCCAGCAATTCCCAGAGCAATAATACGGCCACCTTGGCCAAAGCCCAAATTGGACAAGTGGCATCACTGAAGCATGACGAAAGTAGGGGCTTACATAACTCTTTTGTCCAAATCGCCCCAAATAAATATGCCCTGGCCTATGCCGGTAGCGGCGATGATGGATATATCAAAACATTCACTATAGCCGCCGATGGAACCATTACACAATTAGCTGTTGAGGAACATGATGAAGATAACGGAACATACAACTCCCTTGTCAAAGTGGATGATAACACCTATGCCCTGGCATATACTGGAAACGGAGAAGACGGCTTCATTAAAACCTTCACCATTCCAGCTGATGGCAGCTCTATTGAACTGGTAGCGCAGTGGGAGCATGATACCGATCAAGCAACCTGGAACTCCTTTACCCAGGTCGATTCAAATACCTATGCCCTGGCATACACTGGGACAGCAGGCAACGATGGTTATATTAAAACTTTTACCATTTCATCAGATGGTGCCAATATCGCCGTAGTGCAAACCAAGGAGCACGATGCTAACGATGGACAGTATAACTCTTTTATTCGAATGGATTCGGACACATACCTGTTGGCATATCAAGGTTACCAAAATGATGGCTGGATTAAAACTTTTACCATTCCGGCGGATGGTTCCACCATTACACAAGTGCAATCACTGGAGCATGATTCTTATTGGGGTTATTATAATTCGCTCGTCCAAGTCGATTATAATACATACGCGTTGGCATATTCCGGCGGCACCTCAACCTATACCAACTCATACTATTACGGCTTCTTAAAAACTTTTACCATTCCACTGGATGGATCCAGCATTACACAAGTGAAATCATTCCAAAATACTACAGATAACAATACCGGAAAATACCCTTCCTTAATCAAAATCAACTCAGAAGAATATGCTCTGGCGTATGCTGGATATAGTGATGACGGATTCATTGATAACTTCACTATTTCGTCCGATGGGGACAGCATTAAAAAAGTCTGGTCATTGGAGCATGACACAAATTACGGAATATATAATTCGCTCATCATGGTTGACAAAGACACCTATGCCTTATCATATACTGGATTGAGCAATCATGGCTACATCAAAACTTTCAATAGTGTTTCATCCGATCAAACTGCGCCCAAAATATCCTATGTCTCCCTTACCTATGATAACAGTACCCTCACCTTAGCGTTCAATGAGGCTGTTTATAACACCAACGGCAGCTCCGGCAGCCTAGAAGCCAGTGATTTTGTTCTTTCGATCACCGGCGGCTCGGCCACCGTAACCGGTACACCTACCAGCATATCAGCCTCACTTGGAAACACCTATACCTTCGGCCTTAGTCTATCCGGAACCCCCAATGGCAATGAGGTGCTCAAAGTTGTCCCCGCAACCAATGCCATCTATGATGCTAATGGCAACGTAAGTACAACCACCCAGAGCAATAATACCGTTAACTTAAATGAGAAAGTGGTTCCCACGATCACCGGTGTTTCCCTGGCATCTGATAACAGCACTTTGGCTGTTACGATTTCTGAAAGCGTATACAATTCCAGCTCTGGCAGCGGGAACCTGGCAGTAAGCGATTTTGTTTTTTCATTAACCGGTGGTACCGCAACCCTTTCAAGCACCACTCCCAGCAGCATATCGAAAAGCGGAAATGTCTACACGCTAGGCATCACTTATGCCGGCCTGCCCAATGGGAATGAGGTAATCAAGGTGGTTCCTGCCTCCAATGCCATTTGGGATGGAGCCGGTAACCTTGCCAGTGCCACACAGAGCAATAACACGGCTTCTTTTAATGAAGAAAAAATTAGAGAAGTGACATATAAGGAGCACGACACGAGCTACGGAACGTATAATTCCATTGTTAAAGTGGATGATGACACCTATGCCCTGGCTTATTCCGGTTATTCTGATGATGGCTATATCCAAACCTTTACCATTCCAGCAGATGGCACGACGATCACAGAAGTAAAATCATTGGAGCATGATACAGGGTACGGAGTGTACAACTCCCTTGTACATGTAAGTGGAAATACATACGCACTGACATATTCTAGTTATAGTAGTAATAATAATCTTGGCCACATCAAAACCTTTACCATTTCTGCCGATGGTAGCACCGTCTCGCAAATAACAGACAAAAACATTAGTTATTACATGACACATCAATCACTGATCCAACTGGATTCAGACACATATGTATTAGCATGTTTAATAAGTGGTAATAAAGGCCACATCAGAACCTTTACCATTTCTGCCGATGGTAGCACTATCACTCAAGTAAGTTCGCTAGTACACGACGATAATTTAGGGGAGTATAACTCTCTAGTTAAGGTTGATTCAAATACTGTGGCTTTGGCTTATTCCGGCAATGGCGGTAATGGCTACATTAAAACCTTTACTATTCCAGCCGATGGTTCCTCTATCACCGAGGTGTTTGAATACAAGCATGACTCAATTTATGGCAAGCACAACTCCTTTATCCAAGTTGATGACAACACATACGCATTGGCCTATTCTGGCACGGGCAATGATGGATTTATTAAAACTTTCACCATCCCAGCCGATGGTTCCGCTGTCACGCAAGTGAAAAAACTGGAGCATGACGAGGATAACGGGACATTTAATTCTTTGATCAAAGTCAGTTCTGGCTCAGATACATATATCCTGGCATATACCGGTGCTGATGACGATGGCTACTTAAAAACCTTTACTATTTCAGCAGACGGCGCCACCGTTAGCCAGGCATATGTTGTCGAGTATGATGCGAACCAGGGACGATATAATTCCCTTGTCCAGATCGATATGGATACATACGCCTTAGCCTATGCCGGCACCAGTGATGATGGCTTCGTCAAAACCTATTTGATCAGAGCAAATGATGAAATACCACCCACCATCAAAAATGTGCAACTGGCATCAGACAACAGCACAATTGCGGTGACATTTGATGAAGCGGTGTACAGCACTAATAACGGTAGTGGCGCATTGGACACAGCCGATTTTGTCTTTTCTATTGCCGGTGGTTCGGCGACCCTTTCTTCTACAGCCCCCACCAGTATATCTGCCAGCAGCAATACCTATACATTAGGTATTGGTCTATCTGGTTTGGCCGATGGGACTGAGGTAATTACAGTAAAACCGGCAGCCAATGCCATTTTCGATGGCGGATATAATGCGGCCAGCACTACCCAAAGTAACAATACGGCTACCTTAAACGATCGAGCTGGGCCCAAGATCTCTTCTGTTGCTTTAGCAGCTGATAACAGCACAATTGCGGTGACATTAAATGAAGCTTCATTTAAAACCAATAGCGGCAGCGGAAGCTTAGAAAAAACTGATTTCGTCTTTTCTTTAACCGGCGGTACGGCCACCCTTTCCAGCACCACTCCCAGCAGCATATCTGCCGATGGAAATGTATATACACTGGGCCTTACGATATCCGGCACGCCAAGCGGAAGTGAATTACTCAAGGTGACACCGGCAGAGAATGCCATTTATGACGCAAAAGGAAATGCGGCCAGTACCACCCAAAGCAATAACACGGCAAATTTGAAAGATAAGACCGTACCTATCGTCTCTTCGGTTACCACGGCGTCTGATAACAAAACAATCGTCGTGACCTTCAGTGAAGCGGTATTTAGTACCAATGGCGGCAGCGGTGCCCTGGACTCAGCTGATTTTGCCTTTTCTATCACCGGTGGTGCAGCTACCCTATCTTCTGCAACCCCCACCAGTATATCCATAAGCGGTAACGTGTACACATTGGGTATCGGTCTATCCGGCACGCCGGATGGAAGTGAGGTTGTTACCGTTACACCGGTAGAAAATGCCATTTATGATGCGGGCGGCAATGTGGCCAGCACCACCCAAACCAACAAAACGACCAGTTTATTTGATCAGACTGCGCCAAACATAACGTCTGTTACCCTTGCTGCTGACAATAGTACGATAGCGGTGGTTTTCAGTGTCGCGGTATTTAGCACCAATGGCGGCAGCGGCGCCCTGGATTCAGCCGATTTTGTTTTATCGATCACCGGAGGTGTAGCTACCCTATCTTCTGCAACCCCCACCAGCCTATCGGCCAGCGGAAATACCTATACTTTAGGTATTGGTCTATCCGGGACGCCAAATGGAAGTGAAGTGCTGAAGGTGAACCCGATAGAGAATGCCATTTATGATGCGGCCGGTAATGCCTCCAACACAACGCAAAGCAATAATACAATAAATTTGAAAGACAAGGCTGCGCCTACCATCGCTTCGGTTACCACGGCATCAGACAACAAAAGTATTACCGTAACTTTTTCTGAAAGCGTATTTAATACCAATGGCGGCAGTGGCGCACTGGATTCAGCTGATTTTGCTCTTT
>CAYXUK010000020.1:0-5487 GCA_964468295.1 uncultured bacterium | reverse complement strand
GTATTTAATACCAATGGCGGCAGTGGCGCACTGGATTCAGCTGATTTTGCTCTTTCGATTACAGGCGGTACAGCCACCCTTTCTTCTGCATCGCCTAACGAAATATCCGCCAGTGGTAACGACTATATCTTAGGTATCAGTTTATCTGGCACGCCCGATGGAAGTGAAGTACTTGCGGTAGTTCCGGTAGAAAGCGCCATATTTGATTCAGTAGGCAATGTAGCCAGCACAACACAAACCAATAACACGGCAAATTTGAAGGACAAAACCGCACCCACCATCTCTTCATTTAATCTTGAATCTAGTAACAGTACCATTGATGCAAGTTTTAGTGAGGCGGTATACAGCAAAAACGATGGAAGCGGCGCCTTAGAGGCCATTGATTTTGTCTTGACACTTCAAGGTGGTGCGGCTACTCTTTCAAGTACAACACCTAGCAGCATATCGGCCAGTGGTAACGTCTATACCTTAGGAATTGGTCTATCCGGCACGCCGGATGGAGTTGAAGTGCTGACGGTTACACTGGTTGACAGTGCCATTTATGATGGAGCTGGTAATCCGGCCAGCGTCACACAGAACAACAATAGTGTGAAATTATTTGATAAAAAAGCGCCAATACTTACATCTGTTTCACCATCATCTGACAACAGCAGTATTATCGTGATTTTTAGTGAGGCGGTTTTCAGTAAAAACGATGGCAGCGGTGTTTTAGATACAGCCGATTTTGCCTTTTCTATTACTGGTGGAAATGCCACACTGGCTAGCACCAACCCCACCAGTATATCTGCAAGCGACAGCACCTATACCCTAGGCCTCGGTTTATCAGGTATACCAAACGGAAGTGAAGTAGTTACAGTTGCTTTGGTGGACAGCTCTATTTTTGATGCGGCTGGTATTGTGGCAGATACATCCCAGACCAACAATAAAACAAATTTATACGATCAAACTAACCCTGTAATTACTTCTGTCTTGATGACGTCGGATAGTACCATTGCGGTAACGTTCAGTGTAGCAGTATATAGCACTGGTCAATCCAGTGGAGCACTGGATTCAGCTGATTTTACCCTTTCTATTGAAGGTGGTACCGCTACCTTGCTCAGTCTGATGGCTACCAGTGTATCTGCAAGCGGAAACACATTTACACTAGGTATTAGTTTATCTGGGATTCCAGATGGTAATGAAGTGCTTACGGTAAGACCGGCAGTAAATGCTATTTTTGATGGGCTTGGAAATGTCTCCAAAACGACCCAGATAAATAATACAGTGAATTTAACCGAGAAAATACCCCCCATAATTTCTTCTGTTTCCATTGTGACCGACACCACCGTCGCAGTGACATTCAATGAAGCGGTCTTTAGTAAAAACAATGGCATTGGTGAATTGGATTCAGCTGACTTTGTTTTTTCTCTTCAAGGAGGCTCTTCTACCCTACTGAGCGCAACCCCGAAAAGCATATCTGCAATCGTCAACACCTATACTTTGGGTATTGATCTATCCAGCACGCCGGATGGAGAGCTGATAACGGTAACACCTGCACCAAATTCCATATACGACGCTGCAGGTAATCCGGCCGATACAATCCAAAACAATAATTCAGTCTTTTTAAACAATAAGACGGCCCCCAAAATGCCCACTGGGCTGGTTGGCATTCCTGGAAACAAGCAGGTAAATATTATCTGGAACGCCAACAGGGAACCTGATGTAGTAAAGTATTACGTTTATGGTGGAACTTCTACTAAACCCATCTTAAAAATGGACTCAACCGCAAGTGTAACTGACACCTCTGCAACGATTACGGGACTGATCAACGGTACGGTCTATTTCTTTCGCATTTCAGCGGTGGACAGTATTGGGTATGAAAGCGGGAAGACAGCGGACTTAAGTATGGTATCAGGCATTGGAACTACCGTTATTGTAAAACCAGATAGTTCAGCAAACTTTGTCAGTATCCAAGCTGCGATAGATGCAGCACTTATTGGTGATACTATTCTGGTATATCCAGGCATTTATAAAGAAAATATCAGCTATGATGGTAAAAACGTTATTGTGGGATCACTCTATTTAACCACGGGTGATACGTCCTATATATCATCTACAATTATTGACGGCAATAATTTTGGAAGTGTCTTCAAATTTGAAAACTTTGAAGATTCCACATCTGTTTTAAGTGGACTTACCATTAGAAACGGTTTGGGTTTAGGTAAAGGCGGCGGTATTTATATAAAAGGTGCTGGAAAAAATATCGCTTCCGAAACAACAACTGCTACTTACACCAGCCCCATTTTAGATAATTTGATTATTAGGGAAAATCAAATTGGCGGTGGTGACAACTTCTACTATGGTGGCGGTATCTATTTAGAATTCAGTAAGGCAATAATTACGAGCTGCACCATCATCAACAACACCAATACCAGTCAGGCAAAAATGATTGATGCTGGCGGTGGTATATATTTTACAAAATCAAATCCGAAAATATCCAATTCTACTGTTGGGTATAATGTTGCGGCCAAAGGTGCAGGCATCTACGGAGAAACGGACCATTACAGCGCCGATAACTATCTTCGACCAAGATTTACAATCAAAAGCACGAAAGCAGTTGGAAATACAGGAGACACAACACAATCATCGGTAAATAGTCAGGCATTATTTATCGAATCATCCCAGTCCATATTAGAAAATTGTTTAGTTGTTGATAATAATGTCAAATCCGGTATTGAGACGTCCCAATACACCGCGATTATTAACAGTACGTTTGCAAATAATGGCAAAACAGAAGGACACGATATTCGGTTTAATTCTTCTGACTCCCTTGTAATTATGAATTCCATTATTTTTGGTAATGGAAAAAGTATTGATAATGGTGACACAACCCTGGCATCACCAGGAAATATATTTATTTACAATTCCATCTTAGAAGGTGGTATTGCAGGTATCAATCAGATTATACCCAGCGGAACTTGGACCATAGCGAGTGAATTTATTCTAAATGCGGATCCAGATTTTGAAACAAAATCTGCTGACAATTATAGCCTGAACAGATATTCGATGGGAATTGGTTCTGGTACTATAAATAGGATAGTAGATGATAAATCATTTTCTGCTCCTGCAACGGACATCGCAGGTAATTCTCGACCGAACCCCAATACCTCTGCCCCTGATATTGGTGCATACGAAAGTAAATTTTCAAACCGATTTCCAAAATCATTTACAATCTCAGACGGATTATCAGATGATCAGGAGTTGGATTACACCAATACCGGCACTTCCCTCTCTGCTCACTGGAAACAATTTGATGATGACGGCACTGTTACATATGAGTATGCCATCGGCACAGGTGTATTAAATAATATTGTTGATTGGACCGAAAATGCTACCGACACCTCCGTAACCGCAAAGGAATTGTCTTTAGTGAACGATACGACTTACAATTTCAGTGTGCGCGGTACAGACAATATTGGGCAGGTATCCGATACCATTACCACCGATGGCGTCTATGTTGACTTTGAAATCCCAATTATCAATACAATTTCCGAATCGGTTAATGACCTGGATTGGTATGGCCTGGAAAGAAGAGGAAAGATTGTGACTGTGATTTCCGATAATACAGGCATCGCAAAATATGAGTATTCGATCAGTACGGTTGCTGATTCTATTGATGCGTCAGGGAAACCAGTCATTGATGACAATGTAATCGCCTGGTTTAAAGGGGATACAAATTCCGTTTCAATCAATTTAATCGATTTGATTGAAGGTTTGAATTATTATTCGAATGCTCGTGTTACCGACTTTGCAGGTAATGTTTCTGAAGAAGTTTCATCTGATGGATTTCAGATGGATCTTAAGGCGCCGGTTGCAGGTACAGTTACTAAGACACAAATTGCGCCAGATCAAATCATTCTTTCCTGGTCCGGTTTTTCAGATCAGACCAGCGGAATAAGTCAATACGAATACAGTCTGGGCAGCCAGCCTGGTTCAGCAGATATAATCAATCGTACAATTACAGATGAGAATATTGACAGTACTGTCATCCAGCTTAATGATAGTTTAAAACTGACCAATGGCAATACCTACTACGGTACAATTTATGCTGCAGATTCGGCAAGCAATGAGACCGCTGCAACCTCAAATAAATTAGTTTATGATTTATATTTCGGTGAACCAACGATTGCTGATGTTTCTCATGAAAGCGGATCACAGTTAAATATTTTAGATGATGCAAATATCACATTTACGGTTTCGGAGCCATTTGCGTCCTTTGTCGCATCAATAGAATCAAGCGTCGGTGATAGTATTTTATTCACCGAAGAGGTTACGGATAGCACCCAGTTTTCCATCAATCTTCAGGCGCCATTCACAAGTGGAGATGATATTACCCTTACCATCAATGAACTGATGGATTATCTCGGCAATTCTTCCGATAATCACCAATACAAGTACTCAGTTTCCTTTTTAGCAGATTATGATGCGGATAGTACAATTGGCATGCTCGATCTAAGTACTTTTGTAGAAGGTTGGGATACAAATAATCCCAAGTATGAATTAGGACCGGTGACAGGTACTGTACCCAACTTCAAGCCTGCCCCGGACGGGGTGTATAGCAATCGTGATGGTATGGTCTTCACACGGATGTGGCACTGGGATAAAAATAAATCGGGTAAGATGCTGGCCAAACTCCTGGCTAGTGAAGGCCCAGAAATAAATGCGACCATTAGTAATGGCAACATTATAGTGTATCCGCCAATGGGTACCCAGGCCATGGAAATATTGCTGGATTATCCGATCACAGATATTCAATTTTCTGCAAATGCTTCCAAAACGGTCAGCGAAAAAGGGATTACCCTATCGAAAGTAGATACGCTCAACGGTAATCTGATCCTTAACGCCGCTTATTTTGAGGCAAACAGCTTGCCGATATACATTAATTACAACCATCTGCAGAAAAAGGACGTGAACGTCAACCTTTCCTACCAGTTTATTGGTAAGGACAACATCGTACTTAGTGCCGGCACCCAAGCGCTGGATCTGAAGCCCATCCCCAAGGAATTCGCGCTGCACCAGAATTACCCCAATCCTTTTAATCCGGTCACCACGATCAATTACGATCTGCCTAAGGATGCCCATGTAAAATTTGTCATTTATGATATCCTAGGTCGTGAAGTGATCGAGCTGGTTAACCAGCAAATTCCTGCTGGATATCAGACTGTTATCTGGAACACCCGCAATCAGTTTGGATCCTCGGTAGCGGCCGGTATTTACTTTTATCAGATTCAAACTGTTGGTTTTATCAAGACAAGAAAAATGGTTTTGTTAAAATAACATAAATTATTTTATATATGTTTTTTTCACTTAGATTTGAAAATGAATTATCAGTTAGTTTTCTAATCAGAAAATGAAAGAAGATTCAAACCAGTCTAACAGGCGGCTCGCTGCCATCATGTTCACCGATATGGTGGGCTATTCACAGCTGATGCAGAAAAATGAGGCTGC